>MERG01000314.1 GCA_001771985.1 Betaproteobacteria bacterium RIFCSPLOWO2_12_FULL_62_13 | reverse complement strand
AGAACACGTTGTAGTGTTCTGCGTCCATCGCGCGGTGGCTCGCGCGGTGGCTCAGACCCTTAAGCGAACCACTGGAGATGCGTTCGTACAAGCCGCAATCGGGGGAATAGATGAAAGGATGGCTGGTTGGATCAACGAACTCAAGAGTGGCGAAAGACGCGTATTAATCGCGACTGACGCATGTTCTGAGTCCATCGACCTTCACGAGCGAGCGAATATTCTCGTGCACTACGAACTGCCGTGGTCGCCGCTGCGCGTTCTCCAGCGCGTGGGGCGACTCTGGCGCCTGCGTCGATGGCAGATACACCGGGGAATGAAACCCAAGCATCCACGGCTACCGGGGATCGTGCACTTCGCACATCCTGGCAGCGTCGACGAGGAGATCATCTCCCGCCTTCGTCGCCGTTGGGGTTATTTGCGGGTCCTCGGGCTTGATTCCCTCTCTTACGAACAGGCCATGGGGAAACGTCTGCCGCCTGTCCCATGGGGTCATGCCACTTATTTGGCAGAATGAGGCGGTTGAAATAGAAACAATACCAGTTGGACCAGTTGCCTGAGCAGACTGAGGCATTTATTCGTTCTCCGCCGACACCCACACGCCCCTCGACTCCGCGATGTTCCGCAGCAGCTCGTCGTACTGCTGGTGCGTCAAGTACATGAACTCGAAAGACCGGTGCCGCTCGCGTATGCGCCATGGGATCCGCTCCAGCGGGATGTGGACGATCCGCACGCCGAATTCGCGCGCGATGGCGAGAACGCGGAGGCCGGGCCGGTAGTGGCTCCAGTAGCCGAACGGCTTGTTGCGGCAAAAGCGGAACATGATGCGCAGCCAGCCGCAGAGATTGTTCTCACACGCCGGAAGTTCCATCATCGGCGCGATGACTTTGCTGTGGAAGGAGCGGCTTTCATCCGATCGCTCCCAGGTCGGCGCATCGAGGGTGATCAACGACAGTTCACGAAAAATGCGGGACACGTGGAACGGGTGTTCCCGCAAGACCTGGCGGTCGCGGTCCGTCCAGGAAGCGCTTCCCACGTTTTGCAGGTCCGGATCGACCCAGCCGCCCCTCCTCGCCCGCGGCAAGATCCACGAGTCCTCGCTGCGGCCGGTATAGTCGATCAAGCCATTACGCGGGCTCACGGCGGCGGGCTCGCGTTCGCGCACGTAGATCTCCCCCTCATGCCAGTGGCGAATCGTCGCCCTGACATCGACTCCGTCTCCCATGCCGCTCGCGAAGCGCACCGGAGTCGCTTCCCGAGAGCGCGGCGAACTCAGGTGCTGTAAGACGTGGCGCACGTAGGCTTCGTAGGCTCTTTCCTCATCCGGGTGAGCGGCCCAGGCCTTGTTCGCTTTTCGACCTGCGGACTTCACCGCAGCCACCGGATCGTCCCGCCCGCGCCGCCCGATCTCAACGGATGAGGGGAGCCTCCGATACTCGAGATAACCCCCGCGATGGGCCCAAATTGGCTCGCCCTCGAGGGTCTTTCCCTCGCACCGGTAAGCGCCGGTGAAACTTCCTTCGCCCCGCTTCGCAATCCTGTAGGTGAGCAGCGGGTAGCGCGCGGACTGAGACGCAAACCGGTTGCGCAGTGCGAGTGCTGCCAGCCGCGACGCATAGGGGTTTCCGAGGCAGGATGAGGCCGCCGTAAGCAGGGGCCACAAACCTGGCGCTTCGGAGATATTTTCCTGCGCTTCGAGATTCCGGGCGTAGAGCAGCATCGACGCAACGCCGATCGGCGCGTGCTTCTCGGGCCCCACCGCCGCGAGCGCAAGTTCGCGCAGGCACTCGGCTTCGTCATAGCACGCCGGCGCGGATGCGTAGTGCGCGACCTGGAACGGGAGTCGGTACGCCATGCGATGAAGCGCCGAGGAAGCGAGCCGCATGCGTTTGAACGAACGCGGAGGGCGCGCTTCGGTCAGGCTCGGCGCATCGAATGCGTTCGCCTGCAGCCGCTCGCGCATCCGCGGCCAGTGGGCCATGCCGCCGATCCACAGGACCCTCTGGTATTGTTTCATGAGCTGTGCCAGTCGGGCCGACATGTGGGCCTCTCGCATCACGTCGCCTTCCGCCGGAGGTCCGGCCGACGCCTCAAGGGCGTCGGCGGCTTGCAGGAACAGATTCCCGACGCGCGGGGCGAGGGCCGCATCGGGCAACAGGTCCGGCTTCGGACGCTTGATCGGATCGGCGAGCTCGATGTCGACGAAAATGACTGGGATCCCGAACTGCTTGCCCAGTCTGCAGCCCTCCATGATCGAATCTCCCGGCACCATGGGAAGAAATCGGTGGTTGGCGTAGGACACCACCGGCGCCGGCCAGAGGGAGGCGCCCCATTCGATTTCGCCGGCCCAGGCCGCGGAGATCTCCACTGCGATCGCCTCCGGTTTGAAGCTCGCAACGGAGCGGACCACTTCCCGGCCGAAAACCGGATGGTAGTGATGGGAGGGAATGGCCAGAAGATTGCGGAAGCGCTCGCCGAGTTCCACGCGCGGCTCCCACTACGTTGCCGCCGTGGCGCCGGGCGCGGTGAGGATCTGCTCGATCGCCTTTCGCAGCGGCTGGTCGAAATTCCCGTGCTGAAGCTTCCGTGCATACTGCGCCAGCGACAGGATATCGCGAACGCTGTCGCCACATTGTTGAGCGGCCCGCGCCTTGAGTTCGGCGAACATCCTATTCAGCAGCTCGGCGTCCACGCCCGGGCATTTCAGCGCCACGATCTCCTCCTTGATCGCCCACGGCGGGGGCAGCAGTTCGATCTTGGGTTTGAGGCGGCTCTGAATATATCCGGGCAGATCGAAGACGCTGCTGTCATCGTTCATGGTGACGCACATGCGGAAATCCGGCGCTGCCGGAATCCGAATCGCAGCGATGGTGCTATCCACGTAGCGTCGTCCGTCGAGCAGCGGCGCGAGCGATGCCCAGGCCTTCTCCGGCATGCGGTTCCCTTCGTCGAGGATCAGGATGCCGCCGCGGATCATGGCGCTGACGACCGAAGAGGCGCGGTATTCGATCTTCCTGTTTCCGGTGATCACGGGTGTAACGACCAGATCCT
This sequence comes from Betaproteobacteria bacterium RIFCSPLOWO2_12_FULL_62_13, assembly GCA_001771985.1. GTDB lineage: Bacteria > Pseudomonadota > Gammaproteobacteria > Burkholderiales > SG8-41 > DSOT01. The sequence goes on along the minus strand of MERG01000314.1, from coordinate 18,606 downwards.
CCGGGCGGGTGTCTACGGTGCATTGGAATATGTATACGTCACTCCGCAGTGCGCGCGCCGCGGCGCAGGCCAGCGTGGTCTTGCCGAGTCCGGGCTCGCCGATCAGGCGGGGATTCAACGGGGGATCGACGTCGGAAAGCCGCAGCCAGGCCGCCTGAAGCTGCTGGCGGTATTGGTTGTAATCGATCCACTCGTCCTCAGTTCTGACGGGGGGCATCAGCGTCAGCTCGACGCCGTCGATGGAGATTCTTGCCAGGGGACAGGTTAACCGTTCCGAGAGGACGGCCGCGCCTCGTCCCGTCGGTGTGATGCAGAAATCTGAACGAGGCGTCGGCTGGGGAGTTCCGGGCTTGGCGTCTTGACGGTGTCTCATGCAGGCAGTGTAACAGCGTCATGCGACAGAAAGCGTCGCATGCGGAAGGCAGCGGTCCTGCCTGGAAACGCCACCAAGGGATAAGATTTTGCTGCAAGAAACCAGACTCTTACAAACCGTCACGGGCCGCGCCGCTCGCCGGGAAATTCCTGCTGCGAGCGCGGAATCTTCTGCCGATAGTTCTCCACGCCGACATAGAGCGCGCGCCCGGCAAGGCGCTCGCGATTCCTGGCAACCAGGCTCTTGAGCCGCTGCTCCCGATCCGCCGAGGGGGGGTGCGACTGGAAGTAGGACACGAGCGCATCCCCGAGCGCATGGGTCACTTCTCCAATGGGTGTCTTCGCTTTGCCGGCGGTTCGTTCACCAAAATGCCGTTTCATGCGTTCAAACACCGCGGCGCCCGCACCGGGATCGTATCCCGCGTCGACGCTCAATCGGATGCCATGCGCATCGGCTTCGAGCTCCTGATATTTGTTGTACTCCAGCGCCACCAGGCTGCGGGCAATCTCCGCAAGCTGTCCGATCCCTCCTGCTCCCACCTTCTTGAAGGCGAGCTCGAGCTGGAAACGTTCGATGCAATGCCCGAGGTCAACGTGCGAGATCTCGTGGCCGAGGATGGCAGCGAGCTCCGCTTCGGATTGGAGAAAATTAAGCATCCCCGTAGTAAAGAAAATCTGCCCGCCGGGAAGCGCGAATGCGTTGACGACACCGTCGGCCTCGATCACATGAAACTGGTACTGAATGCCTTTCCGTTTGACGTGAGGTTGCAGCGCCTGGCCCACGGCTGACACATACTGTGCCGACGCGGGAGTTTCCCTGCCCCACCCCTTCGCGACGTTGACAAGTTCCTTCCCCAGCCGCATTTCCTCCTGCTCGGATACGCGCGTGAGCTTCAAGCCGAACTGATCCGCATCCCGCAGCACGTCGCCCCAGAGTTCCAGAACTGACGAAAGATTCACTTCATGCTCGAAGTCGCCGCGCATGGCGGCAGCACCGCCGAGCATCAGGAGCGCAAGTGACAGGAAGAAACCGTGTTTTCTGACCATGATCTTCTCTACAAGTACTGTCGGAGCTGCTCACGGAACCGCGTGTAAAGCAGCGATACGCCGATCAGCAAGAGTCCGAGCACTATGAACGACAGAATCCTGAACAACGCTTCGAGCTGTTGGAAGTCGTATGCGAAGACCTTGAGGATGCACGCGGCGAGCAACAGCAGGCCGGAGAGCCGCATGACTCGTTCGTGCGCCGCAAAGCCCACCCCTAGCAGAACGGCCCCCTCCAGCGCCCACGCCACCGTAAGCAGGTTTCCTGAAACCTCATAGAAAATAAGCACGGTCAAAAGGATGATGGCGAGCAGCGAAAACACCGTTCTGCCACGCGCATCGAACCGGATCAGCAGCCGCCTTAGCCAATTTCCTTCAATCGTGAGCGTCTCGTCTCCATGTCTAGGTGAGAGAAACTGCGCGGCGAAGAAGCTCGCCGTCACAACAGTGCCCGCGAACACCCGACCAAACATCCCGGCGAGGCTTTCGGGTATGTAGAAATTCGTGGCCCAGCAGCGGGCAAATGTCAGGATCGCTACCGCATAGCTTTGCCAGCGAAGGTCACGGTTATTCAGTCGAATTCCTGCGATGAGAAGCCCAACGCCGAGCAGCGCCCAGCCGACCACCGCCAGGACGCGGCCGGCTTCAAATCTGATGAGGGCAACCGCCAGCACGACCGGGGCGTACAGATAAAGGATGGCGACCCATTGTTCCCAGGGCAGCGCCCGCTGCTGCCGGGCCTCATCTTTCAGCCTGGCCCACAGGTAGTAGAAGAGCACAATGAGTGGCAGAACCGTCAGCACCCGGTGGGAGATGGCGAATGTCTCACCCATCCCCGTAAAATTGGTCAGGAACAATCGTCCAAACGCGAGAGCCAGAACCACGCTTGCCTGTCGCCGCAACAGGGGATATGCGAGCGAGAATCCCAGCTCGAACAGCAGCAGGCCGATAATGCCCCACCCAACCGCAACGACCGGAGTCGGCAAGGCGGACCAGAGCACCAACGCCAACAAGACCGTCCCTGCAAGTGAACTCACATCCCTCAGTGAAAGCTGCTCAGCGTCAGGCAGACGACCGGGAAGAAGGCGCAACATGCGAGCCGCACCCGCATATGCCAGGAGCGCGGCAGGCGCCAGCATCATCCAAGGATAGGGGGCGTCGCCGACGTCAAGACCGTATACATTGACAACGGCAAGCGCTGCCAAGCCTGCGACACCCATCACGTACGACTGCAATCTAACCTCGCCAAGACGTGCACGAAGCCCCACTTCGAACAACGATACCCCCATGATCAACCATCCCAGCCCGAGGTAGGTACGCGGCAAGGAGTACCAGACAAGCCACGCGACGAGTGCTGTGCCTGCCCATGAGCTGAGAAGCCGCACCGCTCCGCGCTCATGCTCCTCCAACCATTCGGGCGTAAGGCGATGCATGCGGATCGCCGCGCCATAGGTCAATAGCGCAGCGGGCACCAGCACCATCCAGGGATGCGGGGCCCCGCCAAAATCAAGGCCGATGATGTTGACGATAACGATTGTCGCCAGTCCCGCCACTGCCATCACGTAGGATTGCGCCCGTACTTCGCCAAGCCGCGCGCGCAGCCCAACCTCGAAAAGCGGAACCGTCATGATCAGCCATCCCAGCCCGAGATACGTGCGCGGCAGGGAGTACCACACAAGCCAAGCGACGAGTGCCGTGCCCGCCCACGAACTGATGAAGCGCGCAATTCCGCGCTCGCGGTCCTCCATTCGTTCGGGTGCAAGCCGGTACATACGGGCAGCAGCCGCGTAGACCAGGAGAGCAGCCGGCACTATTACGACCGAAGCATGAGGAGCCGCACCAAAATCAAGCGGAACGATGTTGATGATGTCGATCGCCCCCAGACCCGCGACACCGATCGCATATGACTGCATTCTGATTTCGCCAAGACGTGCGCGCAGCCCGGCCTCGAACAGCGGCACTGCCATGACCAACCATGCCAACCCAACGTAAGGTCGCGGCAACGCGTGCCACGCGAGCCCTGCGACCATTACGGTGCCGGCCCACGAACTGATAACGCGGACGACTGCACGCTCAGATTCCGGCAGGCGCTCGGTTACAAGACGGTGCACGCGGGCGGTAGCGCCGTAGGCCAGGAACGCAGCGGGCATTAACGTCGTCCACAAATAGTCCGCTGCGCGAGTTCCAGAGCTCTGGCCCAGAACATTGACCGACAAGAGCACAGCCAGGCCGAGCGCACTAGCAAGATACGAATGGATCCGAAATTCTTCAAAATTCCTTCGGAGTCCGATTTCAAACAACGCAAGCGCGAGCAGCAGGTACCCGATGCCAAGATTTCCAAGGGGCATTTCGAAATTCAAAATCACCAGCAGAAGAGCGGTTGCGGCAAAGCCGTAGGCCAGCTCGAGAAACCGCTGCGACAATAGTTCGCGGGAAGCCAGCCAGCGATTCAAATAGAACACCGACGCGGTGAGCAAAGCCACAGGCGTCCACGCCCTTAGGCTCGCGCTGGCAGCGGTTATCTGCTCCACCCTCTGTATGTCAACCGCCACCATCTTGATTACGGGGAGCACGAAAACCGCAGCCGCGAGCAGCCGGAGGTACGGCTGTTTCAGGCGAAGGCCAGCCAGGAGCAGGAATTCGCCTTCGAGCAATAGCACCAGATTGAGATCCAGGCCCGAGAACTTCAGGAGCATCCCCGTCGTCACCAGCACCACGGTAAGCGTGATGGCGACCTCGTATCCGCCTCCTATCATGCGCTGAACCGTATCGCTCCCCTCCGGGAAGCTCGATGGCGGCCGCACTTTCGCTCTGATCATCGTGCTGGCGAGATAGGCCGCCCCGGTCGCCATGAAGAAGAGGTAAAGCGTTTCTTGAGCGAACGAAGGCCAGTAAAGCAGCGAGATCCCGACGAAACCACAGACGTTCAGGGGAAAGATTGCGCGCGCAAGTCCAGGCGCTTCACGACGCCGCAACATGTCCATGAGATCGCAGCCCTCGAACATCAGCCAGTAGATCGCGAGTACCAACTGGCCACTTGCGAAATCGCTCAAAAGCGTGCTGGTCTGCGCGATGGTGCCGTACTTGACGGCATAGGTGCCGTAGGTGCCGATCACGCCGGCCACCACCATGTTCGTCCACGAGAACCTCTGGGCCACGAAAAGGAGCGATCCCGCGAGCGGCACGGAGGCGATCACGGAGAAGCTCGAAACCGGGCTGATCGCGATCGCAACGAATCCCGAGAGATAAGCGAGGCCGGTAACGATCTCGGAGCGATAGCGCAGCGAGTGAATGATCATCCCGGCAGCCGCGGCGCCGAGAAGGATCATTGCGAGCATCGGGTCTACGACGACGCGCGAAGCTTCCAGCCCGTGCATCGCGTATGTGGTGAAATAAAGGGCCGCCCAACCCCCGCCGATCAATCCGCGGCCAAAAATCACATAGCGGGCCCGTCTTTCGAGAATGACCCCACCGAGCAGGATTGCCGCGCTCAGCACGAATCCAATCGCGACTCGCCCGGCGGGCCCGAGATATCTGAAGGAGTATCCGAGAAAGAGCGCGAGCCCGATCACGAGCACAAACACGCCGACTTTGTTGAGCCAGCTTCCACCGACGATCGCTTCCCACTCCTCCCGCGACGCTTGCTCCTGCATTCGCTCGCGCAGTCTGGCGAGGAAAGAAGGCGGAGGCGGCGCCGGCGTCGGCCTCACACGAGGCGGCTCCGCTTCGGGCTTGGGGAGCTCTCGATCAACGGCCGTCTGTTTCTGAGCCCCCATCGCTGCCGAAATGGATGCCATCGCGGCGGCCAGTGACTCGCTCCCCGCAGCGGCGGATGGCTGGATCGCGGGCTCAGACGCCGATGCCGGGGGTGTCGCCACAGCCGGTAATGAAGGGATTGTCGGCTCTAATGATATTGGCGCAGCGTCACTCGCCTCCACTGGTGAAAGCACGGCGGGATGCTGAACTTCGACCTGTGCTCCACCAACAGCCAGCGAAGGCGCACGGGGTTCCATTGACACAGGCGCTGCTTCCCTCCCAGGAGCCGCTAACGAGGTCGAGGGCTGTGGCGCGAGGAACAACGCCAGTTCCGCAACATATGGAAGAGGAAACGTTGGCTTTGCCGGAACCGGCGCCGCTTCCCCGGTGGCCGGCACGGGTTGGACTGCGGGCTGCGGCGCCGCGACCGGCGGCTCCGCAAGCGCTGGCGGTGGAGGTTCAAGGGCGATCGGTCCAACCGCCTCGGGCGGAAGCGCCTCCTCTGCACGTTCGTGGCGAGCGACCTCGGCTGTTTTTGTCGCGGCAAGTGTAGTGAGCTCCAGTTGCTGCCCGCGAACTTCCTCCTGCAAATCTCGGACAAGCTTTTCCAGCGCGTCAACGCGCTGCTGCAGGTCTCTCGCGCGCAGTCTCCCGAGAATCGGCTCCACCAGAACCGCGACCACGAGGACGATAGCGATCAATGCAAAGATGAATTCCATTTACGCTCTTCCCGGTGCTGGTGACTCGAGCCGCGCGTTCATCGCTTCGAGTACCGGTTCCGCTGCGTATGGAACCAGGCGCAGCACCGCGCTTTGCCTCGGGCTCAAGCTCGCGAGCGCCGTCCTCGCGAGCACGGGGGTCGTACCAGGATCACGTCGGTGCGCTGTGATGAAATTGACCGCGACTGGAACTGCGAGAACTGCCGCTGAAAGGAGAGGCGCCGGTTGGCGCCCAAGCGTCTTGCCGAGGGGGTTGTTCACCATGACCCTCCCAAACCCCATCCCGCAGGGCGGTCGCCCCATGGGTATTACAACGTGGACTCTTCGGGTCCACTATCAGAAGTGCGGACAGACGACTGCGATGAAAAAATATGACCGCTACATGAGGACATTTCTTTGCGCTAGATCAAACTTTACCGCGAATTCGCCGGGTGAGCGCAGTTCTTGTGCGCTTCAGTCAGGCGCTCCTCGGGTCGATGGGCGTGAGGCTTGCCACGCCAAGCAGCGCCTCAATGTAGGCGGCTGCGGAAAACAGCGCTGCCTCGCCGCGCGGCTTTCCCACCACCTGTAATCCGACCGGCAGCCCATCACGTGTGAAGCCGCACGGGAGCGAAAACGCAGGGCAGGCGGTCACGGTAATGGCGTAAGTGAGGATCAACCATCCCATGTAACCCTCGAAGTGCACGCCATCCACCTCTTCCGGGTAACGCTGGTTCACGTCGAACGGCGGACAGGTCACCACCGGGCAAAGCAGCAGGTCGTAGTCTTCGAAGAATTGCGCTGCGCGCCGGATCAACTCGCCTTGCGCTATGTCGGCCGCGACGATGTCCGCAGCCTTGAGGCTGAGCCCGAACGCGGTGTTCTTGATAATTTCGGGCTTATATAGATGGCGGTATTTCTCGATGAGTTGCGCGTGGCGCGCGATGAAAACCGCGCCGCGCAATGTGAGGAAGGTCTCTTCCGCATCCGAAAGATCGGGATGCGCCTCTTCCACTGTCACGCCGTCGCGGGACAGCTTTTCGGCCGCTGCCCTGCAAAGCTCGCGCACCTCCTTGTGCACGGCGCGCGCGATTCCGAGATCGGCGCTGAACGCGACGCGGCGCGGCCGTTGCGGTCTTGCTGCTGCGGCGACGAAGCTCGGATGGGGGCCGACTTGCGAGAGCGGATCGAGTCGATGAAAGCCCGCCTCGGCGTCGAACATCAATGCGCAATCGGCAACCGTGCGCGCCATCGGTCCTTCCACCGAAAGCGGACTGAAGGGTTGCTTCTGCGCTTTCGGCACCATGCCCGCGCTCGGGCGCAAGCCGGTCACCGAGCAGAAGCTCGCCGGCTGGCGGATGCTGCCGCCGAAGTCGCCGCCGTTCGCGAGCCATACCTGGCCCGCGGCGAGCGCCGCCGCCGCGCCCCCCGACGAGCCGCCTGAGGTCATCCGAGTGTCCCATGGATTGCGGGTTGCACCGAACACGTCATTGAAGGTGTTGCCACCCGCGGCGAACTCGGGCATGTTGGTCTTGCCGGCGACGATGGCGCCGTTTGCTTCCAAACGTTCGACGACGATATCGGAAGCGGGCGCAATCCGGTCGGCGTAGATGCGCGAGCCGGAGGTGGTGCGAACGCCGGAGACATCAAAGTTATCCTTGATCGCGATCGGCAGGCCATAGAGATAGTGCGGCGGAATGTCGGTGGCCGGCTTGCTTTCCAACCGCTTCGCGCGCTCATACGCGCGATCGAGGCACAGCGTCACAATCGAGTTGATACGGGGATTGGTGTCCGCGATGCGCGACGCCGCGACGTCAATCAGCTCGCGGGGCGAGACTTCGCGGCGCTTGAGCAGCTCGACGACCCGGCTTGCAGTGAGCTTCCACAGTTCCTGCATGAGGTGTCCTTTCGGTGCAATCCTGTCCACTTCCTTTGATTCCATTCGCGTTGATCGGCGTTCATCGGCGGTTACAAATCAACTCTCGCTGCCAGGGACAATCCCCTTAGGCAAGCTCTCGATGTGCCCGCAGATCTCGCCGGGGCCCGCGATCCAGATGCGCTCGCGCTGTTTCAGGATATGCTCGACCACGCGCCGGAACTGGCGCAACCGGTAGGACTGCCCGAGAACGAAGCTGTGCAGCACGACGCTCATCACGAGCGGGCGGCGCGCCGACTCTTCGAGCATTTCGTCGAACTGGTCGATCAGGCTCTCGCAGAAGAGCGGCGACGGCGTGCGGCGCGACACGCACTCGAGCGAATCGTTGAGGTCGTGCGCATAGGGGATCGACAGGATCGGCCCGTGCTTCGTGCGGAACCACACCGGCTGGTCATCCAGCGGCCAATCCATCATGTAGCGGTAGCCCGCTTCCTTCAGCAGATCGAGCGAGTCATGGGTCTGCGAGATGTAGGGCGCGAGCCATCCCATGGGCTTCCCGCCTTCACGCCTTTCGATCGCCGCCGTGGCCTCAAAGATACAGGCGCGCTCCTGCTCGTAATCCATGTCGGCCTGGCGCTCGGCGTCGGTGCGGCCGTGGCCGACGATCTCATCGCCACGCTCGCTGAAGGCGGCGATCATTTCCGGGCAGTAGTCATAGAGCTCGCTGTTGACGAGCAGCGCATACGGCAGATCGTACGCATTCGCAAGTTCGAGCAGCCGCCACGCGCCGACGCGGTTGCCGTAATCGCGCCACGCGTAGCTGCGGTGATTAGGCGGCGGGTGCGGCGCGGCGTAGTCGTTGCCAAGCCCTTCGCCGAAAGCGAAGTGCTCGACATTGAGACTGAAATGCACCGCCAGCCGCTTGCCGTTCGGCCAACTGTAATCGGGCCGCTTCGTTATCGCGGAATAATCGTACCGTCCGTGCGTTTTCAACACCATGCCTCCTTCCCGCCCTATTTCGCCGCAGCGTCATTCTGGCGAAAGCCAGAATCCAGTCATAACAAATCAGGATAGAGATCGCGCCAATCCCCGTTCGATTTCTCGATCAGTTCCAATTTCCAGCGCCTCTTCCAATACTTGATTGCCTTCTCACGCGCTATTGCTGATTCCATTGACTCATGCACTTCAAACCACGCCAAGGTGTGAACACGATAACGTTTGGTAAAACCTTCGACCACATCGTTCTTGTGCTCCCAGACCCGCTTAATCAAATCCGATGTCACGCCGATATACAGCGTACCGTTCTTCCCGCTGGCGAGAATGTAAACACAAGGCTGTCTGGTCATTCGATGCTTTGGATTCTGGCTTCCGCCAGAATGACGACTTACACTTTATGCATTTCAGTAGCATCCTGGATCCCAGCTTTCGGGATGACGATTTGCACATTCTGCATCTCAGTACCATCCTGGATTCTGGCCTTCGCCAGAATGACACCTCCAAAACTGCCTTTACAAGTCAAAACCATCCGAGAAAGCACGGAAATCGCGGATATTTTCGATGTCGATCAGCCCATCGAAAAGTTTTTGTGTCGTCCGTTCTCCCCACACCGGCGTTCCCAGATCGATAAACTTCGCTTTCAGTTCCCCTGACGTGTGCGGGTTCGCCGGTTCGCCTTTCATCACCGTGCAGCGGCCTTCGTACACTCTGCCGTCGTCGAGCGCGATTTCGAGATCGCAGATCTGTTCCTGTGGGTAGCGCGCGGTGTAGCTCTTCTCCTCCCGCAGATCGACCAGCCGGGCGAGCTCCTGCACCTTCGGATTGGCGACAGACTGATCTTCGAAACTCGCCAACCCCGAGCGGCCGTGATAGAGAATGGTCGCCAGGGCAAAAGGAATCGAAAAGCGCGAGCCAAAGCTGGACACCACGTTCTTTTCCGCCAGCATCGCCGCAAGCATGTAGGTTCGAACTTCGATCTTCACGATGCGGTCAATGGAAAGCCGGCCACCAGGCACTTTGGCCAGCAAATCCTCGAGCGCATCGATCGCCGAATGCACGTAGCGCCCGGTGGGATGCAGCTTGAAATAATTCCGCGTGATCAACCATTCGTTGCCCAGGCCGGACACGACCCGATCGCGATCGAATGTGTCAGACAGTATCTTGCCATAGACGTTGCCTACGCCGTCCGTTTCGCCGGTGAAGCCGCACTCGACCAGGCGCGCCGCGGTGAGTCCCATGTAACCTGAATGACCGGTGAAGATATTGCGCACGGTCGCGCCGTCGAGCAGCGTCTGGCGGCTGGCCGCCATCCCCATCGTCGCTGCGACGTTGAGGAGTTCCAGCATCGGTTTCTCGCCAAAGCCCTTGAGCTTGCCGGCGGCGATTGCTGCGCCGATCACGCCGTACGTGCCGTGCGGATGTACCGAAAGGCGCACCTTCGCCGCCCGGCTCACCCGCGCCGACACTTCGTAGCCGAGCGCGACGGCGGTGAGGAGCTCAGCGCCTGATGCGCCCGACTCCTGGGCGAGCGCCACCGCCGCGGGCACCACCTGAATACCCGGGTGCCCCTTGGCGAAAAGATTTCCTTCGTCGAGTTCGAGCCAGGTGCCCGCCGTACCGTTGAGGAGCGCAGCGTCAAGCGCGCCCGCCCGGCGCGCGGCGCCGATCACCCACGCGTTGCCGGGCGCAGCTCCGGTGAGGTGCCGCGCAACGAACATTTTCATCTCCGGCTGCTGCATGCCGGCGGCGATCACGGGAATGCAGTCGGCGATTACCCAGCGTGCTCTCTCTTTCGCCTGCGGACTCAAATCGGAAAGCCTGGTCGCGCAGAGAAATCGGCTCGCGGTTTCGAGATAGGACGGCGGGGTTCGGCTGCTCATCCGGTGTGCGTGTCCTGATCGGCGCCGGCGGAAGCCGACGCGGGTTTAGTCGAATGGTATCAAAAGCGGTAGAATCGCGGGACACGCAGCGCCGCCCGGCGCATAACTCGCTCCTGCCGCAAACGCCTCACCACAGGCCGATTGAGGAAATAGGATGAACGTGACCGCTTCGGCACCCGCTCGCACCGGCGCGCAGATTCTCGTTGATGCGCTCAAAGTCCACAGAGTGGACTTCGCGTTCGGGGTGCCCGGCGAATCCTATCTCGCGGTGCTTGATGCGCTGCATGAAGCGCGCGACCAGATCAGGTTCGTGATCTGCCGCCAGGAAGGCGGCGCCGCCAACATGGCGGAAGCCTACGGCAAGCTCACCGGGCGTCCGGGCATCTGTTTTGTCACGCGCGGCCCGGGCGCGACGAACGCTTCGATCGGCGTCCATACCGCGTTCCAGGACTCAACACCGCTCATTCTCTTTGTCGGCCAGGTCGGCAACGACGTGGCCGAACGCGAGGCGTTCCAGGAACTCGACTTCCGCCGCATGTTCGGCCAGATGACGAAATGGGTGGCGCAGATCGACCGGGCCGACCGCGTACCGGAGTACGTCAGCCACGCGTTCCATACCGCGCTGTCGGGACGGCCGGGGCCGGTCGTGCTCGCGCTTCCCGAGGACATGCAGACGCAGATGGCAGCGGTCGCGGATGGCGGGCGCTACCAGCGCGTGGCAGCCCATCCCGGTGCAGCCGAGATGCAGAGGCTGCGCGAGATGCTGGCGCAGGCGGAGCGTCCGTTTGCGCTGGTAGGCGGCCCTGGTTGGAACCGCCAGGCGTGCGAGGATCTGCGAGCGTTCGTCACGGCCTTCAACCTGCCCGTGGGCTGCTCGTTCCGCGCGCAGGACCTGATCGACAACCGCGATCCGCACTACGTCGGCGACGTGGCGGTGGGTCTCAATCCGAAGCTTGCCGAGCGCATCAAGAACTGCGATCTCCTGCTCACGATCGGCGCGCGTCTTGGCGAATGGACCACGGTGAATTACACACTCATCGACATTCCGCGCCCGAAGCAGAAATTTATCCACATCCATCCCGGAGCCGAGGAGCTGGGGCGCGTTTATCAGGGCGACCTGCTCATCAATTCCGGCATGCCCGAGTTCGCCGCGGCGGCGCGGGCGCTTGCTCCGGTGAGGACAGTATGGGACGAGTGGACGGAGGGAGCGCGCGCCGACCTCGAAGCGTGGCAGCGGCCAGTCCCGGCTCCCGGGACGCTCAATATGAGCGAAGTCATGCACTTTCTGCGCCGGCGCCTGCCGTCCGAGACCATCGTTACCAACGGCGCGGGTAATTTTTCGATCTGGGTCCACCGCTTCTACTGCTACGCGGGATTCCGCACGCAGCTTGGCCCCACCAGCGGCGCGATGGGCTACGGCGTGCCGTCAGCGATTGCCGCAAAACTTGTGAACCCCAAGCGCCCGGTGGTGGCGTTCTCGGGCGACGGCGATTTCCTCATGACCGGGCAGGAACTGGCGACCGCGATGCAGTACGAGCTCAAGATCGTGTTCATCGTCGTCAACAACGGCATGTACGGCACGATCCGCATGCATCAGGAGCGCGAGTATCCGGGGCATATCTATGGAACCGAGCTCAGGAACCCCGACTTTGCCGCGCTCGCGCGCGCTTATGGCCTCTACGGCGAAATCGTGGAAAGCACGGCGGACTTCGAGCCCGCCTTCGAGCGCGCCTGGAACGCCGGGACCTCGGCGCTGCTCGAACTGCGCGTCGACCCCGAAGCGATCACGCCGCGCACGACGCTGTCCGCGATCCGCGCCGAAGCATTAAGAGCAAAAAACAAATAGCCACAGAGGTCACAGAGAACACAGAGAAAAATGAACGACGATCTAACCGAGAAAATAATAGGGCCCGCAATCGAAGTGCACCGTATCCTCGGTTCCGGCTTGCTCGAATCGATTTACGAAGAGGCACTTTCCCGGGAAATTGAGCTGCGAAGCATTCCGTTCAAGCGCCAGGTCTCGATTGATGTAATCTACAAGGACCGCGCCAAGCTGACCGCCGGAATTTGGCGAAACAAGTTGGAACGGCACTAAGGCCAAACCCGCGATGCGCAGGAGTCGTTCGGTTGATGCACGGACGTTAAGCACGGGCGGCGTTGTCGTCGCGCTGGCGTTCACCGGCGCCGTGGTTTCCCTTCAAACAAGGGCGTTGGACATCCGAGCTGAGCGCGGCACGCTCGCTATGCCCAAGGACTGCCAGCAGGAACGGGACAAAGCGCGCTGCGCCGCGGACAACCGCGCGATCGAGTTCTGCCGCACCGAAAGCGACGCCAACACCCTCTACGTGTGTCTGCGCGCGAACCAGTCCCCGCTGCCCTGCGACGAGAAGAAACGCGCACGCACCAGGCATCGTTGCGAGCGCATCAATCGGATCTATCAGCCCTGCAAGGGCAAGCGCGGCCCGGAACTGAACGCGTGCGTGGATCAGCGGCGGGCGCAGGAAAAGCGCAAGAAGTGATGTTTGAGAACACAAAGCAATAGACATGATTAACAGGATTTGCAAGATTACCGTCTAAGGTTTTCAATCTGATCCTGTGAATCCTGTCCATTCGCAGTTCTATCGACCTACAGGAGAACACGCATGGCCCAGTCATTCGGCAAGATCGGTTTCGTCGGCATCGGCGCCATGGGCACGCCCATGGCCGCGAATTTGGCAAGAGCAGGCTACCGATTGCTGATCTACGATGCCGATCCGAGCCACGCGGCAGCGCTCGCGTCGACCCACGAGGTCGAAATCGCGCCAAGCCTCGCCGATCTTGGTGCGCAGAGCGCCACGGTAATCACCATGCTGCCCGACAGCAGCACTGTGCGCAAAGTGATCTGTGGTGAGAACGACGGCTTCGAAAACTGCGTTGCGGCACGACTCAAAGCGGGATCGACTGTGATCGACATGAGCTCCTCTTCGCCTGTCGCGACGCGCGAGCTTGGGCGTTTGCTCGATACGCGCGGCGTAAAACTCATCGATGCGCCGGTTTCGGGTGGAGTCAAGCGCGCGGTGAGCGCGGACCTCACGATCATGGTCGGTGGTGACCGTGCCGTGTTCGAAACATGCCGTCCCGTCTTTGAAAAGCTCGGCAGCCAGATCTTCCACGCCGGGCCGCTTGGCGCCGGCCATGCGATCAAGGCGCTCAACAACTACGTGTCCGCCGCGGGACTCGTCGCCGCCTGTGAAGCGGTGATCGTCGGCAAGCGCTTCGGCCTCGACGCCAATGTGATGGTGGACATCCTCAACGCCGCGACCGGCATGAACAACACCACCAAGGTCAAGATGAAGCAGTTCATGCTGTCGGGAGCGTTCAACGCCGGCTTCACGACCGGTCTGATGGCGAAGGATCTGCGCACCGCGCTCGAACTCGCCGAGGCGATGGGCGGTCCCGCGCAGCTCGCCCCATACTGCGCGCAGATCTGGAACGACGCCGAGAACGCGCTCGGGCCCGCAAGCGATCACACGGCGATGTTCAAGTTCCTGGAGAAACCGAGCTGATTCCAGGCACCAACGTGCTGCAGCTCGTTGTCGTGCGCCAATCCGGCAGTGCCGGAATGGTTACGTGGCAAAAGATCACGATTCAAGAGCCGCACGGACGAAATCGTAATCGGGATTTCTCCATGAATTGCCCATCGCGGCAGCGGGTCGATATCCGGATAAGCCGCGTGTTTCCCCTGCCTCAAGATCCGTCGCCTCACCGCTTTACCCACAGATAGCGCTTGGCTGGGCTGGTAAAGAAAGCCAGGAGGGGCCAGCCGTCTCTTCCGCAGCATTGGCCACGCTGCCATTCATCCCCAGCACCCGGAGCACGCGCGAGAAATGACAGGATTTTCAGAACATCCTTAGAGGAACTACCGCGGGCGTACTGCGGCATGCGCCCGGAACATGCTCATGGCATTGGCCGAATCAATATGCATTTCCTAACGGATAACTCCGGGGAATCGTCCGCGTCGGGTAAAACATTGCTTAGCACTGCAGGTGTTGCCCGATTGCAATTGCGGGCGGCCAATCGTGAAAATGGGACGGTCGCAATTGCGGGGAAAAAACCGCGATTGGACGCGCCCCGAGTTGAATGCCAGAGCGGGAGCCGTCAAGAGCGGACGCCCGGCAGACGGGAAAGGAGAAAGGAGCCATGAGAAGGAACATCATCACCTCGGATACCCGGAGAAGAGAAAAGATCGTGGGCCGGTATATGCAAGAGATAAGGGAGATAGCGAAGGCGGGATTGAGCCGGCGTGAGCTCCTCAAGATGGGGCTGGTGATGGGCGCGGGCGGGCTGGCGGGCCTTTTGGGGACGCGCGCTTTTAAGCCCTACTGGGCCCACGCACGTGATGTCTTCCCGTTCATCAGTCCGCCCAACACCCCGTTCCAAGACGCGCTCCCCATCCCGCCCGTAATGCGGCCGGTCACACTGAACCCGGAGCCGACCGAGCACCCGAATCCGCATCCAGCCGCGACGGAACGAGTACCCCACGGCGTCGCGTATGTCACGGGATTCACGGAAGCGGACCGCCCCGCCCACCAGCGTTGGGAGCAATTTCTGCCGGCGGAGATGTACGAAAGCATCGAGCAGCCGGTTTCGAACAACTTCTACCCGGCCGTGGATGGGGTGCCGCCCTCCACGGTCTGGACCTTCGTCGAGCGCTCGACGGGGGCAATAGGGCCGCTGCGCATCAAAGCGCGATACGGAGAGCCGGTCCTCCACCGCGTCCACAATGCGCTGCCGCAGGAAAACGGGGGCTTCGGAATCAACAAGACCAGCACCCACCTGCACAACGGCCACACCGCCAGCGAGTCGGACGGAGGGCCTCTGCATGGCTATGACGCCGGGCAGTTCAAGGACTACCACTACGCCAACGCCCGGGCCGGCTTTGCCAGCACGCATCCCGAGACTGCCCTGAATGGGAGGACCGTCCGCGGGGACGTGCGCGAAACCATGAGCTTTCTCTGGTTCCATGACCACGAGCATGACTTCACGGCGCAGAACACTTACAAGGGGCTCGCCTCCTTCTACACGCTCGCAAGCGACGACATCCTCCTGGACACCGACGACGAGACCACAGGATTAAAGCTTCCCAGCGGGGAATTTGACATCCCCATGCTCTTCATGGACAAGGTCTTCGGCCCGACGACGGGGCAGCTCTTCTTCGATCTGTTCAATCTCGACGGGATCCTGGGGGACAAGGAAACGGTCAACGGGAAGATCCAGCCCTTCCTGGAGGTCAAGCGCAGGAAGTACCGCTTCCGCCTCCTGGGCGGCGGGCCCTCCCGGGTCCGCGAGTTCTTCTTGAGTAACGGGGCTCCCTTCATCCAGATCTCCAACGACGGGAACCTTCTGCCCCGCCCCATCGAACGCAAGAGCATCCGGCTTCAGGTGGCGGAGCGGGTGGATGTCATCGTGGACTTCTCCAAGGCCCGCAGCGGGGACAGGATCTACCTCCAGAACCGCCTGGAGCAGATCAGCGGTCGCGGTCCCACCGGGAACATCATCGCTCCGACCAACCTCGTCGAGTTCCGAGTGGCGGAGGACGCGCCCGATTGCGCATTCGATGTCACGAAGCAGCTACTGGCTCTGCCCGACATGAATGCCCGTATCGCACAGAGACGCCACTGGAAATTCGATCGGTCGGGAGGCGCGTGGTCGGTGAACGGGGTCTTCTTCAATGAAGAGATCAGCGCTTTCATCCGGCAGAACACGGCCGAAATCTGGACCTTCGAGTCGGGCGGCGGATGGGTCCACCCGGCCCATCCCCACATGGAGGAGTTCCAGATCCGGACCCGGGACGGAAAACCGCCGCCCATTTATGAGATCGCCCGGAAGGACATGGTAGGCGTCGGCGAGAATGTCATCGGGACCAGGAACTCGGGCGAAGTCGAGGTCTTCATACAATTCCGCGACTGGCTGGGCGACTACCCGATGCACTGCCACAACACCGTTCACGAGGACCACGGCATGATGATCCTGTTCAAGGTCGTCGAGGCCGTGCAGTAGAGAAAGGAGAGAGACATGAATCGAAGACACTTTTGGGGAGGACTCGCCGTCGGCGCGTTTGCGTCCGCTGGCGTGGCGCTGATTGAGCCGCATTCTGTTCCCCAGGAGAAGAAGCGCTTTGCCGAGATTCCAGCAGCCGAACGGCGGCGGAACCGCTTTCTGAACGCCGTCCTCCGCACCCATGAAGGGGAGGAGGTCCGTTTGTACGACGACCTTATCAAAGACAGGACCGTCTTGATCAATTTTATGTACACGAACTGTATCGGGGAGGCGACATGTCCGCTCATGACCGCGAACCTCGCCCGGGTGCAAAGAGCGCTGGGCCCACGCGTGGGCCGGGACATTTTCATGTACTCGATCACCCTCGACCCCGAGCACGATACGCCTGGGGTGCTGAAGCAGTACGCCCGCGCATTTGAGGTCCAGCAGGGCTGGTTGTTTCTGACGGGAAACAAGGACACAGTCGAGGCGGTGCGCAGGAACTTGGGCTTTGCATATTCCGACCCGGTCATCGACCAGGACAGAACCCAGCATATCGGCATGGTCAAGTATGGCATCGAGCCACTGGAGCGTTGGGCCGGATGCGCCGCTCTGAGCAAACCCGAGACGATTGTGCGCAATGTATTCAGGATGGAACCCAAACGGGCGCGAGCCTTTGGCTGATTAGACTTATCTCACTTCTTCTTCCCGGGCGCCTCATCCGGATTGAGATAGTTGATTCCCCGCGGATGGCGGCTGTTGCCCCGCATAGAGGTATTTTCCCGTACGGATCTCCGGTATTTCACCGATATCGCGTTCGACGTTATACCTATAGCTTATTGGTCGCGCCGGGTTGTATTTGCTTCGGCGTCGTGTATGCCCTGCCTCACAGGATAACGGGCCCACGCTACAGGGGCGATCTCATCTTGACCGGTTGTCACGGCCGCCGCGTCAACGGGGAGGTAATGACTGTTCATATCGCGCCGCAAGCCAAATCAGGACGTAGTGTGGAACCGACCCGAGATACGGGATGTTCCGTGGGACGCTCCCCGCGGAATTACAGCCTAGAACTTCGAATCACGACCGCCGCGCTCGCGTTCAGCCTGGCCGCCTGGTTGATGGCGACATGGGAGACTGGCGAGATCCTGTGGCGTCGGATCGGGCACGGCGGCCTCGGATTGGTGCTCGAGCAGGCCGTGTTTATCCTGGTCATTCAAGCTCTGTTCTACGGTAGCTTTGTCTATCAGTTCACGCGCCTGGGCTACCTGCGGCGCCGTCTGGCACACGCACGGCTGCCGGCACAGGAACTCGAGTGCATCTACGACGGCAATGCGCCGTCGCTGACCATCCTGATTCCATCCTACCGGGAAGAGATCGCGGTGGTCCGCCGCACGCTGATCTCCGCCATGCTGCAGGACTTTCCGGGTCGGCGCATCGTATTGCTGATCGATGACCCGCCGCAGCCCGCGGATCCGGCGGACGCGCGGGCGCTTCTCGCCATGCGGCGGCTGACAAAGGAGTTGCAAGAATTGTTCGAGGCGGCAGGCAAGCCGTTTATTCGCGCGCGTGGGGAATTCGAGGCGCGCAAGCGCACCGTGAATATCGATGCCGCAGCGGAAATGCCGCGTCTTGCTGCACTGTATGACAATGCAGCGCTCTGGATCGAGCGACAATCGCGCCTCTACCCGGTGGCGGATCACGGCGATGCCCTGTTGCTTGACAAGGTCCTCCGCCCCCTCGCTCACCGTCACCGGGACCGCGCGCGGGAGTTGCGCAGCCCTTCAGCTACCGTTCCTGTCACGCCCGAGCGCGTTGCGCGCGAATACCACCGGCTTGCCGCACTGTTCACCGCCAAGCTGACCCTCTTCGAGCGCAAGCGTTACGTGAATCTCTCCCACGAGCCGAACAAGGCGATGAACCTCAACAGCTACACCAGGCTGCTCGGCCGCACCTGGCGTGAAGTCGC
>MERG01000313.1:17326-17483 GCA_001771985.1 Betaproteobacteria bacterium RIFCSPLOWO2_12_FULL_62_13 | reverse complement strand
GTGATTCCCGGCACCGGGCTCTGTCCCTCGTCGCGCGGCTCGCAGTCGTGGTGCGATCCGCGGCATCCCGCGTCGGTTGCGCCGGGGAAACGCCCGCGGCTCACGCCAAGCCCGGCGCTCGCCATGCGCGACGGGAAAGTGTTCATGCCGTTCGGCA
>MERG01000313.1:16854-17255 GCA_001771985.1 Betaproteobacteria bacterium RIFCSPLOWO2_12_FULL_62_13 | reverse complement strand
TTCGCGACTTACAGTTTTCCGGGTTCCTCCGAGCCGCACGACTACCATCCGGGACGGCTGAATCTCGAAAACAGAATTCCGGAAGCGGCTGGAAAAGCGCTCGCGGGTCTCGGCCACAAGGTCGCGTGGTGGCCGGAACTCGAATGGCGAGCGGGCGCGGTATGCGCGATCCTTGTCGATCCTAGGACTGGTATTCTGCAAGGTGGCGCCGATCCGCGACGGCCGGCGTATGCGCTTGGGTGGTAACTGAACGGGAGGTCAACATGGCGGCCAAAATGATGTCAATGCTGGCGTGGAGGATACTTGCGGCGGCAGCCTGCTTGCTTGCGCCGTACGTTTTCGCGCAGACAGCCTTGGGCGCTGAAGCCACGAGCTACCCCAATAGGCCGATACGGATCGTG
>MERG01000313.1:0-16848 GCA_001771985.1 Betaproteobacteria bacterium RIFCSPLOWO2_12_FULL_62_13 | reverse complement strand
TTCCCGCCAGGCGCCGGCACCGACATCATAGGCCGGGCCATTGCCCAGGCACTCAACGAAGCCTGGCAGCAGTCGCTCGTCGTGGACAACCGCCCCGGTGCGGGCGGCACCATCGGCTCCGACATCGTCGCCAAGTCCACGCCCGACGGCTATACGCTGCTGCTC
This sequence comes from Betaproteobacteria bacterium RIFCSPLOWO2_12_FULL_62_13, assembly GCA_001771985.1. Lineage (GTDB taxonomy): Bacteria > Pseudomonadota > Gammaproteobacteria > Burkholderiales > SG8-41 > DSOT01. Next base: position 16,683 of record MERG01000313.1, on the reverse strand, counting down.
GGCAACATCAGCACGCTCGCCCTCGCGCCGCATCTTTACAAGAAGCTGCCGTATGCGCCGCTGCGCGATTTCTCACCCATCACGCTCATCACCACCAGTCACAATATCCTGGTCGTTCATCCTTCGGTGCCCGCGAAAACGGTCAAGGAATTGATCGCGTTGGCAAAGGCCAGGCCGCGCCAGCTCAACTACGGCTCGGCGGGGAGCGGCACGACCTCGCACCTCGGCGGCGCGCTGTTTGCGTCGATGGCCGGCGTGGAACTCACGCACGTGCCTTACAAGGGCAGCGGGCCGTCGCTCACTGACTTGATAGCCGGACAACTTCAGCTATCGGTCGGCACCATAGCAACCACGTTGGCGCACATCAGGGCCGGCCGGTTAAGGGCGCTGGGTGTCACTTCTCTCAAGCGCTCGCCGCTCTTGCCCGATCTGCCCACCATTGCGGAGGCGGCGCTCCCCGGCTTCGAGGTGCTCGTCTGGCAGGGTATCGTCGCGCCGGCCGGCACGCCCAAGCCTGTCGTTGGCAAACTGAATGGCCAGATCGTGAAGAGTTTGCACACCTCGGAGATGAAGCGGCGTTTGGAAAGCCAGGGGCTTGAACCGGTCGGCAACACGCCCGAGCAGTTCGCCGCCTTCATCAGGACCGAAACCGATAAATGGGGTAAGGTGGTCCGAGAGGCCGGCGCCAAGGTCGATTGAGCCTCCCGCTCTGTCACGCGCCGCGCCGCTTGGCGATCTCCCACGGCAGCATCAAGAGCGCCATCACCGCCGCGACCAGCAGCACGATAACTGCGAGACGTTCCGGCCACGGTCCGAGGAGATCGATAATGCTCGGTGTTCCAGGACGGGGGGCGCCGACGAACCCGTAATTGGCACCGAGCACAATGTCGATCGGCAGCACGATCGCGAGATAGGCGATGCTCGCCGCGCAAGCGATGCGGTAATCGCGCCAAGTCGGGCGGAAGCGGTAGACCACGAGGTCGTATACCACGACCGCCATGACGAAGCCGTGCTGCGCCCAGAACGCCCAGAACCAGATCGAGGACGGAGGCTCAGTGAGAGCGGGCGTGAGGAGTGCCTGGGTAGACAGCCCGAAGCCCCAGAAGTAGAGCAACGCGCGCAGCCGGTGCCGGCGCGTCAGCAGCACGAGAGACGCAATCACTGCAACAATATGGCACAGTTGTAACGGCAGGGTGGTCGCGAGATCGAACCGCGGCGGCACGAGCCACCAGCCGTGCGCTGCCGTCCACAAGACGAGGCTGGTGATCGCAAGCGTCTTTTCAAGAGCGGTCGGGCGCACGTCGTTGCGCTGCCCGCGCCCGACTGCGACAAACAGCGAGCACGCCGCGGCGATGACGATCAGGGCCGCCCCGTGGGTAATGGAGAAAGGACGGAAAGCGTCCACGTCGTGGTCGATCTACCATGCGTACAGATTGCAAGCGGGCCGGGGCCGACAGACGCGAGTCAGCCGGCGAGAAGATGCCGGATAACGATCGCGGGCGCTTCTGTTTATCCTGTGCCGCCGCGGGTCAATTGACCGGTCTGGGGAATCACGCGCCGGATGTCGCGCGACATCCGCACTGCGGTCTCGACGTTGCGGTAGTAGCCGGGAAGGTAGCCCGTTTCCGTGAAGCCGAGCATCTTGTAGAAGCATCGCGCGCCGAAGTTGTTGGCGCGCAGTTCGAGGTTGATGGTGGAGATGCCGGCAGTGAGCGCGGCCTCATCGAGCCAGCCCATCATCTTGCGCCCGATGCCGCAGCGCTGGTGCGAAGGTTTGACTGCCAGCAGACTCAAGTGCGCCTTGCTGTCGCCGAATTCCATGATGGCGAAACCGACGAGGAGATCCTTGACCGTCGCGACCAGAACATCGGTGTCGCGCGCGCGGATCGCTTTTGCCACCCGTTCCGGATGCCACGACCAGCCGCGCAGTCCGACCTCGATCAAATAGCGCGACATCACCGCGATTTCGTAGGCGTCGGCGGGGGTGGCGAGTCTGAAAGCCGGATTGGCCATGTTGCAACTGGAGGATTTTGCTATTTATATCGCGCATGGCCTGTGATGGCAACACCTTCCGGTGGTTTTTTGCCGCGCCATGATCTGCTTGCGGGTTCGGGGTCCCTGGTCCGCGGATGGTTCGCGATCGTTACGGTGCGTGATATCTTTCAGGAATCTCTCAAGAGCCCCACGTGACGATACTCGACCAGTTGATCGTCGCTGCATTCTCCTGTTACATCGTCGCCGTCGGACTGCGCGACCGGCGGCTCGCCGCGACGAGTCTCGAACAGTACTTTCTCGCCGGCCGCACCTTGAATGGCTGGCAGGCCGGCATCAGCATGGCGGCTACCCAGTTCGCCGCCGACACGCCCCTGCTGGTGACGGGGCTGGTTGCGGCGGGAGGAATATTCGCGCTGTGGCGGCTCTGGGTTTACGCCGTCTCCTTTCTTCTGCTCGCTTTTGTGCTCGCCGCGTGTTGGCGGAGGGCCGGTGTCCTCACCGACGCGGAGCTGGCGGAATTGCGTTACCGCGGGGGCGGGGCGGCACCGCTGCGGCTCATCAAGGCGCTCTATTTCGGGACGGTCTTCAACTGTTTTGCGCTCGCGATCGTGCTTCTGGCCGCAACACGCATTGCCGAGCCCTTCCTGCCGTGGGACGAGTGGTTGGCGCCGGAGGTGTTTGACCCATTGCGGCGCTTCGTCGAGTGGGCGCAACTGCCGCTCACCGCGATTCCCGCCGGCGATCCGGCGAGGTGGGCAAAGGCGGCCGGCAACCTGATCTCGCTTCTCCTGATCGCCCTCATCACGCTGTTTTACTCGACGTTGGGTGGCCTTCGCTCCGTCGTGAAAACCGACATGGTCCAGTTCGCGATCATGATGCTCGGAAGCATCGTTTACGCGGCCTTCGTGGTCCAGGAAACGGGCGGTCTCGATAGCATGCTTGCGAGGCTGCGCGCGACCTTCGAAAGTTCCAGCGGCGGACTTGGCTTGGCTGCGTCGGAGCTGCTCGCTTTCACGCCGTCGGTCGCGCGCGACGTGACAGCGATGCTGCTGGCCGTGTTCCTGCTGCAATGGCTGATTCAGGTCAATGCCGACGGCACCGGCTATCTCGCGCAGCGCACCATGGCCTGCCGCAACGATCACGAGGCGAGGCGGGCTGCGACGATCTTCACGTTCGCGCAGGTGCTCGTGCGCAGTCTCGTGTGGCTGCCCATTGCGCTTGGTCTCCTGCTGCTGTTTCCCCCCGATACGGTGCCTGGCAGTGCTTCTTATGTTGCCGAAAGGGAGGCGACCTTCGTGCGCGGTATCGAGAAATTCCTGCCGGCGGGTTTCAAGGGTCTGATGCTGACCGGGATGATAGCCGCGCTCGCTTCCACCGTCGACTCCCATCTCAACTGGGGCGCGTCGTACTGGACCAACGATATCTACCGGCGCTTCATCTGCGGCTACCTGGGCAGGACACCGAGCGCACGCTCCCAGGTATGGGTTGCCCGGCTGTCGAACGTGATCATCCTGGGTGTTTCCTTGCTCATCATGAGCAGGCTTGACTCGATCAAGACCGCGTGGGAATCGAGTCTGCTGCTGGGCGCAGGTGTAGGGATAATGCTTGTTCTGCGCTGGCTTTGGTGGCGCATCACGGCGTGGGGCGAACTCGCCGCCCTGATCGCCTCCGCGCTTCTGGTGCCGCTGGTGCTGGTCCTGATCTCTGACGATTCCGCCCCGCTGCGCATGTTGATCGTTGCGGCGGTCGCGACCGCCGCCGGGGTATGTGCCTCCCTTTGGATCGACTCGGTGCGGCCCGAAGCCTTGTGCGGTTTCTATAAGAGAGTTCAGCCCCCGGGCTGGTGGGCTCCGGTCGCACGTGCAGCGGGAGACGATCCTCGGGCGCCGAGCGCAAGGCTCGCGCGTGGCGTGGCGGCTACCGCGCTTTCGGCGGTCAGTGTTTTCTGCCTGCTGATCGGTATTGGCTCCTGGCTGGTCGAGGCAACGCCGCCCGCCTGGTTGCCGCAACGAGAAGTCTGGGTGGCATTCAATCTGGTTGTGGGACTGGCCGTGGTGCCGTTGTGGTTGCGGCTGGGTTTGAGGCAGCCGGCGCCGGCACCGCGACCACTTGAAAGCAAGGAATAGATGCTGGCCTGCGTGCCAGCGTGGAGCGCGAAAAATGGATAACCTATCCCCTGGTCTTGCCGTTTCGTTTCAACAATTCGTCCAGCCCGGCGAATGCCCTGTACGTCGCACGTGATTCCCCCGCGCCGGGATCCTGCTCACTGCGTCCGGCCGTATCCAGATAGCGCCGGTGTTCGTTCTCGTGGCAATAAGTGCACAGCAATTCCCAATTACTGCCGTCGGGCGGATTGTTCTCGTGGTTGTGGTCCCGGTGGTGGACTTCTAGAAGCTGGACGTTCGCCCGGGTGAACTCCCGCCCGCAGCGCCCGCAGATCCAGGGGTACATCTTGAGCGCCTGTTCGCGATAGCCCTTCTCGCGCTCGGCTTGATTGCGCTTCGCTTCGGCGATGATGCGATCCAGCCGGGCTTTATCGGGCCCTGATTTCTTCATGACTACGATTCCCGGACAGAGAACAAAGCGATATGCGATTTTACACCGAGCAACACAGGCATTGCGGGGGCCAACCCTCCATAGACGTTTTGGCGGGTGCGACAGCACATTTCTTGAGGAAGCGCCGTCCCGCTGCGCGAAATCGGCATGGACAGCAAGCCGAGCCTGCTGCCCATGCTTTTTTTCTCGACGTCGCAACGGTTACAATTACGAATCTGCCGCGGTCGTCCCGCTCGGGAAAACCAGATCGGTGGCGCCCGTCAAGCCTTCGGGAACGCCCATGGGTTGGGCGACACCCTCATACGAGATTGCAGAGCTACCGCTTTCGCTCGACTCGCTCGGGAACACCGGCGCCTTGGCCCCGAGTCCTGCCTCGGTATTCGGTTTCTGGATGTCACTGCGATACCAAACCGTAGAACCGGTGCTTTCACTTGACTCACTCGGGAACACCGTTTCAGTTGCGCTCACGGCACCTGCGCCAAAGAACAGTCCTGCAACCACGATACCAGCAAGTTTCCTCTTCAACATGTCAGCTCTCCTTTCGTCTATTGGTCAAAAAAACTGGCGCGTCCCAATCGCATCATGTTCAGCGATTACTTGAACATCGCCATGTGCATTAGACGAAAGAAGAAGCGAAATCCTTACCGCAAGAATTTGAAATTTTGCTGTAAGCAATCACGGATTCGAACGACTAAGCGCGCCCAACAGCCCGGCCGTCGTGTTGCTCGCGCTGAAGAAGAACCCACGTCCGGAGAACGTGCGTCACACGAATCAACACTTAATTGCTCGTGTCCCGACTCGTTAATTCCTTACACAATTACACGTAGAAGGTCAGGGTACGCGCAGCGTTCCGCGAGATTCAATTTCTCGTGGCTCGTGGTTCGTGGTTCGTGGTTGGTGAGGGCGTGAGAGACGTAGGTCGGGGTACGCGCAGCGTTCCCCGACATCCCCTTGGCTTGCCTGTGCGTCCCCGCACGCAGACAGGTGTCAGGTAGCCGTTGATGCGGCAACCTGACCTACACCGTCTCTACACCCGTCTCGGGACGAGCGGCTCCAGGAATTGTCCATCGAAATAATGACTCATGACACTACTTCTTGCCGGATGCGCCGTCATGATGATGGCGGTGATGGAGGTCGGGCCAGTGCGGGTGGGCGTGCACGATCGGCTCGTGCCGGTGCCGGTGCGTGTGCCAGGTCGAGGGCGGCAACCCTGGATGCTCGTGATTGTGGTGACCGTCGTCGTGCCGGTGCGCATGCTCGTGCTCGATGGCGTCGTGGGCGTGCACATGCGCGTGGCGCTCGACAGCGAAAAGACCGACGCCGATGGCGAAGAGCGTGCCCGACGCAAGGTGCGCCGCTGTGAGCGGCTCACCCAGAGCGAGCACCGCGAAAAGCACGCCGAAGAAGGGCGCGCTTGCGAACGCAATCTGGGCGCGCGTGGCGCCGAGCCGCTGCGCGGAGGAAATGTAGAGCACGATGCTCGCCCCGTACGCCCACACGCCGACGAACAGCGCGGCGATCACGGATAACGCGCCTGCTCCAAGCGGGTCGACGGCGACGCCGATCGCGAGGTTTGTCGTCCCCGCCACAAGCCCCTTCCAGAACGTGCTTTCGCTGGGAGTGATGCCGTCGATCAAGGCCGTCAGATGATTGTCCAGCCCCCAGCACATGCAGGCCAGAAGAACAAGCGCGCCGGCCTCGATGCCCGAGACTCCGCCGGACAACGAAAGAATCGCGGCGCCGGTGCATGCCGCCACGACTCCGGCCCAACCCGGCCGCCCGAGGTGCTCGCGAAAGATGAGGATCCCGAGAATCGCGGTCGCCGCCAGCTCGAAGTTCAGCCACAGTGACACCGACGCGGCCCCCGCGATTCGCAAGGCGAGCAACAGGAGCACCGGTCCCACGATGCCACCAGCGACGATTGCACCGAGCAAGCGGATTTGGTTGAGCCGATCGCTTCGTCCGGGGAAGCGTAATCGTCCCTGCCTCAGCGCTGCCGGAGCCACGCCGAGCGCAGCCCCCAGATAGAGCAGCCCCGCGAGTTGGAACGGCGTCAGACCGGACAACAGCACTTTGCTCGCCGGCGTTGCCGCCCCGAAAAGTGCGGCGGAAAGAAGCGCAATTGCGATGGGGCTGGAAATCGTCAAGCTCAGTCCGTGATGGGGCCGCCGCGGCTAACGTCGAGCCCACTGAATTTCCTGTTTTTTGACCGATCAGCGTTGTGTCCCCGTATTTGCGTCGTTGCGCAGGCCGTCGGGTCGTCAGTCCGCCGTCGCGCCGGACGCCTTGACGACTTCCGCCCAGCGGACGATCTCACCTTTCAGGTAACCCGCAAACTCCTGCGGCGAGTTGCCAACTACCTCGGTGGCTTGGCTGGCCAGATACTCCTTCACTTCCTTAGAATGCAGCACGGCGACGATGTCGCGGTTCAGCTTGTCGATGATCGGCTTGGGCGTTGCCGCCGGCGCGAAGATGCCCCACCACGGCGTAACGACGAAACCCTTCAGACCCGACTCCAGCATCGTCGGCACATCGGGCAGCTCTGCCACGCGACGCTCGCTCGTCACCGCCAGCGGCCGCAGCCGGCCCGCCTTCACCTGCGGGATCGCCGTTGTCAGATTGTCGAACATCAGCGAGATGCGTCCGCCGATCAGGTCGACTGCCGCGGTGGTCGAGCTCTTGTACGGCACGTGCACCATGTCGATGCCGGCCATCGTCTTCAGCAGCTCGCCGGTCAGGTGGTTGCTGCTGCCGACGCTGTTCGACGCGAAGGTGAGCTGGCCGGGCTTGGACTTGGCCAGCGCGATCAGGTCGCCGAGGTTCTTGGCCGGAAAGTCGGGGCCGACGAGCAGCACGTTTGAGACCCTCGCGACCATCGTAATTGGCGCGAAATCTTTGATCGGGTCGAAGGGCAGGTTCTTGAACAGGGATACGTTGATTGCGTGCGTGCTGGCGTTCCCGAACGCGATGGTGTAGCCGTCGGCAGGCGCTTTCGTGGCGGCCGCGATGCCGATGTTGCCGCTCGCGCCGGCCCGATTGTCCACGACCATCTGCTGGCCCCAATGGACGGAAATGCGCGAGGCGATCGTGCGCGCCAGAATGTCAGTAATCCCACCCGGCGGGTAGGGCACAATGAAACGCACCGGGCGATCCGGATACGTTTGCTGTGCATGAACGACGCCGAGTGTGCCTGCGACCGCAATCGCAGCGCAGGTCGTGCGCACGAACCAGCGGGCAATCCAAAAACGCGCGGGGTGGGGTTTCATCGCTTTTCTCCTTCCCAAATCGAGCTTATTTAGGCGATAGGAAAATCAATCCGAGTGATATTTGAGTCGTTCGTGACGATCGCTATCCGCGCGGTTTGACCCACGTTTCCGACCATGCCAGGCACGCGCTCGTGGACTGGCGATCTCCGCGCATCTCCAGCCATGGCGCGTCGGGTGCGAAGCGACCATTCACCTCGATCTGCGCCGACTTGGCGGGAAAGAACGTGCTGAATACGCCGATGGGGCGGTTACCCATACCTGGCGCCATGGTGAGCACGAACGGATCGATGCAGTCGTACCAGGTGAGCACGATGCGCTCGGTTCGAGCGATGACCGTTTCCACCGTCGTCGAGCGTGGATCGCCGGCGCGGCAGAACTGCGCGTCGAACACCGGCAGTGAGGTGTCCGCGAAGGCGGGATAGAGCAGCGTCTCGATCGTGCGTTGGAGCCAGCGCGCCACGGCCACGTTGTCGCTGTGGACCTGCACGCGGTTTTCGATGAGCGGCGACTGCATGAACATGGCGTGACCTGAACCCGCCGGGCACCAGAGAACGCGCCAATGGCTTACGCGGGACGAATGCGTCTTGCCGCCATCCGCGCTGAGCCGGATGAATGAGTTCTCGCCGGTCATGAGGACGTCGTTGGGATCAACGGGCTGGGCCATGTTTCTCTCCTTGTTGGTGACTTTACCTTGCTTTCCGCACATCGCCAAGTGCATTTCGGAGTACTTTCCCCGAGTCTGGGGATTCCCTTGGCGCTCACAGGAACTGATCCGCGTCTCCTCACGGGATTTGACCCGTAATGCGGTGCATCGCGTTATGGGTCGAGATTGTCGCGCGGTGGAACAGCGAAGTCGCAAGAGTGCTGCAGACACAAGAGATGAAAGGCCGGTTGGCGGACGAAGGGCTGGAATTCACAGGCGACCGGCCAGAGCAGTTTCTCAACACGATCAAGGACGAAGTGAAAAAATGGAAGAGAGTGGTCAAGGAGATGAAGATCACGGCTGCGGGGTGATCCCTGCGGCGCCAGCGGCGTAGAAGGCCCAGCCCCCGCCCAGCCCGCTCATCCTCGAAAGACGATCACCTGTCCGGTGATGTCTTTGGCTCCCTCACTTACCAGAAAGAGCACCAACCCCACCACGTCCTCCGGCTGACCGAGCCTGCCGCCCGGCATCGTTTTCGCCACCGCAGCGATGTACTCCGCGCTGTTGGCTCCCCGCATCATCGGCGTGTCGGTGAGACCGGGCGCAATCGCGTTGACGTTGATGCCGTTGTCAGCCACCTCTTTTGCGAGCGAGCGGGTAAACGCATCAATCGCTCCCTTGGACGCGGTATAGTGGGCGCCTCGGGACGAGCCGGTAATCGCCAGGCCGGAGGTGATGCTGACAATGCGCCCGTGTTTGCGCGCGATCATCGCGGGCAACACCGCGCGTGAAGTGAGGAAAACGCCTTTGAGATTGGTGGCCAATACTCGATCCCACTCGGCTTCGGCCATCTCGGCCACCGGCGAGCGGGGAAATATCCCGGCGCAGTTGACGAGGATATCGATCGGCCCGAGACGCTCGCTGACTTCGTCTACCATTCGCTGGACGTCGGCAAACTGTGCAACGTCCGCGACCAGTCCGTACGCTCGACTCCCGCGGCTCTGGATCGCTGCGGTTGCGCTCGCGAGACCATCAGCGTCCTTATCCGCGACCCCAACCTGAATGCCGATGCCCGCCAGGCCAAGCGCGATCGCCCGGCCGATACCGCTGCTCCCGCCGGTCACCAGCGCGACGCGCCCAAGTACGTTGAAGCGCACTTCCGGCATTATTTGGCTCCCACGACGTCTGGTTTGTCGACGGCGCTCAGTTGATCGAGCAGTATCCCATAGCCAGGCTTGACGCCCGTGACGCCAAGCGTCTTGAACGCATACCAGAAGTCGCAGCCGTCCCCGGTCACGAACGGCAGCCCGGTGGCGAGCTCCAGTGACCGGGTCAGCTCAAAGGCGTGCCACTGCGGGCAGGGCGCAAAGACCGCCTCGACCTTCGGGCCGCGGCGAACCGCGCGCGTCATGAAGTCGTACACTTCGCGCTCGCCGATCAGGTACAGATCCTTGAACTTGGTTTCCATCCTTGCCTCGGCCTCGACCGCGAAGCCTTCCGAGGCGAGGAACGAAACCACCCGCTGGTGCGTCTCGGGCGGGAACGGAGTCAAAACGATGATCCTCTCCGCCCCAAGCGACCGCAACGCCTCCTTGGCGGAATTGATCGTTGTTGAGGCCGGTAATCCGGTCTGCGCCTCAACCTGGCTGAGAAACCGGCGCATGAACTCCGGGCCCTGGCTCACTACAAGGGGCACTCCGACATGGGCGATGAAATCGACGTGCACCGATGCGAGGTACTTCGCAGCCTGCTCGACCTTCGCCAGACTGCGCTCGTACTCATCGTCTCGCCAATCCTCGATCGGATTCGTCACAGAGAACAATCCCACGCCCTCCGGCGCCACGAGGTAGAAGTCGTAGGCCGAGGTCGAAATCGACCCTGGACAGATGTGCCCGATCCGCTTGCGCCACGCAAACACGCTACACCTCCAATCGATCTATCACCTTATCCCGGACGAGATTATCCATATGTTACCTTCGCAGATGCGCATCGGTCACGGGCTTCCAAGCCCGATAGGTCCGTGCCATTACCTATCACACCTGGTTCCCGACATCGCCTGACTCGCCGCACGGAAAAAAACGCCTCGGAGCAGCCGGGGCGCGGGAAAGAGCTTGCCTCACTCTGGTGGTTGGAATAAATTCGCGGTAGTTGGCCAATAATCGCGCTCAAGACCTGCTCGGATTGCGCCGGTATTGAATTTGCTTCTTTGCTTTACAGGGAGATTTTATGCTGAAGCGGTTTTTTCTCGCATGGCTCTTCCCGGTTGCTCTGACCGTTCTGGGCGTGGGCGTAGCGTTGGGGCAGGATTTTCCGACCAAGCCTATTCGCATCATTGCCTCGCCCCCTGGCGGCGCCAACAATTTCGTGGCGCGTTTGGTTGCGCAAGGACTTACAGACAGCGTCGGCTGGCAGGTGATGGTAGATAACCGGCCCAGCGGCGGGTTTATCCAGGGAGAACTCTTGGCCAGGGCGGCGCCTGATGGTCATTCCCTGCTTGTCGCCGCCGGCAGTTTTACGATCGGACCGCTGTTTGAAAAAGCGCCGTACGATGTGGTGAGAGACTTTTCACCGGTCACCTTGGTGGCAACATCGCCCAGTGTTCTTGTTGTGCATCCATCCATGCCGGTAAAGTCCGTCAAGGAGTTGATCGCTTTGGCCAGAGCCAGGCCGGGAGAGCTCAACTTTTCCACGTCTGGAACAGGCAGTGCGAATCATCTGCCGGCTGAGTTATTCAAGTCCATGGCCGCCGTCAACATCGTGCGCATCAATTACAAAGGCGCTGGACCCGCGCTCACCGGTCTGATCGGCGGTGAGGTGCACCTGATGTTCGCTACCGCGAGTTCAGCGGCGCCACATATCAAGTCGGGCAGAGTAAGGGCTTTGGCCGTTACCAGCGCCCAGCCATCCGCGCTGCTTCCCGGGTTGACTACGATAGCCGCTTCAGGTCTGCCTGGTTATGATTTTGTGTCGCCATTTGGCCTGATTGCGCCCGCCAAAACGCCGCAGGCGGTCATCAATCGACTGAACCAGGAGATCGTGCGGGTCATTAACCAACCAAAGGTGAGACAAAAGTTTTCGGATACTGGAACAGAGGTCGTCGGCAATTCACCGGAGGAGTATGCGGCCGTGGTCAGATCCGAACTGGCGAAATGGGGCAAGGTGATCAAGGACGCCGGCTTGGATGCCCGATGATGCCGCTCGGGCGTCAGCAAATCCGGATGAGCACCTGGCGGTTAAAAAATCAGTGCTGCTCTTGTGAACGATACAAGGTCTGGCGCAGCTATCTTCGGAATCGACGGCAATGACGGCTCTGGAAAATCTGCCCTCGCTGCTTGTCTCTCTGCTCGTTTGGGCTGGCTGTATGGTGTCGCCTTCGCGAAAAAGGGCCTGTCTAATTGGGTCAAAATAGTCGACGAAGCCGGCATCAAGCCGGAGTAAAGAGGCTCTGACCTGTCACGCGGTTCGCGACATTGCCTGTCAGTCTAACTTTTCTGAGGCGCCAGCGTCGTGCTTGACCCGATACGTGACACTGACCCTGATTCACCGTCAACCTGCGTGTCAACAACACACCGATATCGCGCGTTCTACTGCCGAGGAGGGATCGTGGAAACGCGCCTTAGCCTCGCGCCGGGACAGAATGGCACCAAGAAACTGCTCGCAAGATATGGTGACCGTTTGGTCCGCGTACGCTATCGCTATGATCCTAAGCACGGCGTACGGCACAAGACGGTGGAATTGATCGTCGAAACGATGCCGTGGAACCCGAAGACACGCCACCCGCGCCGTGAACCGCATGACATGGTCGCCGTGCGCATCGGCTATTCGGAAACTGTGCTTCGCGAACGTATCAAAGATGCCGGCGGTATCTGGCGCGCCCGGCAACGGCTATGGGAGGTCGATTGGAAGACGGCGCGAGACCTTGGGTTGCAGAGCCGTGTGGTCACCGACGAGACGCGCTAGAACCGATATATCCTTGGATATATGAGCGCATATGGAGAAATCTACGTATGCATGCTTGTATATGCCGGTATATCGGTTTAGCATTTTCCGGACGCCGTTCATTACAAGTTAGACCACGATGTGGAAAACATCTGACCGACCATAGTCGATATTTGGGAACAGCAGAATGACGAAGAAAGCGCTGAATCGAAGCCTCCACGCCGCCAAGGCGACTAAGCAGGACGAGTATTACACCCAGCTTTCGGACATCGAGAAGGAGTTGCGGCATTACACGAAGCACTTCACGAACAAGACCGTCCTGTGCAACTGCGACGATCCCAAGGTCAGCAACTTCTTTCACTACTTCTCGCACAACTTCGAGAAGCTGAAGCTAAAAAAGCTGATCACAACCTGCTACAAGAATTGCGACGCCGATCTGTTCAGCAAGCACACGGCGGAAAAGGGAATCTATCTCGAATACAACGGCGACAAGGACGATAACCGCGTCCCCGACCCGGACGAAATCGGCATCCACAAGCTCAATGGCGATGGCGACTTCCGCAGCGAGGAATGCGTCAAGCTGCTCCAACGAGCAGATATCGTCGTCACCAATCCGCCGTTTTCGTTGTTTCGTGAGTACGTTGAGCAGTTGGTGAGATACAAGAAGAAGTTCATCATCATCGGGAACAAGAATGCGCCATGGCGTCAAAAGCCGGTTAAGTCCCTCGTAAGTGACTGATTGTTCATAAGTTCCCTCCGGCGAGATTCTTTGCTACGAGTCGCAATTGTTTCATCCTCCCGTCCCCCGTCGTAGATAGATACGGTCTGGATAGGGCGACAAGGCTTGAGGTGGCGAGCCTATGCGCCCCACCGAGATGTTCTTGAAAGGGCCGAAAGTCGGGCTTTCGAGCGCTTTTGACTCCCGCGCCGCGATATCCCATGACGATAATGAGACCGGTCGGCAGTGAGGGAGGAAGATGGCGTAATTGGAACAATTACGACTTATAATGATACCATGAGTCGTAATTGTTCCAGGAGGCGCCCGTGCCGATGCATGCCGAATACCTTTCTGCTCTTCAGAATCTGTACCGGAGGAAGCCGGTGGCGGTTCTGGAGGATCTTCGCCGCGCATTGGACACGCATTCGCGGACGACGATTTTCCGGGTCCTCAGCGTCGCTGGCTATCTGACCAGCTATAGCGATGCGGGTCGTTACTACACTCTGAAGCCCATCCCAAGGTTCGACAGCCGGGGAATCTGGTTGTATCGCGGCATTGGTTTCTCTTCGCATGGGACATTACGTGCCACGGTGACATACCTGGTCGAGAAGTCCGCGGCAGGCCAGACCCACGAGGAGCTTCAAGAACTGCTGCAGCTGCGTGTGCATGACACGCTGCGTGTTCTCGTACGCGCCCAAGCGCTCACGAGGGAACGGTTCGAAGAGGCCTACGTTTACCTCAGCTCAAAACCGCAGGTGGCCTCGGTGCAAAAGGCCAAGCGGCAACAACTGGCTGCTGCCCTACCGGCTGCGGCGCAGCTCGAACCCTCCCGGGTAATCGATGTTCTGGTCGATGTCATCCGTCATCCCAAGGATGATGCCGGCGCCGTAGCCAGCAGGCTGCGAGCCTTGGGGCACAGTGTGACGCTCGATCAGGCCGAAGCAATCTTCGCCCGTTACGCACTAAAAAAAACGCTACGCTCTCGCTCACGACGCTCGCTGCGTTGAGAGCGGAAGTGCGCTCCTTGCACGACAGGTATCAGAAACAGGCGCACGGTCTGGAGGACGTCATGGTCACCGTTGCCGAGCCCGCGCGGATGTGCTCGGTCTGCGGCATCCGCATGAGAGTGCAAAAGACGGTTCGGCACACCGGAGTGACCCTGGCTCACGGTTCGTTTCGCATTCGTGAGACGGTCTATGTCTGCGCTTCCAGCTGCAAGAAGGAAGGCAGGCTCGTGACCGGGCGGTCCTTGAATCTTGCGAAACTCCTGTTGCCCAAGAGCGTTGTCGGTTACGACGTTATGGCTCACGTCGGGCTTGAGCGCTTTGTTCAGCATCGGCAACGAGAGGAGATCCGAGCCGATCTGGAGAGGCTGCACGGGATCGCCCTCTCGACTGGCGAAATCAGCGAACTGGGCCGCCGCTTTCTCACCTATCTGGAGGCCCTGCATCGCAGTTCGGCTCCAGCGCTGCGCGCGGCTCTGGAGACCGACGGCGCCTGGCCGCTTCACATTGACGCAACGGGGGAAGACGGCCGGGGCACGCTGCTGGTCGCCTTTGCCGGCTGGCGCCGCTGGGTCCTGGGCGCCTGGAAGGTGCCCACCGAACGCGCCGAGTTCATCCTTCCTGGAATCCAGAGCGTTGCCGCATCCTTCGGCGCCCCATGCGCAATCATGCGCGACCTTGGCCGTGCCATGAAGGAGGCCGCCGACGAGTTTGTGCGATCGCTGAAAGATCCGATCCCGGTGCTGGCCTGCCACCTGCACTTCCTGTCCGACATCGGCAAAGATCTGCTCGAAGAAGGGCACGACAAACTGCGCAATTTGTTCCGCAAAGCCGCCCTGCTGCCGCACCTACGCGCGTTCGTGCGGCAGCAGGGCCGCAATCTTGGGGAGTCGATCGAACCGGGCCGGGACGATTTGCGCCTCTGGCTCGCCGAGTCGGATCAAGCTCACCGGATCCCCGATGGGGTGGGTGGGATCACTGCCGTCCGGGGCTTGGCTCAGTGGGTGCTGGACTATCGCGCCGACGGCGCCGATCAGGGTTTCCCGTTCGACCTTCCCTACCTGGATCTGTACCACCGTTGCCTGCAGCTATGCGGGGCGGCGAAGGCATTCCTGCGGGAGCCGCCGGCTGATGCAAAAGTCAAGAACTCCCTCGAGAAACTGCGCCAGATCCTTCGCCCGGTCGAATGTGACCTCCCCCCATTCACCTCCGTCGGAGTGCCTCTGTCCAAACGCGCCGAGCTGTTTGCCGAGCTTCGAGGTGCTCTCCGGCTCGAGGACAAGCACGCAACTGCCGGAATCGATCTCGAACGAGAGGTCAAGAAGTTGAACGACGTTCGATCTGCCGTTGAAACCCTCACCGCTTCACTGAGGCAACGGCGTCCCGAAAGAGGTCCCGCCAAAGACATGCGTCAGGCGATCGACCTGATCCTGTCGCACCTGGATCGGCATGGCCCTCATCTTTGGGGACATGTCATCGCGATTGCGCAGCCAGCAGGCGCAGGCGTCCGGCTCGTCGATCGCACCAACAATGTCCTGGAATCCTTCTTCCACACGATCAAACACGGCGAACGCCGCCGCAGCGGCCGCAAGATCCTCACGCAGGACTTCGAGCGCCTTCCGCCCGCCGCTGCACTGGCAATCAACCTCACTCACGCCGACTACGTCGAGATTGTCTGCGGTTCGCTCGACCGTCTTGCCGACGCGTTCGCCCAGCTCGATGCCGGGAACCGATCCCGCTCTATCGCAGCAGCCACCAAGCACAGGAACACGACTGTCGAAACGGCCTCGCTCAGCACCCTGGACAGGCGCCTCGTCCGCAACTCGACCATGGGCGACCGTATCTTTGCCGCCGCTCAGAACATGTAAGCCCGCACGCTCGTTGGATTTAAGGGCAAAACCGCCGCGGCAACCGACGTTTGACGCTGTAGAGAATGCGATTACGTACAAGGAGACGTTCACGCTTATTAAAGAGAACCGACTGTGGCTCGGTAATACAGCAATGGGCACCGACATGCTCTTCGAAGTATCAGACGGCCTGGCGAAGCTACTAGTTGCCACGAAAAAGCAGGGCAGCGCGTACAGGATGGTCAATGGCGAGGTTATGGCACGCTCGCAGTCGTGTTGGTTCACAAATCTCGAACACCACAAGCGCCACGAAGAACTAGTCCTCTACAAGACATTCAATCCCCGCGAATATCCGACTTACGTTAACTACGACGCCATTGAAGTCAGTAATACGAAAGACATTCCGGCGGATTACGGCGGCGCGATGGGAGTCCCGCTATCCTTTCTGGACAAGTACAACCCCGACCAGTTCGAGATCGTAGGGTCGAGCATGACCCTCGCTAGACCGATGTGGGAGGTCGCTGAGAAGGGGACCTTCCAGCAAGGCGGACCGCGCTTCGGGTTCGTAGGAAAAATGGGGCCGGGTTCACATTTCTGACAAATGTGGACCTGACCCGATTTATTAAATGTGGACCTGACCCGAATGGCACTTACTTAAGCCAAGCATCGCAGCTCGGCAAGATTCGATATCGTGGATTCAACGGCATAGGGTAGG
>MERG01000312.1 GCA_001771985.1 Betaproteobacteria bacterium RIFCSPLOWO2_12_FULL_62_13 | reverse complement strand
CCGCGCGTAACGCTGCGCCGCAGCGCGTGCGCAAACCACGCTCATGTCGTCAAACCCGCCGCCCAGCCCAGCGTAGAGCTTGCGCGGTGACATCGAAGTGTTGAGCGGCCGCGGTTCGGCAAAATCGAAATCACGGATGCTGCACGGCACGATCTGCGCCGACACGTCGCGGTACTTGTGAACCTCATCCACGAGCATCTTCAACAATTCCAGCCGCGTTACCGGCTCCGGTCCGCACACGTGATAGATGCCACTGAAGCTCCCTTCCGACAGTCGGATCAGGGCGCGCACGACATCGTCCACATCCACCGGCGAGAAGACCTGATCGTAGGCGCAACGGATGGGGGTGCCCGTTTCCAACTGCGTCATCCAGTCGCCGAGCATGTCGACAGAACCAGGTGCGGTGCTGACCACTTTCGCCAACCGCACTATAAGCCACGGACAGGATTTCTGATTAAGGTATTGCTCGCCCCGCGCCTTGTGACGGCCGTACGTAAGCACGGGATTCACTGCATCTTCCTCCGTCCACATGCCGCGCGATCCGTCGAAAACTGCGTCGCTCGACGCAAAAACCGGCACGACGCCCGCGGCCACCAGGTCGTCAATGACCCGCTTCAGGCTGCCGACATTGATCTCGTGGGCAAGTTCCGGATTGCGCGCGCATTCGTCGATATTGCTCATGCCGTACAGGAGGAATGCGTGAGTCAATCCGTGCGCGCCGCGCAGAATGGTCCCGGACAGCCGCATGGTGACTGGATCGAAATGCACCCCGCCGGAAATCGGCGTCCTGTTGTACGTTGCAATCGAGAACTCTCGCCCCAGTGCCGCGCGCAAGTGCGAGCCGACATATCCGGACGCGCCGACAATCAGGAAGCGCGCATGATTCATGAGCTTTTGGCAGTATGGTCGAGCATGGGATATCGATACAGGCAATCCAGGTGTGAGGGTGCCCCCGAAGGCTGTCTACACTAACCGCGAAGACAGCGGGCCACAAATGACTCAGCGCGCCTGCTCCGCGGGCGGGAGGCCACTCGCCTTCGCGGTAACCTGGCAAACCCGATTGCGCGGCCATTTTACTATGAACATCCCCCTCTTGCTGAACGCGCAGCAACATCGGCGATGGATGTAGAATACGCGCAAGAAACCACAGTAAGGAGCCAATGTGGCCGCAGGCCGTCGATTGTTGTCGATGTGCGAACTGCGATTACGCAGGATCGCGAAAAATCACGAATACAAACTGGCTTCAGGTTGACGGGGCTCCAGGCGAGACTCCGCAAGCGCTCGCAGCGCGCCAACCGGGATGGCGCCGTCCGCCACATCCGGGGCCCAGTCGCCAGGCTTCATGATGCCGTCCCCTGACGTGAAGATTCTCATCGTCACCCAGTATTTCTGGCCCGAGTCGTTCCGCATCAACGACCTCGTGCTCGGGTTCAAACAGCGCGGCCACGAAGTCGAGGTCCTGACCGGCGTGCCCAACTATCCGGCTGGCAGGTTTTATCCCGGCTACAGCCTCTTTTCCCCGGCCGAGGAGCGTTTTGAAGGGATTCGCGTCATGCGGGTGCCGATTCTACCCCGCGGATCAAGCAGGAACTGGCGGCTTGCCGCCAACTACGCTTCCTTCGTATTTTCCGCCGGCATGCTTGCGCCCTTCCGTTGTCGGCGACCGTATGACGTCATCCTCGTCTACGAGCCCTCGCCCGTCACCGTCGCGCTGCCGGCAATCTTGTTAAGGGCGCTTAAACGCGCGCCGCTTCTCTTCTGGGTGCAGGACCTGTGGCCGGAGAGCCTGTCCGCAACTGGTGCGGTGAAATCGCCATGGCTGTTGCGCCGGGTGCGCCGCTTGGTCGATTTCATTTACCGCCGCTGCGACCTCGTCCTCGTGTCCTCGCGCGGCTTCACCGCGCACGTGCTCGCAAGCGGCGTCGGTCCCGATCGCGTCGCATATTTTCCCAACTGGGCGGAAAGCCTTTATCGGCCGCTTGCTGAGCCCCCTGCTGACGTAAGAGAGGAGATGCCCGCCGGGTTTCGCATCGTATTCGCCGGCAACGTCGGCAGTGCCCAGTCGTTCGAGACCATTCTCGCCGCCGCCGAGCGCACCCGCCCACAGCCCGACCTGCACTGGGTCATCCTGGGCGACGGCAATATGCGCGGCTGGGTGCGCGACGAGGTTCAACGGCGCGGGCTCACCGAACAGGTGCATTTGCTCGGTCAGCGCCCTGTTGACACCATGCCAAGCTATTTCGCTGCGGCGGATGCCTTGCTCGTGACCCTGCGCGGTGACCCGGTGTTTTCTCTCACGGTGCCGAGCAAGATACAGTCATACCTCGCTTGCGGCAGGCCGATCATCGCCGCGATAGACGGCGAAGGTGCAAACATCGTCGCAGAATCCGGCGCGGGATTGAGCTGTCCGGCAGAGGATGCGGCGGGGCTCGCGGCGGCCGCGCTCGCGCTCTATAGGATGCCTCGCGAGCAGAGGCGGGCAATGGGACAAATGGGAAGAGCTTACTTCGAAGCCAATTTCGAGCGCGAGATGCTGCTGCAGCGCCTCGAAGCATTGATGCAGCGAGTAGCAAACGGGCACCAGGGATGCATAAGAGGGGAATCCGAGGCGCGCTGAATCCTGATCTTCGGACAAGCGCCGCAGGAACCCGTAGCGCCTCGCTGGTGCAGGCGACGCTGACCGGATGAATCAGACAGAGCAGACCGGCGACGCGTACGTGGCGCGTGACCCTCAGCGCTGCAAGATCTGCGGCCATCGCGAGCTCGCCGTGACGGCCCACACCGCCCGCTGCGGCAATTGCGGCGTGCTGCTCTACTATCCCTATCCCGCCGCCTCGCTCCCGTGCTTCACGAGCGAGCAGGAAGCGATCGAGTGGTATGCGCCGAGCGCAGCATACAACCACGTCAACTTCACCCGCATGCTGCGATATGCGACGGACGGGCAGCCGATGACGGCGCCGCTCGCGATACTCGACTACGGCGGGGGCGGCGGCCAGTTCGCGCTCGTGTGCAAGTCGCTCTTCCCGCGCTCGACCGTCTACCTCGTGGACATCAACGACAACTCCGCTCTCAAGGAATGGGCGCCGTTCAGCCGGCGCCTTGCTTTTGCGGAGTTCCCGGCGGATCCGACGCGCTTCGATTTTATCTTCCTCAACGACGTCTTCGAGCACATGGACGATCCGATATCCGCGCTGCGGCTGCTCGCGGGCAAGCTCAATGATGGCGGGAGGATCTTCATCGACACGCCGCGCCAGTTCTGGATCTACCCGCTTACGCGGCTGTTGTCGCGGCGCTTGCATCTCAAGCTGTTGAAAGGTACGGTTTCACACATGCATCTGCAGATCTGGAGCAAGCGCGCTTTCGGTATCGCTACGGCACGTGCCGGGTTGCGTGCCATAAAGATGGGTTATTGGGCGGAGTTCACCATGCCTTGCGATTACTACCTGAAAAACATGGGTATCACCAGCCCGGCGCTGAGGGTTGCCGGGCACGCGATGTATGCAGCCGCCCGCTTCATACTGCGCAACAAGATCGCCTGCGTGCTCGCGATAAGCAGCGGTTCTGAGTAGCTGGCGGATGAGGCTGCTCATACTCGGCGGAGATGGCATGCTGGGGCACCAGTTGCTCAAGTATTGCCGCGGCGCGCACGATACCTGCGTCACGCTTCGTCGCCCGCTTCAGGAGTACTTCGAGCAGCATTTCGAGCG
Organism: Betaproteobacteria bacterium RIFCSPLOWO2_12_FULL_62_13; assembly: GCA_001771985.1. Taxonomy (GTDB): domain Bacteria; phylum Pseudomonadota; class Gammaproteobacteria; order Burkholderiales; family SG8-41; genus DSOT01. Next base: position 5,747 of record MERG01000312.1, on the reverse strand, counting down.
CGAGCTTCTCTTGAAGCGGCTCGAGAGGTGGATGCAGGAACTCGCGGCGGAGCGCCGATGCGGATCCTGATACCGGGCGGGAAAGTGCAGTCCGCTGCGGCACCGCTCGCAACGTCGCAACGTACGCGTAACCGCACCACCTCGCGGCCGACGAAGTTTTACTGGCGAGACTCCCCAAGCGCCGGCGTGCTGCATGCGCCGCGCCTTTTAAGAGAACGTGAGAGGTCTGGACACGTTTGATGACTTCAGCCATCGGATCAGCGCTACGCACTTAGTGGTACAAGAAGCTCCGCTTGCGCTATGTCTAAAATGAGCCTACAATGCGTCCCATTTTAGACATAAGGATTAAGGGTCATGTCCCAAGCCGCCGACAAGCCACGCGCGCACGCAAAGCTGCGACGCCGTAGCAAGGTTGGAGCCTGGACTGCGCGTGAAAGATTCTCGTCACCCACCACCGTTGTCACCCCGCCAAGCAGTTATGCCTCTAAAGCATTCAAGATCGTCTATCGGCCGGGGAAGAGCGTCGATGATTACGTGCGCCAAGTCGCCAGCGCTACGCCAATGCAGATAGTCGAGATTGAGCGAGCTGGCGTTATTGGCTCGTTGATCAAGGATCTCTCCAAGCGCATGGACATTCCCTCTTCGCGCATATTCACCATTCTTGGCATCCCCAAGGCTACTGCTGAGAGGAAGGCCGCGCGTCGCAAAGTGGTTGCGGGTAGCCGAGGTCAGGCTGTTATCGGGATGCTGAAGCTGCTCGGCATCGCCCAAGAGATCGTTGCCAATAGCACGGCGAGTAAAGCCAAGGGCTTCGACGCCGCCAAGTGGCTTGGCCAGTGGATCGAGCGTCCTCAGCCCTCCCTTGGCGGTCGCAAGCCCGCCGACCTGCTCGACACGCCCACTGGTGTCGAGGTCGTGGCACGATTGCTCGGCTCGATAGAGAGTGGTGCCTATCAATGAAGCTGTGGCGCATCGCCGCAGAGACACGCAAGTATTCGGCAACTGATCTGAGCGGCGCTGGTGCCGCAAACAAGCCCGGCCGTTGGAATGACCACAAGGAGCCAGTTGTCTACAGCGCGCCGACAATCGCAATGGCTGTCCTTGAGACTGCCGCACACATCGATGATTCCGGTTTGCCTTTGAATCGATACCTGGTTGAGATCGATGTGCCTGACGATGTGTGGGGGCAACGCGAAGAGATCGACAGTGCGAAATTCCCCCCTACATGGGCGGCCATACCAGCGGGTCGTGCCAGCGTGAAGGTCGGTTCAGACTGGCTATCGTCGCTCAGGTCTCCGATCTTGATGCTGCCCTCGGTGATCGTGCCGGAGGAATGGATTTCGCTCATCAATCCTAAACACCCCAAGGCCTCAAGGATAAAAGCCAAAGTAGTGCGCCCGTTCGAATATAATCGGCTATTCCGACTTTGATCATTTTTCTCCGGTCTGCGGCGTTGCGCGCCGGTCAGCTCCTCTCGTACGCCGACCTCGCGCGCGACGCTCGCGGAATTCGCCTGACGGTAGCCTGGCAGCGATGCGCATCTTGATTTTCGGTGGAGACGGGATGCTGGGGCATCGGCTGCTCCGGCAGCTTGCCCCGTCGCACGAAGCGCGCGTTACGCTGCGCCGCAGGCTACCGGACTACGCCCGGTACGGGCTGTTCGACCGGGACAACGCATTCGACTCGACGGACGTGCGCGATTTCGACCGCGTGTCGGCCGTCGTTGCGAAATTCCAGCCGCAGGTCGTGATCAATGCCGCCGGCATCGTCAAGCAGCGGCCCGAGGCTTATGATCCTGTCGCCTCGATCGAGGTCAATGCGCTCTTTCCCCACCGGCTCGCCGTGCTTTGCCGCGCGCGCGGCGTCGGGCTGGTGCAGCTCGGCACCGATTGCGTTTTCTCGGGGGAGAAGGGAAACTACACGGAATCCGACCGGCCCGACCCGATCGATCTCTACGATCTGACGAAGCTCCTGGGAGAGGTGGACGGGCCGGGAATGCTGACGCTGCGCACCTCGATGATCGGGCCCGAACTCGGTAGAAAAACGGGCCTGGTCGAATGGTTCCTCGCGCAAAAGGGAAAGACGATCAAAGGCTACCGCAAGGCGATTTTCTCCGGCTTCACGACGGCGGAGCTCGCGCGCGTCATCGAAATGCTGCTGGCGCGGTATCCGGATGCGCACGGCATTTACCATGTATCGAGCGAGCCGATCAGCAAATACGACCTGCTGCTCCTCATAAAACGCAAGCTCGGCCTGGAAGTCGAGATCGTGCCGGACGAAGCGTTCCGATGCGATCGCAGCCTCGACTCGAGCCGATTCCGTGCCGAATTCGGCTATGCGCCGCCGAGCTGGGACGAGATGACCGACGAACTGGCGGCAAGCATCAGGGAAGCCCGATCATGATCTTTGAAGGCAAACGCATTCTCGTCACCGGCGGCACGGGCTCGATGGGTAAGACATTCGTGCATCGCGCGCTGAGCGGCGAGCTGGGCACGCCGAAAAAGGTGATCGTGTTTTCGCGCGACGAGGCAAAGCAACACGAGATGCGGCTTGCATTCCAGCACAAAACGCGGACCACCGACGAGGTCATCTACCGCAACTTCATGCAGGTGCTCGAGTTCCGCATCGGCGACGTGCGCGACTATGGAGCCGTCTGCTCGGCGGTAAAGCGCGCCGACATCGTGGTTAACGCAGCCGCCCTCAAGCAGGTGCCTTCGTGCGAATATTTTCCCGGCGAAGCGGTGCTCACCAACTGCATCGGCGCCCACAACATCGTGCGCGCGATCGAGGAAAACGATTACCCGGTCGAAACGGTGGTCGCGATCAGCACCGACAAGGCGTGCAAGCCGGTGAACGTCATGGGCATGACCAAGTCGCTGCAGGAGCGCATTTTTGTCGCCGCCAACATCTTGAATACGAAAACACGCTTCATCGGCGTGCGCTACGGCAACGTGCTTGCTTCGCGCGGGTCGGTAATCCCGCTGTTCCACGAACAGATCGGACTCGGCGGGCCGGTAACGATCACCTCCCCGCAGATGACGCGTTTCCTGCTGAGTCTCAACCGCGCCGTCGATACCGTATTCGCCGCTCTGCGACAGGCGCGGCCCGGCGAAATCTACGTGCCCAACGTCCCATCCGCCACGGTGATGAACCTCGCCAAGGCGCTGATCGGCAAGCGCAAGATCGCCATCAAGATCACGGGCATCCGGCCCGGCGAGAAGCTGCACGAAATCATGGTTTCGGAGGAAGAGGTGAACCATTGCGTCAAGCGCGGCGAGTATTACGTGATCAAGTCGATGCTGCCCGAGCTCAACACCGGGAAACGCGAGACGAACGCGCTCAAGAAGGAATTCAGCTCGGCGGACAGCGTGATCGGCTACCCCGCGACCGCGAAGCTGCTCAAGCAACATCACCTGACGGTGGAAGACATGGCCGGGGTCGAAGATGGCGAACTGCTGAGGTAGACAGCGCATGGCGCGGCGCACTGCTTCCCACATGAAGGTCATGACGATCGTCGGCACGCGCCCGGAGATCATCAAGCTCTCGCGCGTCATCGCCGAGCTCGAGCGCCATGTGCGCCACGTGCTGGTTCACACCGGGCAGAATTTCGACTACGAGCTCAACGAGATCTTCTTCGAGCAGCTCGAGCTGAGAAAACCGGACCATTTCCTGGAGGCGGCCGGCAAAACGGCGGCGGAGACCATTGGCAACGTGATCGCGCGCGCCGACCGGATCATGGCCAGGGAACGGCCCGATGCCTTGCTGCTGCTCGGTGACACCAACTCCTGCCTCGCTGCGATCCCCGCCAAGCGCCGCAAGATCCCGATCTTCCACATGGAGGCCGGCAACCGCTGTTTCGACGAGCGCGTGCCCGAGGAAGTCAACCGCCGCATCGTCGACCACGTGAGCGACATCAACCTGCCCTACACCGAGCATGCGCGGCGCTATCTGCTGCGCGAAGGCATCCGTCCGGAAACGGTGATCAAGACCGGCTCCCCGATGCGTGAAGTGCTCACGTATTACGAAGCCAGGATCGAGGCTTCCCGCGTACTCGAACGCCTTGAACTCGAGCCGCAGGGCTATTTTCTGGTAAGCGCCCACCGCGAGGAGAATATCGACAACGCCGAAAATCTCGCCGACCTTCTCGCGAGCCTCGGCGCGATCGCCAAACGCTACGGCAGGCGCGTGATCGTTTCGACCCATCCGCGCACCCGCAACAAGCTCGCCGCGCTCGACCGCAAGGCGCTCCCGGCGAAAGTCGAGTTTCTCAAACCGCTGGGATTTATCGACTACGTGAAACTTCAGACCAACGCCCGCTGTGTGCTGTCCGACAGCGGCACGCTGACCGAGGAATCAGCGCTCCTTGCGTTCCCGGCGGTGATGATCCGGCAGGCCCACGAGCGGCCGGAGGGCATGGATGAAGGCACGCTCATCATGAGCGGGTTGAAGGCCGGGCAAGTTCTGGCTGCAATCGATGCCACCACCGCGCACTGCGCACAGCACGAGCGCCCGTTCCGGACCCCTTCCGACTACGAATCCGACAATGTGTCGCTCAAAGTCGTGCGCATCATTCTGAGCTACACCGACTACGTCAACCGCACCGTGTGGTTCAAATAGCGTTCCGTTCCCAGACTCCCGTGGTCCTCGTCACCGGAGCCAACGGCTTTGTCGGAAGCGCACTCTGCGAAGCGCTTTCCAGTCACGGATTTCGCGTGCGCGGCGCGGTAAGACACCCACACCCGACCCACGCGGCCCAAGGTATAGATTTGACGAGAAGTCAGAAAACGCTTGACCCAGTCACCCCCATCCCCGCCTTCCCCCCTCAAGGGGGAAGGAGCAATTTTCCCTCCCCCTCGACGGGGGAGGGTTTGGGTGGGGGTGTGAAGTCTGACGATTCAACCCGTGACTCATGTGCTGGGGGCTCGATGGAAATGCTCCCGGTCGGGGACATCGGCCCTGCCACCGACTGGCAGGCGGCCTGTTCCAATGTCGACTGCGTGGTTCATCTCGCGGCGCGCACCCACGTGCTGCGCGACACCGGTGTCAATTCTCTCGCCGAGTACCGGCGCGTCAATTTCGAGGGAACCAAACGGTTGGCGCAGACAGCGGCGCGATCCGGCGTCAAGCGGTTCGTCTTCGTGAGTTCAGTCAAAGTGAATGGCGAGTCGACGACGACTCACCCATTCACCGAGCGCGACCCACCACGCCCGGAAGATGCGTACGGCATTTCCAAATGGGAAGCGGAACAGGCGCTGTGGCGGATCGCGGGGGAGAACGGTATGGAGGCCGTGGTGCTGCGGCCGCCGCTCGTCTACGGCCCCGGCGTCAAGGGCAACCTATTGCAGTTGCTGCGCGCGGTGGCGCGCGGTGTCCCTCTGCCGCTTGCCTCGATCGGCAACCGCCGCAGCCTCGTTTTCGTGGGCAACCTGGTCGATGCGATCCTCGCGAGCGCCGAATCGTCCAAGGCGACCGGCAACACCTATCTGATAAGCGACGGCGAAGACGTCTCGACACCGGACTTGGTGCGCGCGCTGGCCAGAGCGCTCGAGGTTCCGGCGCGGCTCTTTCCCTGCCCCGCGGCGCTGCTCAAAATCGGCGCCGCCACGGTTGGCAAGTCGGCCGCCGTATCGCGCCTGACCGGTTCGTTGCAGATAGACAGCTCGAAAATCCGCCGCGAACTCGGTTGGCGGCCGCGTTACACCGTCAGCGAGGGGATCGCGCGGATGGCGGAGTGGTACCGCGGCCTG
>MERG01000311.1 GCA_001771985.1 Betaproteobacteria bacterium RIFCSPLOWO2_12_FULL_62_13 | reverse complement strand
TGCGTGGAAGACCGCGCACAAAACTCTCCTTCCCCCCTTGCGGGGAAGGCCGCGCACATAACACTCCTTCCCCCCTTGCGGGGGAAGGCGGGGATGGGGGGTCCTGGGCAGGCTGTAGCAGGCTGTAGGGCGGGAAAGCGCAGCGCATCCCGCCGGTCGCGTTGTGCATCGCGGCTTGCATTCGGAACCCTGGGGCAGCTTTTCAACTCGATTACCGAGAAGCGGTTGGAATTCATTCGTTATGTCGGCACTCACGGCGCTCTTAACTTAACACCCGCAGGCTTGCTGCTGCATTGGGGCGCGACTACAAGAATGTGCATACCGACGTGCAAGTGCTCGTCGAGGTGGGTTGTTCTTGAAGAAGTTGCTGATCGTGACGCCTGCGGACGGACCGTGAGCGATGCGCGCGGTTCAGCGCCGAGGTATGCGCTTCAATGCCTCAGCGGCACCGACGATAGGGATGCCTTGATACGCTTTGAGATTGCGCAAATGCGGATCGCCCGATACGATCAGGTCGGCCTGTGCGGCTAGCGCGCAGGCGAGCACGTGGTCGTCATCAGGATCAGCGAGCACCACCGGATCGATTTCGGCAGGAACCACGCGCTGTGCAAGCAACGCATATCGGCGAGCAAGTTCCTCCACGCTCATGCCCGAAGCCGCTACGCGCTCGGCAAGTTTCTTCCTCGCCAACACGTCAATGAGTTCCGCCACGAGCACAGCGCTCGTGTAGAGCGAAATGGTTCCGGCCCGCGCCGCATCGAGGAACTTCCTCTCCGTCCCATGCCAGAGCAGTCCGGAGACGACGGTATTGGTGTCAGCGACGGCGCGCACGCCGTTCTGCTCGGGCTGCGTCGATCTCGGCTTGGATCTCTCCCTCGGTCATGGGCTCGCCCTCGACTGCGGCCATGCGATCCATCGCGGCGAAGAGCTCGTCAATGCCTTGCTGGCGCTCCATCGCCTCGCGCAAGAGCCTTGCGATCGCCTCCGAGGTCAGAAGCCCGGCCTCCCGCGCGCGGCGCGCAAGGTCATCGGGCAGATTGATTTCCAGAGTGGTCATGGTGGATCCGCATCAAGGCTTTGGTTTCAATGATAGCGCAATGGGCATGGCTGCGGCAATCGAAGCGAAGATCGGCGTGGACTGCTCTGTAGTGATACCGGTCAGCTTGCGTCGCGCGTACTCGTACCGGAGGAGCCCGTTCTCGCCTTTCTTATTGCTTCACCGCTTCGCGCGATTTCGCGGTGAAGCGTTGTTGGATAAAACTGGCGGTGAATCACGAAATAAACCGAGAGCCAACAGCGTCGATGGGCGTACAGAATGCAGTGTGGGGTGCTCCTTCCCCCCTTGCGGGGGAAGGCTGGGATGGGGGGACGGATCGCGACCGCGCAGGAACGCTGCCCAAGCACTTGACTGAATCGGCAGGCCAAGGGGTGCGCATTGCGCACCGGCCGGAGGGGAGGTGGCGGACGATGTCCACCCTACGGCTTTAGAGCAGGCTGAAGGCCCGCCCATCAGGCAGGCGGTAACGGGAGAAGTCTGCGACGTCCGTGGTCATGATCTCGGTGACGCCGGTTTGCGTGGCGAGCCAACAGAGTGAAGCGTCGGCGAAATCCATTTCACGCTTGCCCGTCTCGGTGTAGCGGCGCATCCACCGGACCATGTCACGGAGATTGTGAGCAGCAAACGGATAGACGACCGCGCCGCCGAGTTCGATCCAGCGCAGCAACTCATAGCGATGCGGCGGATCGACCAGGAAGGCGGCCTCGACGACGCAGGGCCATGTAGTCATGAGCCGGAGTCCCGCTTTGGAAAGTTCGCTCACCAGCCCATCGAAGCGCGCGTGATGCCGGTCGTCAGTCGCGAACAGGGCGATCTGCGGACCCGAATCAAGCAGCACGCTTCGCACGCAATTTCGCTTTCACCTTGGCGGACACATTCTCGGAAGCGCCCGGGTCGCCCATTGGTGACCCGCTGCGCGCCGCCTTGAGCAGCCGCGCCGGGCTTTTCAGTCCAAGCACCCGCTGCAGCGCATCCTTCACGAACTCCGACTTCGTGAGACCCAGCCGCCGGGCCTCCTGATCTACCTTCGCCTCGAGCGCAGGGTCAAGCCTGATCGACATCGGCATGGTAGTCCTCGTATTCATGTAGTACAAGAATACTATACTTGGACGGTTCGGGTTGCACAAGCATCAGCAAGACCAGCTTAACCAGCTCGCCGGGACAGAGAAGAACGATGACCGGTGCCCGATCGTTCGTGGTACGTGGGTTGTGGCTCGCGGCACGCAGTTCGCGGTTGCCGGTTGTCAGTCGCCAGTCGTCAGTTGCCAGGTGCCGGTCGGCAGTCGTCAGTTGTCAATCGCCAGTCGGCGGGGCTCGGTTTGCAGTGGTCGGTCGGCGATTGGCATCTAGCGACTGGATTCCGGTTGCCACCGGAATGACGGCCCACCGGCAGCCCAGCGTCTCTCGTCGCCCCTTCGCATTTCATCACCCCGGTGAAACTTGTCCCGGCAGGTCTTAAGCCGGGAACCGGGGTCCAGAAACGAGCCACGTGCCACGAACCACGATCCACGAATTACGAACTGTCGAATGATGACTGAGGACAGAGTGCTGAGGACTGAGTGCTGAGGACTGCCAACTGACCACTGCCTACTGCCGGCTGTCAACTGACCACTGCCAACTTGTAACTCGACATCTGACGCTGCCCGCTTCATCGCAAGGCGAGCCGCTTCAGCGCATCGGTAACGTTCAACACCCAGGCACCATCGGACAATTTGTAAGTGGCTTTCGTCCGGCACACGATCATTTTCTGCTTGACGCGCCCCGCTTCCGCCGCCTCCAGCGCCCTCAAGCCGGCGCTATCCGAGGTCCCCGGCTGCTCCTTCCATTTGCATTCGATCGCCACGAGCGTCGCGCCCGCCCGTTCGATTACCAGATCAACCTCCTGGCCGCTTGCGGTGCGCCAGTAGAGAATCGGGGCCGCGTCGGCCCGGCTTGCCGCCTGGCGCGCCAACTGCCCGAAGACGTGCGACTCCCAGAATGCGCCGGCGAGCGCGGAGGCCGCCAGCTCCCGCTCCGAGCGGAATCCCGCGAGAAACGCCGCCAGTCCCGTATCCAGGAACGCGAGCTTCGGCGCCTTGATCAGGCGCTTGGTGCGATTGCTGAAATACGGTTCGATCAACACCACGACACCGGACGTTTGCAGCAGTCCCAGCCACTTGCGCGCCGTGTTGGGCGCAATGCCGGTGTCGCGCGCGAGGTCCGAGTAATTGACCGCCTGGGACGTGCGCAGCGCGCACGCGCGCATGAAGCGATTGAATTCCGGTAAGTCCGCGACCCGCAGGACGTTGCGCACATCGCGCTCCAGGTAGGTGGCCAGATAGGCCGGAAACCACAGATCGGGGTCCGCCCCGACGTGCAGTTCCGGATACCCCCCGACGAACACGTAGCGGTCCTCTCCGATGCCGCGGCCGGCCGCCAGCAGCTCTGTTCGCGAAAGCGTGTGGAGGCTCACCAGAGCACAGCGCCCCGCCAGGCTCTCCGATACGCCTTGCATGAGCGGGAAGATCTGCGAGCCCGTCAGCAGAAAGCGGCCGGCCGAGCGATCCTGGTCAATCCTGACCTTGATATGCCGCAGCAGCGACGGGGCGTACTGGATCTCGTCAATGATCACGGGCGCGGGGTAGCCCTCGAGCAAGGCGTCGGGCGCGGTGCGCGCGGCCTCGGCGTTCGCTGGAAGGTCCAGGCTCACGAAGGAGGCGCGCGGATACAGATGCCGCATCAGCGAGGTCTTGCCGGTTTGCCGCGCACCCGTAACGAGGACGGCCGGAAACTGCTGCGCCATCCGCCGCACCAGCGGCTCTACAGATCTGGTAATCCACATGCCGATAATATGCATTAATCGTGCAAATTATGCAACAGCAGCCGTGCCCGCGTTTCACTCAAAATATTGAGTATTCTTACTCAACATTCTGATCGCACGAAATGTGATCTCGACTTGCTGGTGGATCCGACGCCGGACACGAGCCTGATGGATATCGCGCGAATTCAGAATCGTCTTCAGAAACTGGAAACCGCAGACTGCCGACTGCAAACTCACAACTGCCAACTGACCACTAGTTGCAACTATTGAGATGGGAAGGGCGGAGAAAGGTTCTGTTTAGCCAGGAGATTGGTCACTTGCTTCTCGAGTCGCGGAAGGTCGCTCTGGATTGTCTTCCAAACAATCGCGAGATCGACCTTGAAGTAGCCGTGGGCAACCACGTTGCGCATCCCATAGGTGCTTCCCCATGGCAACTCGGGATGGCTGCTTGCAAACTCAGGGTATTTGCGCATGATGTTCCGTGCGGCTTCACCTATGATCTCGATGTTGCGAATCACCGCATCCTGCTTCTCCTCGTTCGCCAGGAAGGCAGCGTGATCCATGCCGGCGACGTAACGATTGATCCGGTGGATCGCGTCCAAGACGTGCTCGAGATAATCTTGCACGCGCAAGACTTCAGGCGGGCTCATACCTCTTGCGCTTCGGACAGCACTGTCGCGCGCCATTTTTCGGGCAGAGCACCCGGGGTAAGCACGGCAACTCCGACCCCCAACAGTTTGCTGACTTCGAACTGGATCGCCCCGATGTCGAGCAACGTGGTTTGTTCGGTTGGCTCTACCAACAGATCGAGGTCGCTCCCGTCTGTATCTTCCCCGCGGAGCACGGAACCAAACACGCGGATGTTCTGTACGCGATGCCGTGCGGCAATGTCGCGGATCGCTGCGCGGTGGACCGCCAGAGCTTGTGAAGGTCGCATGGGCGAATGGTTCAGTGATTCGTCAGCTAATCCCGGGGCTCGAAAGGAACCAGCTTCCCGTTAACTAAGCCCATATATTAAATATAACATCTTTGTGCTCGAGGCGCATTGGTGCGGGTCTTCGGTTCCCGGATCAGGGTTCGAAGTTCGGGGTTCAAGATTCAAAGTTCAAAATTGGTGGTTTTCGTTGCGAGGAAGGATCGCCACGACGCTTCACTCCTCCCGACGACAGTTGGGACCGTCGGATTGCCGCATTGGAAAAGGCGTCGCGGGCGGCGGTGGGATCGTCATTCTGGTGGCAACCCGAATCCAGACACCAGTCGGCAGTTGTCAGTAGGCGGTGGCCAGTTGGCAGTGGTCAGATGTCAGTCGCCGGTCGTCAGTTATCAGTAAGTGGTCGCCGCCTCCCTGAGGCGTGCTCCGAGCGGTATGCAATGCGCGCTGATGAAGCGTATGGGTTTCCGTGGGCGACGACGAGGCGGTCCGAGAAAAATAAGAACCGTTCGGGTTGCGCCCTTCGAAATTCTGTCGAAGGGTGGACGGGGATGCATCTGGGGCGCTGAGTTCATGAGCCCCGACGCTGCCGGTGACCCATATTTGCAGGCGCTTTTATTGCGCGTATGATGAGCGAATAGGCCTTGCCGCCCAGTGTCAATCACGGCGAGGCAACAGAACGAAGCACAAAACAAGAAGAAGAACAAGTGGCGGTGTGGGTAGCGAACAAGAACGCGTGACCCGCAGGGGAGAACATCATGGCAACAATTCTCTGGTCGTCGCTTGGCAACGGTCCAGTCGTTGCGTTCAAGCCTTCCTTCGACGTACTCAAACAAGCTTCCCAATCAACTTTCGAATTCATCGGCGTTTATCGGCGGCGTGTGCTCTTATGGGGTTAACCAAGGCAAGCACATGCATCCTTAGTGTCCCCATTGGGGATGGTTGAAATCCCTCGCCCCCGGATCGGAGTCCGGGGCAGGCTTCAGGCGAAGCAAGTTTTTGCGAAATGTGAGCGAAGCAAACATGAGCACGGTTCTGCGCGAAAAGCGTAAAGCAAGCTGTCATGCCCGCGGAGGCGGGCATCCAATTTGTGGTGCGCTGAAATTGGATTCCCGATCCCCGATTACGACACTCGAGGACAGGCTACTCGGGAATGACAGTCAGAGGCGCTTTGCAGTCGGCTTCAAGCCGACATCTCTTAAACCCCTCGGCTTACAGCCGAGGGTTGTTTGATTTCCGCGATACCGTAGGAAAGGGAGGGAAATGGCCAAGGGGTTCCTGTTCGTCGACGCGCGTGTCGAAGACTGGCAGTCGCTTCTCGCCGGCGCCGATCCGGAAGTTGAAGTGATGCTGATCGATGCCGGTGCGGACGGCATCGAGCAGATGACCCAAGCGCTTCAAGGCGTTACGGATCTCGACTCAATTCACATCGCCTCGCACGGCTCAAGCGGGGCGCTCAACGCCGGCCGCAAAATGATTATCGACGATTCGCGAACTGAATCGTTGCCGGCTTGGGACATCGACTCCGAAAACGCCGCCGCCAATGGCAGCCTTGGCTCAAGTCAGGCGACGACCTCCAATACTGAAGAACGCGGCTTGGCCGTAACGACGGGATCTGGCCCGCAGTCGCCGGCGTGGTCGATCCTCGATATGGTTTCAGGCGCCGGCAGCGCGATGCCTGACGGGCCGGTGCCTGATGGATCGTTGCTCGGTTTTTCATTGAACGGGTTCGATGCACTCGCTGATCCAGTGCTTGATCCCGTGAGCCTGCCCACCGCTCACATGGACGCCACGCAGGCTGGGCAACAAATCACCAGAGACAACTACCACTGGGGTACGGCGATTGGTTCGCCCGTCACCGTCTCGTTCGGGTTTCATACTTCGGCCGCTGGATTTTCAGTCACCGGCCACGATATCAGCCAGTTTTCCCCATTGACCGAAGCTCAACAGGCGGCTGCGCGGGCCGCACTGGGGTTTTGGTCGGACGCCGCCAATATTGCTTTTACGGACCTCGGCAACTCGAACAGTGCGACCATCGAGTTTGCGAACTACCATGATCCGTTCGATGGTTCGCAGGCTTTTGCGTTCTACCCGCTTTCTGGGGACACCTCAGCAGCGAGCTCGCAGGGGGACGTCTTCATCAATACGGTTTTCGCCTCAACGACCAATGTCGGCCCGGGCACCTACGATTTCCTGACCTTCATTCACGAGATCGGCCACGCACTCGGCCTCGAGCATCCCGGGGATTACAACGCTGCGCCCGGGGCGAAAATTACCTATGAGAACAATGCGGAGTACGTTGAAGATACGCAACAGTACTCGCTGATGAGCTATTTTGGCGAGACAAATACCGGCGCGAACTACTTCGGGATGTCTCCCGAAACGCCGATGTTGCACGATATAGCCGCGATCCAGCGCTTGTACGGAGTAGATACGGATACGCGAGCCGGCAGTACCGTCTATGGCTTCAATTCGAACGCGGGGACTCCGTACAACATTACCTCAGGTTCGCAAGCCGTGGTTTTCACAGTCTGGGACGCGGGCGGAACGGACACGCTCGACTTTTCGGGATATTCGCAGCGCGCAACCATCAACCTCAATGCGGAAAGTTTTTCCAGCGTCGGTGGCCTGGTCAGCAACGTTGCGATTGCACAGGGTGTCACCATAGAGACCGCCATTGGTGGCTCGGGCAGCGACGCGATCACTGGAAATAACGCGGACAACACGTTAAGAGGCGGCCTCGAAAACGACGCGATCGATGGCGGGCTGGGCACCGATACCGCAGTTTTCTCCGGCCTGCGCTCTGCCTATACGCTAACGGTGCTCAGCGGCAACGGAGTCCGCGTGTCTGGGCCGGATGGCACCGATACGCTGACAAACGTGGAAAGATTGGCATTCAATGACCAGACGTTGACCTGGCCTTTGTCCGATGTCAGCGACGACTACGCCGACAGCTTTGCCGACACGACGTCCCCTTTTGGCCAAGTCAGTGTCAATGGATCGAGCACCGGCACGCTTGAGGTCACGGGCGACCACGACTGGTTCCGAGTCCAACTGACCTCTGGTACGGGGTACTCAATCGATTTTCAGGGTTTACACACAGGCGGCGGGCTCACACTCGAAGACCCGTATCTGCGTCTGCACAACAGTAGTGGCGGGCTCCTCGCGGAGAACGACGACATAGACCCCGGGGTCAATCGCGATTCGCGGCTGACGTACACAGCCACGACAACGGGTACTTATTACCTCGACGCGGGCGCCTTCGACGAAGGCTACGTTGGGACGTACAGGGTCAGTGTTACAACCGGAGTTACGTCCACCGATGACTTTGCCGACAGTCTTGCGGATACGACTGCGCCGTTCGGACAAATCGACGTCAACAGCTCAAGCACCGGCCAACTGGAGAGCACGGGCGACCGCGACTGGTTTAGCGTTCAATTGGCGGCGGGCGCGAGCTTCGTGATCGATGTGCAGGGCCTACAGGCTGCTGCCGGCACGCTCGACGATCCATACCTGCGTGTGCATGGCAGCAGTGGAGTATTGCTCGCAGAGAACGACGACATTGTCCTTGGGGTGAACCGCGATTCGCAATTGACCTACCAGGCAACCACGGCCGGTACTTATTACATTGAGGCGGGCGCCTTCGACGACGCCTACACAGGCACATACAGGATCAGTGTAACTGGACTTACCTCCAGCGATGATTTTGCCGATAGCCTTTCGGATGCGACCGCGCCGTTCGGACAAGTCTCCGTCAACGGTTTAAGCACCGGCCGGTTGGAAGTCACGGGCGACCGCGACTGGTTTAGCGTTCAACTGACGGCAGATACGAGTTACATAGTCAATCTGGAGGGCCAACAGGCCGGTGGAGGCACGCTTGAGGATCCGTATCTGCGCGTGCACGCCAGTGGTGGTGCGTTGCTGGCCGAAAGCGACGACATCGTGCTCGGGATCAATCGTGATTCGCAGTTGACATTCACGAGTACGACGACCGGGACCTATTACCTCGAGGCAGGCGCTTTCAACGACAATTACTCGGGCACATACTTGGTAAGCGTGGCTGCCGCGGGGGCGAACCCCATCACCGGGGACAACTTCGACAACACCCTGACGGGCACGAGCGGCAATGATGCGATCCAGGGACTCGGCGGCAACGATGTGCTGGATGGTGGCGCCGGCAACGACGTGCTGCTCGGAGGTGCGGGCGGGGACTTCCTGATCGGTGGCCCGGGCAACGACAGCATCGATGGCGGCGTGATCGCCGACCGCATCAATGGCAGCGACGGAAACTGGGTCAGCTACTACAATTCGACTGGTGCGATCGACCTCAACCTGGCCACAGGGACTGCTCAGGATGGCTTGGGCGGCAACGATACGCTGACCAACATCAATATTGTCACGGGCTCCGATTTCGACGACACGATCACCGGCAAGGCTGGCGGCGAGTTCGAGTTTTTTGAAGGCGGCCCGGGAAACGACACCATTGATGGCGGGCTGATCGTCGACACGCGCCTTTTCACAGACAGCAACCGCTCCCTTTATGACTTGGCAGGTTCGGCCGTAACGGTGGATCTGCGGGCTGGCACGGCCACCGGTGGCGCGGGCAGCGACACTCTGCTCAACATCAACCAGGTTTTCGGCTCCACTTTCAACGACGCCCTGCTGGGTTCGGATTCGACGCTGATCATCGAAACGTTCGAAGGATATGGAGGTAATGACACGATCAACGGACGGGCCGGCTTTGACATCGTTCGCTATAACTCGGCGAACGCGGCCATCAACGTCAATCTGGCCACTGGCGTGGCCTCGGATGGTCTGGGGGGCACCGATACGCTGGTCAACATCGAAGGCATACGCGGCTCGATCTTCGACGACATTTTGACCGGGGGCAACCCGGCCAACGGTACCGGTGCGACTGACGGCCTTGAGACTTTTCAGGGCAACGCGGGCAACGACACATTCGATGGTGGTGGCGGCTACGACCGGGTGGACTTCAACTTCACCGGTGGTGGGGCCGTCATCGTCACGTTGGGTGGCACGGGTAATGGCATTGCGCAGGATGGCTTGGGTGGTACCGATACGCTCATCAGCATCGAAGGCGTACGCGGTTCCTCATCCAACGACACCTTCACCGGCAGTGACACCGGCGTGTTCGAATCCTTCGAAGGGGGCGAGGGCAACGACGGTATAGACGGCAGGGGCGGTATTGATCGGGTGGACTATTTCTACGATCCGGCGGGCGTGACGGTCAATCTCGCGACCGGCATGGCCAATGACGGCTATGGCGGCACCGACGCGCTCCTCAACATCGAAGACGTGCGGGGCTCGCGTGACTTCAACGACACCATCACCGGCGGT
>MERG01000310.1:10373-37892 GCA_001771985.1 Betaproteobacteria bacterium RIFCSPLOWO2_12_FULL_62_13 | reverse complement strand
TTGACGCGACGGAGGGCCAGGGCGGACCAGGGTGGGAGTGAAATGTCGACGTCATTTGTCAGCGCAATGTATCACCCCCATCCCAGCCTTCCCCCATCAAGGGGGAAGGAGGCTGAGATCGAGGCGAGTGCCGGGAAGGTACTCGATAAAGCGCGATGTCGTGACGGCCGGCGGCTCGGGTCGCTGTGCGGGATCCCGCCATTCGCGATACTTTGCTAGCACCGCGGGCACGTAGGACTGCGTTTCGCGATAAGGCGGGATGCGATGGCCATGGCGGAGCACGGCATTTTCCCCGGCGTTGTATGCGGCGAGCACGAGATCGAGCCGGCCCTGGAAGAGCTGCATGAGGTCGCGCAGGTAGCGGGTGCCCGCCGCGAGGTTCGCCTCGGGCGAGGCCGCCGGATTGCGAACGCCGTAGCGCGCCGCGGTTTGGGAGAGCACCTGCATGAGTCCGATCGCGCCCTTGGGCGAGCGCGCTGCGGGATTGTAGCGGGACTCGACGAAGATCACCGCGTG
Source organism: Betaproteobacteria bacterium RIFCSPLOWO2_12_FULL_62_13 (assembly GCA_001771985.1). Classification (GTDB taxonomy): domain Bacteria; phylum Pseudomonadota; class Gammaproteobacteria; order Burkholderiales; family SG8-41; genus DSOT01. The sequence continues at coordinate 37,376 of MERG01000310.1, read as the reverse complement.
CACCAGCGCCGGGTCGAGCGTGGCCTGCTTCGCGGCGCTGTGGATCATCCGGGCAAAGGGCTTGTCCGCCAGCGATGCCGGGATCACGCGTTCGTCGCGGGGGTTGGAGGCCAACGCGGCGGGCTTGGCCGCAGCCAGGCGAAACGCGGCGAGTGCGGTCACGTTCAGCCGATAATCAGCACGTGACAGGGGCCCTGACTCCGCTCCGTTCGCTGGCGCGGCTGCAACAACAGCCACCGCGACGGTCATCACCGCGAACCACCCCGCCCGCTTCGCGTCCACCCCTCCTTGGAAAGGAGGGGAAAAATTCTCCCCTCCTCTGTTGAGGAGGCGTGCCTCCAAAGGAGACGGGGTGGTGTGGATGAATGTCACGCGGATATGTAACGCTCAATAGTAAAAAAACCCCGCCATTCAGACGGGGTTTCGTGTGTTGCGAGCGTTCCTGATCACGCGGGCACGGCATCGAACGACTGCTTGCGCCGCCGCGCGATCCAGCCCAACAGGCCGAGCCCTGCCAACATCATCGCGTAGACTTCCGGCTCGGGGATCGGGGGCGTAGCAGTAAAACCGCTCGCGACAACAGTACCGAAATTACCGCCTGACTTAATCCGCGCTGCAAGGCCATGACCGGTGCTGCTGTTGGAAAATTCGTTGGTAAACGCCAATGCGGAAATCGTACCAGGCCCGGTGGTGCTAATCAGGTAAGTTGCGCTCGGATTGGAATTCTTAAATGCGGAATTCGGCTGGTACATTATGTCGAAGAGCCCGGCATAGATGGAATCTTGGGCATCCGCCCCGGTTGTGAAAGTGCCTAAAACGCCGGCTTGATAAGTAAATGCAAGCGTCGAAAGCGCTGGTCCGCCGGTGTAGTTGGCGTAGTTGAAGTAGAACGCGTCAAGCTGCGCGTTCGAGTTCCATCCCGAACCGATCGATAGATCCAGCCGCACCCCACCCGCGACGTCCGAAAACGATGCGTTGAAGAAGGTCGACCCGCCCGGAGATGTGCCGCTGAGCAAGGTTGGTAGCGTGTCTGCATTTGCTGCTTGCCCAGTCACCGCCAATATCAATATTGCAATGATCTTTGAGATCTTACACATAACCCACCTCCAATGCCCGCCGCCATTGGATTCCCGACGCCTCGGGAATGACAGTCGTGGAGCCTTTACAGTCGGCTTCAAGCCGACGTCTATTAAACCCCTCGGCTTACAGCCGAGGGTTGTTTAGTTAGAGCGACTTTTTGCGCCGGCGTGCCAGCATGATCATCAGGCCCAGCCCGGCGAGCAACATCGCGTAGGTTTCGGGCTCGGGAATTGCTGCCACTTGGGCACCGATCCATCCATTCGCGGGCCCTCCTGTTTGGGCAGCCGAAAAGAACGGACCCGCAGGACCGCCAGCGGTGGCCAGAAGCTTGAATGACTGCGGCGTCACCCCGGTCCCAACAATGTCGTAAACCGATTGCTGGCCGCTATAGAGCGCGCCAGCGGCGAAATCGAACCTGATGTCATACTTGCCATCTCCATCGGCCTGCCACTGGTCGTAAGCGCGCTTGATGTCGCTGGCAAGAACATTGGAGCCAACGGTGGAAAACGCTAATGCGGAGACCGCAGCACCACTCGGGCCAGGGTCATAGTTGAAGAAAAACTTGGACACGTAGTACCCCGACACCACGGACGTTGTCAACGTCAGCCGGACCGTGTCCGTCGCCCCTTCAGAAAAGGTAGCCGTCAACCACGGCGCCAAACCGCTGGGCGCAGTGCCACTGAATACGGTATCCAGGTTGTACTGGACCGGATCCGCGGCGCTTGCGACGTGGCCAGAGGTGGCGAGCACTGCGATCGCAATCATCTTGGAGAGCTTACGCATTTGGACCCCCTGTTCAGAAAAATGCGCGTTGTTCTTGCATCAACGTTTCGGATTGTCGTGCCAAAACGCTTCTTTCCGTATTGCCAGCATCGGCCCTGCGCAGTCGAACCGTCAATAGAGCAACCGTACCGATTTCTCTGGGCTGATCCACCTACCCCGAGTGGGTGGAACCTCCTACTGAGCGTCGTAAAAATGCCTGATACCGCTCAGCCCTCACCCCCGGCCGCTCTCCCGGAGGGCGAGGGGAGATTTGTGGTGCACATGGGTTGTCACCCATTTGCACGAGACTCAGTAAGCCGTCACGCCACGGGCTCCAGGTTGGATTCGATGATCTTTACCGCCACCCCTACCTTTCCATCGTGGTGCTCCAGCCGAACGATGTTCCCGAGACATTTGAACCTCATCTGTCCGCCAGGCGTATCCAAATCCACAGCCAGGTTTATCGGACTCCCGATGGCGAAGGAGGCGTCCGTTTCAAAGAATATCCCCGACGCACTGACGTCCCGCGTCACGCCGGTGGCGCCTCCCAAATCGACGGCCAATGAAGCGCGGACGCGCTCATCGCCTCTGCGGTTTTGCAGTTCTCCGTTCACGGGCAACCGTTCGTGGGTTTTGGGGGACACTACGCTCTTGCGCAAATGTGCGCATGGGTCAAAAACACTCTTTTTGATAGGCCAAACCAACTATTGAGAATTCAGGACATAGTTGACACATTGGCCCCCATCCTGACCCCGGATCAAGTCCGGGGCAGGCTCTTCCCCCGCAAGCGGCGGAAGGATACTGTTTCCCTCCCCTGCGCGAACCGCGGGGGAGGGTTAGGGTAGGGGCGCGGCAAAAGCGCTGTTTGCGTGCGCGGCGCACCTCGCTTATGCTTGCCAGCCACACTTGGTATCTCGGTGGGTCAAAAGAGTGCGGTCCAGCGGCCCGCCGCCGGGAAGAATTTACTTGTGGCTACGCAAAACTCAATATGCGGACATCGAATAACGACGGGAGGCACCCCCCATGTACGGGCTCATCAATCATAACTTTCCCAGACCCGCCCCGGCGCTGGTCGAGCAATTCAAGGGGATTTGGACTTCAACGCTCGGCGATGCAATGGGGCGGCACGGGATAATGACGCCCGAGATCCGCCCGATATTCGAGCCCATTCAGGTCGTGGGCGTCGCGTTCACGGTACTCAACTATCCCAACGACAACATTACGACCCACAAGGCGCTGCACATGGCGCAGCCCGGCGACGTCCTGGTTATTGACGAAGGCCGGGAGAACAACACGGGTTCTTTCGGGCACAACATGTCCTTGCAGGCGCGAAACCGCGGCGTGGTGGGGCTCATCAGCAACGGCTGCGTGCGGGATGTCCGCCTCCTCCGCGAGGAGAGATTCGCCGCATTCTGCCGGGGGGTGTGCCCGCGGTCGGCGCAGAAAAGCACCCCGGGCTCGATCAACGTGCCGGTTCAGGTCGGCGGGTTGGTGATCAGCCCCGGCGATATCGTGGTGGGGGATGACGATGGCGTCGCCGTTGTTCCTTTATCCATCGCCGAGGAAGTGCTCCAGAAAGCCGGGCAGCGCATGCAGATGGAATATCAGCAGGCGAGAGACATCAAGGATGGCAAGAAGCCGTTGGAGATCCTGTTCGGGGACAACTGGGTAGATGCCTCGCTCAAGGGCAAAGTGAAAGAGGTCAAGTAATCAGGAATTTGTCGGACTGAGTCCGACAAATTCCTAGCCCGGCATAGCCGGAACCAAAAAAGGTTTTCACGCCAAGATCGCAAAGACCGCAAAGCTATAACGGCCCCGGCACTCTTTGCGAACTTGGCGGTCTTTGCGTGAGATTGTTTTCCAGGATTGTGAAGAGCTGGTTGATGATAGATCGGCGCAGCCCGGATGCTGCGCCAAGGGAGATGCAGCGGTGAAACCCCAGCTTGAGATGGCAATAGAGCAGACCGATGTCCTCATCGCGGGCAGCGGCGCGGCCGGCATGCGCGCCGCGATCGCCGCGCATGATGCGGGCGCGAACGTGATTGTGTTGGCGAAAGGCCCGAGGCGAGCCAACCACACCCGCATGTCGGGGGGGCGTTACAACGCGGTGTCCGGCCTCAATCGGAAAGACAGCACCGATGCCTTCTTCCGGGACACGCTCGACTCCGGGGCCGGGATCAACAATTACGAGCTTACGAAGATTCTCGCCGAGGAGGCGATGGACCGCGCTTACGACCTCGAGGAATACGGACTGACGTGGGATCGAACGGCTCAAACGCAATACTACCTGTCGATGACGGGCGGCGGCTCGTTTGTCAGGACCATGGGCTCGGTTGACGAGGGTATCGGCATTACCGAGGTCATGTTGCACCAGTTGCATGCCCGGGGAATCAAGATTCTCGATTTCCACATGCTGGCGGAGGTCATTCAAGACGACAGCGGGCGCGTTGCCGGTGGGCTGGTGCTGGATCTGTCGCGCGGCGTCTGGCATTACTTTTCGTGTGCTGCCGTGGTGATTGCAACCGGCGGCACGTCCCAACTCTACGAAACCAGCTCCGGGCCGATCATCAACACAGGAGACGGAATTGCGATCGCATTGCGTGCCGGGGCCGAGTTGGTGGATATCGAGTTCATGCAGTTCATCCCGATTTCCTTCGTCTACCCGCCGAGCGCCCGCGGCTACACGCTTACCGAACCGGCGCATTACGGAATGCGCCATTTCGATCCGCAGGGTGAACCCGCCCATCTGTTGAATAACAAGGGAGAGCGGTTCGTACTCAAACACGATCCGGTGCGCAGGGAAGGCAGCACGCGCGACGTTCTCGCGCGCGCGATCATGCTCGAGATCCTCGAGGGGCGCGGCACGCCTGAAGGCGGGGTGCTGATGATCCCGGATCCCCGGGTATTCGAGTCCTTCCTGAAGGAGAGGCCGATTTACGTCAAGCGGCTCCTCGAGAACTACGGCGAAGGCGAGGCGAGGCTCGAAGCGCCCATTCAGGTCATGCCGAGCGCACTGTATACGCTGGGTGGGGTGCGCATCGACGCCTGGTGCCGCACCAATGTTCCGGGTTTATTGGTGGGCGGTGAGGCCGCAGGCGGCGTTCACGGCGCCAACCGCCTGGGCGGAAGTTCCATGCCCGATATCCAGGTTTTCGGGCGGCGCGCGGGAATGGCGGCGGCGGAGGAAGCGAGGACAGTCGGTGTCGAAAGTGCTCGTGGCCTCGAAAAAGCACGCGCGCGTGCCGAGCAGCTCGAAGCGGGTTTGCGCCAGCCGGACGGCGTGCGTCCCCCAGAGGTCAAGAAGCGCATCCAGAAGCTCATGTGGGATCACGTTGGGCTGGTGAGAAGCGGACCCAAGCTCGAAGAAACGCTGCGCGCGTTCCGCGATACACGCGAACACGTGCTGCCTTCCCTTAAAGTCACCAACAGGTCACGTATCCTCAACCGGGAATGGATGGAAGCGCTTGAGCTTGAAAACCTGCTCGATATCGCCGAAGCGATGGCCTCAGCTTCCCTGTTGCGGAAGGAGACTCGCGGCGCGTTCTACCGCACTGATTTTCCTGAAACCGATCCGGAATGGACGGCGAACATCTGCGTGCAGCGTCAAGGCCGTAACCTGAGACTTGACAAGCGCCCCGTGGCGACGCTTGAAGCCGCGAAGCCCAATCACTCCCTATTCGCAGCAGCGGGTGCACGATGAGTATCACTGTCACTGCCGAAATAAGGCGCTTCGATCCGTCTCGGGACTCGGAACCGCGTTACGACCGGTTTCAGGTGACGGGCGCGGAGAACATGCGGGTGCTGGACGTGATCAGATCCATCTATGAGGAACAGGCGGGGGACCTCGCTTTCCAGTTCGCATGCCGGATCGGGCGTTGTGGGACCTGCGCGGTTCGCGTCAACGGAACGCCCGTTCTTGCCTGCCAGGAGCGCTGCAAGTCGCACATGCGGATCGAGCCGCTGACACCTTTCCCCGTGCTGCGCGATCTGGTGATAGACAGATCCGAGATCGAGGAACGTTACGCCGGGCTTGCGCTTGCCCCGTCGCGCGAGACCGCGCATCCGGGCAGGCCCGAGCCGATTGATCCGAAACTGGCGGAACACATTTGCCACCTGGATTCCTGCCTCGCCTGCATGGTGTGTGTTTCGGCCTGCCCGGCGGTGGAAGAGCGCCCGTTCGACGGGCCAGCGTTCATGTTGAAGCTGCGGCAGATGGCGGAACACCCGGCCGATCGCACCGATCGCCTGCAACAGGCGGTGGGTGCCGGAATGCTCGAGTGCTTTGGCTGCGATGTTTGCACGCAGCTCTGCCCGGCGGACCTGAGCCCGGCGCAGGCGATTCGCGAATTTCGGAAGGAACTGCTGTTCGGCGGAAGGGGATGACAATGAACCAGGCGATCGCATTGCCCAGAAACACCACCCGGCAGGCGGAGGCACTGCTCCACGGCGAGATTGCACGGATTCTCCATCGGATAACCGGTGCGGTGGTGGTGATTTTCGTGCTGGTGCATGTGCTCGCGCAGGCGGTGCTGCACGCGCCCGCCCTTGCATCGCTCAAAGCGGGTGCCCCCTGGTTGCCCGTTCTGCAGAGCCAGCACTGGATCCATGCGGTGCTCTATTTCAGCATCGCATTTCATACGCTTTACGGTTTGAAGCTCCTGGCGGTTGATCTTGGGGCGAGACTCGATTACCGGCGCTCGCTCTGGGTCATCATCGGTCTCAGCGCAGTCATCGGGATACGGGAGGTGCTCAGGTATGCCGGCATCTAACCGCATCGTGTTCGGTCGCGCATTCACGATCACTCCGGTCTGGATGTGGATTCTGCAAAGGGCGTCCGGACTGCTGCTCGGACCACTCGTAGCGCTCCACGTGTTAGTGCCCGATATGGCAGCCAGCCGCGCGCTCAATGCCCTCCTGCTTGCCGTCGTCCTGGCGCATGGCTATAGCGGACTGCGCCGGATGGTTACGGCGGCAGGCAAGGCCGCGTTCTATTCGACGCTTGCAATCATCTGGTGCGTGGCCGTTGCGATAGCGGGAGCGCTGTTGGTCATATCGGGTTCGTGACGGTTTCCGGGGGCGACCGCACAGACCGGGCTGCGGAACCTGGCCCGTAGGGTGTGCTCCGCAAGGCGGAGCGCACCGCACCGATGTGTTGGTGGTGCGCAAGCGCACCCTACGTGTGCTGGTGGGTAGACATCACATGCCTCACAATGGTTTGATTGACGAGGGTTTACCTGCGCGCATCCGCGTTCATCTGCGGTTTCAAGTATGAACCGAAGGGCACCTCTTTTCGGGAACCGCGCATTGACAAACCAGGCTCGACGTGCAAGATTGCGCGAGAACCGCATCGGCCGGCGTCCCGCATTTTCGAGTAACGATCCGAGCCGCGCGTCGAGAGCGCGGCTGTCACGAAAAGAAAGGGGGAGTTATGTTCGGTTTCTTACGGTTTGTGTGCGGCGCTCTCGTGCTGGCATTTTTCGCGCTTGCTTCCGGCGTGGCACTGGCGCAGGCATATCCAGCCAGGCCGGTCCGATTCATCCTGCCGTTTCCGCCGGGCGGGCCCACCGATATATTGGGGCGGGCGATCGCCCAGAAACTCTCCGAGCAGATGGGTCAGACTGTGCTCCCCGACAACCGGCCGGGAGCAGGCGGGAACCTCGGGCTGGAGCTCGCGGCCAAGTCACCGCCGGACGGCTACACGGTCACGTTGAGTTCGTCGATCATCGCGATCGCCCCGTCGCTCTACAAGAGGCTCAACTACAAGCAGAGCGACCTCGCGCCACTCGCGCTGGTGGCCGAAATCAACAATGTCATCGTGGTCCATCCCTCGGTCCCGGCGAAGTCGGTGAAGGAGCTGATCGCGATCGCGCGCCAGAATCCCGGCAAGCTCAACTACGGCTCCGGTGGCGTGGGCACTACCACGCACCTCACGCCGGAGCGCATCATGAGCATCACCAAGACCAGGATGACGCACGTTCCGTTCAAGGGCTCGGGGCTCGCGCTCATGGCGCTGGTGGCCGGCGAGATCGACTTGATCATCATGGCTGTGCCGGCGGCGCACACGCAGGTCAAGGCGGGCAAGGCGCGCGCGCTCGTGGTGCTTTCGACCAAGCGCGCCTCGGCGCTGCCCGACGTGCCGTCCGCGAAGGAGCTGGGGATCGAGGACTACATCGTGCGGCTGTGGTACGGAATGCTTACGGCGGCCGGCACGTCCCCGAACATGATCCAGCGGCTCAACGCGGAAATCGTCAAGGCGATGAACTTACCGGACCTGCGCAAGCGGCTCGAAGCGGTCAACATCGAGCCGCTCACCAGCACGCCGGAAGAGTTTGCGAAATTCATCGCTGAACAGACGCCGCTCTACGCCCGGATCATCAAGGATGCAGGTATCAAGCCTCAGTAATCGCTAAATATTAAGTGGGGCAAGGTCGTGAAGAGCGCGGGAATCAAGGTCGAGTAAATGCCCATCCCGCTTGACGTAGTGATCCTCGAAGACCAGGTTGCAGACGCTGAGCTGCTGGTACACGCGCTGGAAGCGGCTGGGTTTGCGCCACTGAAAGTCCGGCACTGCGATAGCGAACCCAGTTTTCTGGCAGCCTTGGATCCCGCACCGGACCTGGTCCTCGCCGACTACCAGCTACAGCAATTCACCGGGCTCGACGCGCTGCGCCTGCTGCGCGGTCGCGCGCTGGAAATCCCGTTTATCCTGGTCTCGGGCGCCATCGACGAGGAAATGGCCGTCCTGGCGCTGCGGGAAGGCGCCACGGACTACGTGCTGAAGGAGCGGATGACGCGCCTCGGGGCGGCGGTGGAACGCGCACTGGAGCAAAAGCGCATGCGCGACGAACAGACCCGCGGCCAGAATGAACTGCGCCGACTCGCGGCGATCGTCGAGTCGTCGAACGACGCCATCATCAGCCGCGCGCTCGACGGCACCATCCTTTCGTGGAACGCCGCAGCCGAGCGCATGTTCGGTTGGAGCGCTACGGAAACGATCGGACGCTCGATTTCGATCCTCGCGCCGCCGGAGCGCCGCGGTCAGATTCGGCGACTGATCGAGCGCATGATTGACGGCGAATCCATCGAGCGGTTCGAGACCACGCATTTGCGCAAGGACGGAAGTCGCATTGTCACGGCGATGACGTTATCGCTCGTCAAAGATGGGCAGGGCCGTGTCGTCTATATCGCCGAGACCATGCGCGACATCACGCGCCGGAAACAGCTCGAGCGTGAGGCACAACAGAAAGCCGCCATTACCGTGCTCATGGAGTCGCTGGCGCGCGCGGCGAACGAAGCCGCAACGCCGGAAGCCGCGATGCAAACCTGTCTCGCCCGCATCTGCGAGCACGGCCGCTGGGTCGTCGGGCACCTCATGCATCTTGCGCCGCGCGGCGACGAATGGATAGTCACCCAGTCGCAGTGGCACCCGCCCGATCAGCAACGATTCAGCGAATTCGTCACCCTGTCCGACAATCTGCGCCTGCGCCCGCGTCCCGACGGCTTCATCACCACCGCCATCATCGGACACAGACCGTGCTGGATAGCGGATCTGTCCGCCGTCGCAGAGTTGGGGCGACTGGCGCATGCGCGGGATCTGGGCATCCGGGCCGCACTGGCGTTTCCGGTCATCGTGCGCGATGAAGTGGTCACCTGCTTCGAGTTCTTCGCCGAGGAGGTGCGCGAGCCCGATACGGCACTTCTTGAAGCTCTTCCGAGCGTCGCATCGCAACTCGCGCGCGTGATCGAGCGCAGGCGCGCCGAGCTAGAGCTGCAGCGCAAGGCCGAGCTCACGCAACTGCTCGAAGCGCTCGCGGTCGCCGCCAACGAAGCCGCCACCCCCGATGCCGCGATCCAGTCCTGTCTCGAGCATATCTGGCGCCACGGCAAGTGGCAAATCGCGCACGCGCTCACGCTTGACCCCAACGACCCGATGCACGAGCTCGCCACCTCGCACTGGCGTGTTCCCGACCCCGGCCGCTTCCGCGCATTCATGGCGAGCTCCGAGGTTCTGCGCTACGGCGTGCATCCGCGCGGTTTCATGACGCTCATCGTTCACGGCAAGCGCCCGATCTGGGTTGCGGACATCGCCGGCCACGAAGGCTTTACCCGCCGCGATATCGCGCTCGCATGCGGGCTCAAATCCGCATTCGCGTTTCCGGTCATGGTGCAAGACCGGGTTGCCGCGTGCCTCGAGTTTTTCGCCGATGAAGTGCGCGAGCCCGATACGTTGTTCCTCGAGGCTATCGCCACCGTCGGCTCCCAACTGGCGCGGGCGATGGAGCGCAAGCAGGCGCTCGATGAGTTGCACGCCAGCCAACAGAAGCTCGAAAGCATTCTCGCTGCGCTCGAGGAAGTCGTGTGGTCGATGGACGTGCACAGCGGTAAAATTCTGTATCTCAACCCGGCGGTGCACAAGCTGACCGGGCGCCCGGTGCGCGACTTCCTCGGCAGCGCCCGGGTATGGCGCCGTGTAATCCATCCCGCGGACCGGCTCGGCGTGCGCAAAGGAGTGTGCGAGCTGCTCGATCACGGCAAGCTGGTCCAGGAGTTTCGCATCGTGCGCCCTGACGGTGCGGTCCGGACCGTCGAGAACCGCGTGCACGTGGTCCACGACGAACGCGGCCGGCCGCAGCGCATCGACGGCACCATGAGCGACATCACCGAACGCAAGCAGGTCCAGGAACAGCTCACCTATCTCGCCCAGTATGATTCCCTGACCGGACTGCCCAACCGCAATCTGTTTCGCGACCGGCTGGCGCTCGCCATGGCGAGGGCCAAGCGCAACAGGAAAATGCTCGCGCTGATGTTCCTCGATCTGGACCGCTTCAAGGAAATCAATGACACCCTGGGACACGCCGCGGGTGACGAGGTGTTGCGGGCGGTGGCGAGGCTGCTGAGAGATTTACTGCGCGATGTAGATACCGTTGCCCGCCTGGCAGGCGACGAATTCACCATCATGCTGGAAAACATCACTGACACCGATCAGGCTGCGACGGTGGCGCGGAAGATCAAGGATGCTTTGTCCGGCCCCATCGCCATCCAGGGGCGGACAATCTACGTCACCGCCAGCATCGGGATCACCCTCTTTCCGCGCGATGTGGGGGAAATTGACGCGCTGCTGCAAAGCGCCGATGTCGCGATGTATCACGCCAAGGCTGAAGGCCGCAACACCTACGAGTTTTACGTGCCCGACATGAGCGAAAACCGGAACTTGAAGACTGGAAATGAGAATCCGTGAAATTCGTGAAACTGCCATCCCGCTGAAGTCGAGTCTCCGTAACGCCGTATTTGATTTCAGCGAGATGACGACCTCGGTCGTCGCCGTGATCACCGACGTGATTCGCGACGGCAAGCCGGTCACCGGGTTCGCATTCAATTCCACCGGCCGCTATGCGTGCGGGGCGCAGATGCGCGAGCGCTTCATTCCACGCCTCCTCAAGGCGCCGCCCGAGTCGCTTCTGAATGAGACCGGCGACAATCTCGATCCGGAAAAAATTCTCGCCTGCATGATGCAGCGCGAGAAGCCCGGCGGACACAGCGAGCGCTCGGTGGCAATCGGCACCATCGAAGTCGCGGTGTGGGACGCGGTCGCGAAGGTCGCGGACAAGCCCTTGCACCGCGTGCTGGCCGAGCGCTACAGCGGCGGCAATGTGCCGGACAAAGTTCCCTGCTATGTCGGCGGCGGCAATCAGATGACGCTCGCCATCGTGGGCGGATTCGGCTTGGGCGGCTGTGAAGCCTATCCCGGCGTGTTCGGCGTCTTCGCCGGCTTCGCAGATGATGCGAAGGTGGAGAACGGATACCTCGAGCTCCCGGACCGGCCCGGCATCGGATTCGAAGGGCAGAATGCGCTGTTCGCGGTGATGCGAGAGCTTGCCGCGCGATGAGCGAATGCGCCGGCACAGCCGGTGCCGCTGGCGTTCGACGCGGTCGGCAACTCCCCCCCGGCGAGTGCGCTTTGCGGCCGTAGCGGTTCGGTTATTGATCCTGTTTTCCGCCTGGATCAATACGGCAGCCAGGTCAGCAGGACGGCGAAGAACGGCAGCAGCGCAAACATCAGCGTGATGCAGTAGCCGAACATGTCGCGCGCCCGCATGCCCGTGATGCCGAGCAACGCGATTGCCCAGAACGGCTGGAAGAGGTTGGTCCACGCATCGCCGGTGCCGAATGCGATGATCGATTTGCCGATCGGCACCCCGAGGCTCTGCCCCGCGCGTATGAGCGTCTCGCCCAGCACGGCCCATTCACCGCCTCCCGACGGCACGAACAGGTTGACCAGTCCCGACGCGAGCCAGGCCAGCATCGGGAAAGTCGTGGGATTCGCGATATTGATGAGCCAGCCCGCCATGATGACCGCGAGCCCGGAGAGGCTGATCATACCCATGATTCCGGCATAGAACGGGAACTGCAGGATGACGCCGCCCGCAGCGCGCACCGCGTCGTAGAAGGCGAGCAGGTACTGGTAGGGCCGGAGATAGAGGACGAGGCCGACGATCAGGAAGGTGAAGTTAACGATGTTGAGATCGAGCGTGCCGCCGCCCCAAAAGTGCATCACGATGAAAACGATGCCCATCAGGGCGATGATGCCGCCGATGATGCGGCTGTTGTTGATGCTGTCCGCATAGCTGTCGCCGGCGGCCGGGGCCGTGACCTTTTCGGCTGCGCCGCCCTTCACTGCTTCGGGCAGCCAGTGCTCGATGCCGCGGCAGCGGTCGGCCGACTTGGGCGAAATCAGATACATGATCAGCGGCACATAGATCAGGCTCAGGATACCGAGCCAGATGGCGTAGCTCGAGAAGATGGTATCCGCCGTCGGCACGACGCCGATCAGCTTTTCGAAGACGTGGCCCTTGGTGGCACTCAAAAGCGGCGCCGATCCGGAAGGCCCCCAGTGCCAGCTTACGCCCAACCCGGCGTAGCCTGCAGTGCACAGCACCGGGTAGTGAATCGGAATGCCCTTGGCGTGGGCGCGTTTGCCCACCTCGACCGCCATGATGGCGCCGACGACGAGCCCGAAGCCCCAATTGATCCAGGCGAAGACGAGCGCGAGCAGAGTGACCAGCACCACACCCTGTGCCCCGGTCCGGGGCAGGTCGGCGATCCGGGCGAGCGCCGGCCGGATGAACGGTGCGTGGGCGAGCACGTAGCCCGTGACCAGGACCAGGACCATTTGCATGGCGAAGGAGAGCAGGTTCCAGAACCCCCTGTACCAGTGCCGGATCATCTCGCCCGCCGTCTTGTCGGCAATCAAAATGCCCATGAGGAACGCGATGAAGGTAAGCAGGATGGCGAAGAGAAACGGGTCGGGAAGCCATTTTTGGACATTGCCGGCGATTCTTTCGCCGATGCGTTCAAAAACGGGGGGGCGGGAAACGGCAGCAGCAGTTGTGCTCATTGGACCATCCTCCTCACACGAGTTGTTTCGATGCATCGATGACCGTTATCCCTGCCGGCGGCGCGATGCGCTGCGGCGGGTCGCCCGGAGGCATCCGTTTTCATGATGAAGTCATAGCCTGCTGGCGTGCCGATGATTTCGCGCCAATACAGCCCACTTGTCAAGGGGCACCAAATTCGCGCAAGGGGTAGGGGCGGAAACGTTGGTGAAGCGGACTAAAATCGCGGTGAACTGGGTATTAGCGTACCCTAATGCAGTTCGCTGATAAGGCATGCGCGGCCGCTTCGGCGAAGAGGACTGGGCTCGCATGGCGGCAGCATGGGGCCGCCGTGACGAACACGGGCGGCGAAGTACCGATACACTATGGCCCTATGGCGTGCGCGCAGGGATCGTTTGGCGCCTGTTAAGGAGACTCCGAAAGATGCGACTCGAGACTCTGGAAATTCTGTGCAGCCCATTGGAGCGTGCGCCGCTCGAGTTTGAGACCCGTCCGGCGATCAATGGCGACGCAACGCAATTTCTGGTCAATCACGAGCATGGACTGGAATTCCCGATTCGCAACGGCATTCCGATTTTCGTGGAACCTCACCAGATAACGGGCATAAACGGCAGATTTCGCAAGATCTACGATCGCTGGGCGCCGTTCTACGACCTGCTGAGCAGGGTAGGGCTGTACATCCTCGGCGTCTCCGAACACAAGCTGCGCAAGGAATTTGTCGAGAAACTCGAGATCAAACATGGCGACCGCGTGCTCTCGACGTCAGTGGGCACGGGCGCCGATCTGCCGCTTATCCCGCGAGAGTGCAAGTACTACGGACTCGATCTTTCGGCGGGAATGTTGAGAGTGTGCCAAAGGAGAATAGAAGAACTGGGCATTCTCGTCGAACTCTTCCTGGGCCAGGCCGAACATCTGCCTTTTAACGACGAGACCTTTGACGTCGTCTACCAGATGGGCGGCATCAATTTTTTCAGTGACCAGGGGAAAGCCATTCGCGAGATGGTCCGCGCGGCGAGAAAAGGCTCGAAGATCGTCATCATGGATGAAACCGAAAAAGTCGCCCGCAGGCTGGAAAACATTCCCGGCATCAACGCATGGTTCAGACACCATCATAGACCGATCATCCCCCCCAGGGACTTGATCCCGGCAGGGATGGAGCAGGTGGAGTCTTGCGAGTTGTATGACGGTCAGGCCTGGTACTTGAGCTTCAGAAAGCCGGCTTGACGGGCTCCTCGATGAAAGCTGCGTGCGTTATCTTTGACCGCATGACCGCCCTCGATTTCGTGGGCTTCTACGATGCCGTGACGCGTCTCAAGTCCATGAAACTCGTCCCGGACTTCGAATGGCGCATTTGCGCCAACAAGCGCGAAGTCGCCGACCGGCGGGGACTCACCATCGTGGCCGATTCGGTAGCCGAACCGCTTCAAGGCTCGCGTTCGCTGCGCGCACTTGACCGGAATGACACGGATGATGTGTCATTGCCGGATAGGACCCGCCCGGCGTGGGAGGTATAATTGATCCTCGTTGACTCAGGCGGATGCGATCGTTGCGCACCCTCTTGTCCGAGCAGCTCAAGGCCGTTATAGATGGTGTGTGCCTGTGGCTCGGGATCAACGTCAGGTCTCGAAAGCGTTGAGGGTTCGGAGTGACTTTTTCGCGGCATGCGGATGGAAATGTCACTCTGACCAGAATGTCATGGCGGTCGAGGCGACGCAACACGAGAGGGGAGCATAACTCATGAAGGGCAAAAAAACTCACGCGAAGAAGCGCCTGAGACGACGCCGCAAGACGATAGCCAAAATGATCGAGGAGCGAGGCTCAACGGCTCAATTTGCACGGGATCTGTCGAAGCTCAGCGGTCAGGAGATCACCTGGAGCAGAGTCAATAACTGGAAGATTCGGGGCGCCGTTTCAAAGAACATGGTCGTATACGTTCACCGGCTGACCGGGACCCCTCTGATCGACCTTCTCCGCGCGCCCACTGAGCATCGTTAAAATGCCTGACGCCGCTCAGCCCGTTCCGGCCCGAAGCGGGACGCTTCAGGCGTTCGCCGGCACGGACGCGCGCAGGCGCGTCCGAGAAATCCCGGCTCACCCCCTGCCCCTCCAGCCCTCACCCCCGACCCATTCTCTCCCGGGAACGGGAGAGGGGAGGATCGAGCTTCCCTTCTGCCTCCGGGAGAAGCCTGTCCTGAGCTTGTCGAAGGGGGTCAGGGATGAGGGAACGGCGAGGGGAGATTTGTGGTGCACATGGGCTGTCACCCATTTGCACGAGGCTCAATAGCGGGTCGGACTGACTTTTTTGCTTTAGACTCGTCAAGTAACACGCGGGTGCGTATGCCCGAAGTCTACGTCAGCACGGACATCGAAGCCGATGGCCCGATCCCGGGTCCTCACTCGATGCTGAGTTTTGCCTCCGCCGCGTTCCGGGGCGACAAGACCCTGATCGGGACGTTCGCCGCCAACCTCACCATGTTGCCCGGCGCGCAGGGCCACCCGAAGACCATGGAGTGGTGGAACACTCAGCCCAAGGCTTGGGCCGCTTGTCGTGCAAATCCGCGCGATCCCGCCGTGGTAATGCCGGAATATGTCGCGTGGTTGAGGTCGCTGCCAGGAAAGCCGGTTTTCGTCGCCTATCCGGCCGCCTTCGACTTCATGTTCGTGCACTGGTATCTGATCCGGTTTGCGGGCGAGGCTCCGTTCTCGCACTCCGCGCTCGATATCAAGAGCTACGCCATGGCGTTACTCGGGACCGAATACCGAAATTCGGTGAAGCGCAACATGCCCAGGGAGTGGTTCGACGAGCTGCCTCACACCCATGTGGCGCTGGACGACGCGAAGGAGCAGGGGGCGCTCTTCTGCAACATGCTGGCTTTTCGCAATCGGCTCCTGGGCGACCGCAGTGCTTGACTCAAGCTTTCGGGCGCGAGCGCGAAGGACGAATTTTCATATAAGTCATTGCTGTAGGCCATGGGGCGTACTGATGTAGATCAACCAAGCCGCTTGAGCTGCACCGGCGAGAAGAAGGCATAAATGCAGTTGTTGCAACGGGGTTATCGACCTCGCGCCGGACAAAGAGGCAGTCTTTGGCGAACTATACAGGGTGGTGAAGCCGGGCGGCAGGTTGCAGTTCGCCGACATCATTTCTGGAAACGCGCAGTGACATCGACGCTGGTCGTGTCGGCATCTGGGGCGTGTCGCTCGGTGGCTATTACGCGCCGCATGTTTCAAAAGGTGCATCGACGCTTGCAGCGCGAGTACTCCAACGGATCGACTTCGGAGACCTTGCGGATCAGCCGCGCCCAAGCGGCTTCAAATCAGGGTTTACTGAGATAAGTCGCTAACCAAATAATTTCTTGATAAAGCCCGCGGCGCTAAGTCCCGCTACGCGCCCGGTAGCAAGCGCCGGCGCCAGGCCGCCCATGTATTCGAAGTGACTAATGTTGCCGGTATCGCATCCGGCCGCGTACAGGCCCGCGATTGCCGTCTGGCGATATTCCCGTCCGATAGCGATGGAGAGCGCATCTGTTTCGGTGAACGCTCGCGTCGTCGGCATGGCGGCTGACGGTGAGCTTCCGCCGGTGCGCCGCACAACCCGGGCGCGCTCATCGATCTGCAAGCCGCCCATGGTGAATGTAATCGACGCCTTCACTCCCACCGCATGGAACGGCGCCCGGCTGAGACTCTTGCGATGGCGCCGCCGCGCCGGCTTCAGCTCATCAGCCCGGCCGGATTCGATCAGCCGGTTGAATTCGCTGATCTCGCGGAACAGGCGGATCTCGGGTATGCCGAAAGGGACGAGCTTCAGGCAGAGATCTTCGATCGTGTCGGCGAGCACTACGGGCGCCCCTGAAGCCTTGGCACGCTCAACGATAACTCTTGTCACGATCCCTGAGGCATGCGGTTCATCGCAGTCCATGAGTTCCCGGTCTATGATATAGAAACCCCTGCCTTGGGGCTGATGCCCGAGACGCTGGTTGAGCGTATCTTCCGAGTTGCCATCCGACTCGTCCGCAAAACGCTCACCGAGCAGATTCACGGCGATGGATTGCTGGCCGTAATGCTGGCTGACATCGCGGAATTGCAGCTTCGTGAAGCGCGCCGGCGGCGCCGCGAGCGCGTGCCCGTAAAAGTTGTCGAGGCCTCGCGATGTCAACGCTCCAACCTGCGTCGCAGCGAGAAATCCGTCGCCGGTGCTCCAGGGGTTGGACCGCAGGTAGAGGTTATCCGGATCACGAATCACATATCGCGACAGCAGCTCGGGATTGCCCTGGAACCCTCCGGTTGCGAGCACGACGGCCCGCGCCGGCTCCTCGTCGACGCGGTCGCCGCGTGCAACGCGCACGCCATGAATGACGCCGTTCCTGGCAATCAATGAATCGAGCGCCGTTTCCAGGCGCAACTCGCCGCCCAAAAAGGTGAACTTGTCCGCGAGCGCCGCGATCGCCTGCGGCGGCTGCATTTGCCGCCCGCGGCCGATATCGTCATGACACCGTTGATCAGGACCGAGGATCGCGCCCTGGCGCGCCAACCATGCGCGTGCCGCATCGATAGTGTCGTGTACGAGCCACTGAAGGACAGGATCGCCGTCAGGAATGGCGGCTCGTATCCTGTCGTATTCCGCAAACGTCCAGATCATGCCGCCGGAGAGCACGGTATTGCCACCCAGTTCGGGTCCCTTCTCGAGCAAGGTGACCGGGACGCCGCTTTCCAGCGCCGTGACCGCTGCCGTGAGGCCTGCCAAGCCGCCGCCGCACACGACCACTCTTTTCTCGCTTCGATCAACCATGCCGTATTGAGTCTTGCATAAATCGATGACAATCCATTCGTGCCTCGAACCCCTGTTCTCCCCTCGGGAGAAGGGCCGGAGATGAGGGCTGAGCATGGTCATGCATTTCTGCAATGCTCAGTAAGTATCTCAGTAGGATATCGGCCAAACTTGATTCCGAACACATCCGTAGAGGACTCCGCGGCCTCCTCCGATTTACGTTATGACAAGTGGCGTTGAGCCTCTCTATTCATGTACATTACGTGTGGGTATTTATGGCAGTCCTGAGCCATCTATTTTTTGATCCAAGTCAAAGAATGTTGAAAATTCGGTGGGTAGCATCTCATACGTAGTTGCGGGCTACTGAGTCTCGTGCAAATGGATGACAACCCATTTGCATCATAAATCTCCCCTCGCCCTCCGGGAGAGAGGGGCGGGGGTGAGGGCTGAGCGGAGTCAGTATTTTCACGACGCTGAGTAGGAATCGCGACGAGCACTTGAAAGTTAAACCAAGGAGGAGATCATGCGGAAATTTGCAGCAGTGGTCGTCATGGGGGCCGCAGTGCTGGCGGCCGGCGCAGCGCACGCGCAGGACCAGTTTCCGGCCAAGCCGATACGCATTTTGGTGGGCTTCGGGCCGGGAAGCGGAACCGATGTTCTGGCGCGGGCGATCGCCAAAAAGATGTCGGAGAACTGGAGACAGCCCGTGGTGGTGGACAACCGCCCCGGCGCGGGCGGCGTCGTCGCGTCGGGGGTGCTCGCGCCTGCGTCACCTGACGGGTATACGCTCGGCATGGTAGCCATAGGCCACGCGTTCAATGCCGCCTTCGACAGCAAGCTTCCGTACGACACGCTCAAGGATTTTGCGGGCGTCACGTTGGTCGCGGACATACCCAACGTGCTGACCGTGCCGCGCAATTTGCGCATCAAGTCGATGCGCGAACTGATCAAGCTCGCCAAGTCGAAGCCCGGGCAGTTGAACTACGCCTCAGCAGGTATCGGCAGCGGTATGCACATTAACGCTGAACTGTTCAATCAGGCCGCGGGCATCAAAGTCGTGCACGTTCCTTTCAAAGGTGCGGGAGAGGGTCTGATAGCTTTAATCGGCGGGAGCGTGCAGTTCGCCTTTACTTCCATCACGGGGGCCGTGGGGCTAGTCAAGGCCCAGAAGGTCGCCGCTCTTGCGGTGAGTAGCAAGAAACGCTCACGCGCGCTGCCGGACGTGCCGTCGATGTCCGAGGTGGGATTGCCCGGTTTCGACTTCAGTGTGTGGTACGGTCTGCTGGCGCCCGCCAAGACACCGAAGGTGGCGAAGGACAAGCTGTCCAAGGAAGTTGCGCGCATACTCGCGCTACCGGACGTCACGGAACTCTTTTCTGTGCAGGGCGCTATCCCGCGGCCCAGCACACCCGAGGGGTTCGACGAGTTCATTCGGCGGGAGGTTGCGCGCATGGCCACGATGATCAAGAAAGCCGGCATCTCCACAAAATAGAGCGCATGCGCACGATCCGACATCTGCTCGGATACTTTTCGCACACTGGGAAAGACGCAGGCGCGCGTACTGGGATTATCCGATTTGCCGCTGGTAATGATACCGCACCCGTTAGGCGGCCTTTCCATCGAGCAGGTGCGGGGACGCGCGCTCGTCGCAATTCCGCAGGTGGTCGAACTCATCAAGGATCAATTCAAATGACCGGCCTTGCAACATTCCTCAGGGCGGATAGAGCCATGCTCTCGCGGGTTTCCCTTTTTCAGAAAATATTTTTGCGCGAAAAAACCCGCAAAGCATCAGGGCATGCGGGTCTCAGCAAATCCATCAACCATTTGACTGTCAACGGCTCGGCTTCCTCCGACACAGGCTCTTTAGGGGATGGCCTGCCGGTCGGAGGGGATGTCTGAGAGGAACATGTGTCCGGGGGAGTGAGTCAGCATAAGCTCCGGCTTGCTCTCAAGGGCTACCGTCTGCGGGGTGACGCCGCAGGCCCAGAACACTGGCACCTCCCCGGGCCGCACATCGGAGGGGCCACCCGAATAGGGTTTGGTTATGTCCTTGATGCCAATGGCGGCTGGGTCGCCAATATGGATCGGGGCACCATGGTGCGTGGGGAACCGTGCGGTGACTTGGACCACGATAGCTACTTGGTGGGCAGGTATGGGTCTCATCGAAACCACCATCGGCCCCTGCAAGCGACCGGCCGGGGTACATTGTATGTTGGTGATGAATGCACCAAGCCGGCGGCCTTCGCGCCAAGTCGGGCGGATACCTGCCTTTTCCAAAGCCCCTTCAAATGTGCTGCTGCATCCAAAGAGGAAGGCTACCAGATCATCTCGCCAGTACTTCTTCACGTCGGTGGGCTCCTCCACTAGCTCGCCCTTTACAAAGACGCGATATCGAGGTAAATCAGTGCGGATATCGGCGCCCTTCGCCAGGTATTTCACCGTGGGATCGCCGGGCTCAAGCACCTCCAAAAGGGGACACGGCTTGGGATTGCGCTGGCAGAAGAGCAGAAAGTCGTAAGCCAGGCTCTCGGGGACAATCACCAAGTTGGCGTTGGTGTAACCAATGCATAGGCCAGTGGTGGGCCCATTCCATTCGCCTCGCCGGAAAACTTCACGACACTCTCTGGGCGTTACAGGTAATTCCGCTTTCGTTATAACCATTTATTGACTCCTTCCTGTCGGGCATGATGCCTGACTGTGGCATTCTGGAATCTGGTACTCCTCGATTCTTTCATCTCCCCACCGACTGACGATCTCACAGCATTACTTCGCAGTTAATTGTCGTAAACGGAAGCGCGCGAACGTCGAAGCCGTGAATTGCCCCGCCTTCCCCTGCGTTGTTGATCGCGCAGTAAAGAACCGGGCTCAATCCTAATATTTCCGCCCCTGCTTCCGCGGCTTTGCAAACAGGCACCACTTTACGTCCGCGGCAGCCAAGCGTGGGCCATTTCCTGATACACGCGATCAATGATCAGTCCAACTTCACTGGCGGCCATATGCGGAAGGCAACGTTTGGGGATCCCGGTTCGTGGATCAATTTCGGGATAAGCCTGTTTTCCCAATCCCCTCGCTCTCTGCGTCCTTCCAATTTATGCAGGACACCATGCTTTGTGCGGGCTTCAAGTGATACGAATTCATGCAAGACGGCATGCTTCGCCCATCCCGCAACCGAAACGAGTTTCCGCATCCCGAGACACCCCGATAATTTACGCATAGAAGGCATACGGGAGCCGGCATACCAAGCAAGCAACTCTTCCTCGACCTCAGGGGAGGTGGCGTTAAAACTTCCGAGCTGTATACACGGGCTCAGCGCCACTCCGGTTTCTCGCTGATTTGCTTCGGGGCCGTCTACTCGAGCTTCCTCGATCATGATATTTGTGCGCTTGCCGATTCTTAGCGAAAGCATTTTCCGGTCTTCTTGCGGTAGGTCCGCATCTGGCTTGCGTGGTACGCCATCAGCAAACATCCGTACGTCCTTGGCAAACGAATGCGAGCTATTGGCGCCAACCAACAGTATGTGGTCCGTACCGACGGGAATGGAATTGTCGTTCGTAAACCGTAGGAGCGCGTGCGGGGGAACTTTCGCGGAGGCGTAATGCGCAGCCCAAAGCACGCCGGGTTGCTGCAAGAGTTTCGGTATATAGCTCTCGTGGAACCAAGAGAGATAGGCCTCACGGCTTTGTTCGGGAAGGTTATACCAGCAAATGCAAAGTGCTCGGTCCAACACTCATCCTCCTCAAGTTATCTGCGGCGCACCGCGTTTCGCATAAACCGTACTCGAACATGCCGGCGACTACCCTAACAATCCACAGACAGACGAATCTGGTAGCCGCTTTTGGTTCCGCAGTCTACCGTTGCGGTGGAAATGACCCGATTGATGCGTCCTCTTATACTCCGAAATTTCTATACCGAAATTGACTTAAATCAAAATCGCTACACTATTGGGATGGTAACTTTCTTGAAGTGGTATTTGGTGCCGAACAGCCACAATATGGACGCAGGCGAGATCATTTACTCGCAACCCTGTGCATCATGCGGTGTTGATGAAATCAATGATGCTGTCGCTGCGAGAAATGACTTGAAATCAGGTTTGGCAAAAATGGATAACTAGAACGTTAAAACATGGAGGGGACGCATGACTTTCTTCGCGCCGCGGCTGGACCGCATCAAGCTTTCTCCAAGCTACGCCGCAACGCAGAAGGTGCGCGAGCTGCAGGCCCAGGGCCGCGACATTATCAAGCTCACCATGGGCGAACCCGATTTTCCGACGCCGGACAACGTTAAGCGGGCGGCAGTGGAGGCAATTGCGCGCAATGAGACGCGCTATACCACGGTTGACGGCACGCAAGAACTCAAGGAGGCCGTGCGCGCCAAGTTCAAACGCGAGAATGGACTCGACTACGCGCGCGACCAGATAGCGGCCTCCAGCGGCTCGAAGCAGATCATGTTCAACGCCAT
Organism: Betaproteobacteria bacterium RIFCSPLOWO2_12_FULL_62_13; assembly: GCA_001771985.1. Classification (GTDB taxonomy): domain Bacteria; phylum Pseudomonadota; class Gammaproteobacteria; order Burkholderiales; family SG8-41; genus DSOT01. The sequence goes on along the minus strand of MERG01000310.1, from coordinate 14,915 downwards.
GATGGCGACGCTTACGCCGGGCGACGAAGTCCTGATCCTGGCGCCTCACTGGGTTTCATATCCCGACATGGTGCTGGTCGCCGACGGCACGCCAAAGATCATCGTATGCAGCGAAAAGAACGGCTTCAAGCTCACACCCGCGCAGCTCGATGCCGCAATCACACCGCGCACCAAGTGGCTGGTGTTCAATTCGCCGTCCAACCCGTGCGGCGCCGTGTACAGCCGCGCCGAGATCAAGGCGCTGGCGGACGTACTGCTGCGGCACCCGCAGGTGTGGATACTGTGCGACGACATCTATGAGCATCTGCTGTACGGCGAGCGCGAGTTTGCGACCATCGCCCAGGTCGAGCCGGCGCTCTACGATCGTACGCTGACGGTGAATGGCGTATCCAAGACCTACGCGATGACGGGCTGGCGCATCGGTTTTGCGGGCGGGCCCAGGGAATTGATCCGCAACATGGCCAAGCTCCAGTCGCAAAGCTCATACAACCCATGTTCGATCAGTCAAGCCGCCGCCGTCGAGGCGCTGACCGGTCCGCAGGAATACGTGCGCATGCGTGCACTCGAGTTCCAGCAACGGCGCGACGTGATGATTCCGCTGCTCAATGCCGCGCCGGGCTTGACATGTCGTAATCCCGAAGGTGCGCTCTATTCGTTCCCGAATTGCTCGGGTGCGCTCGGCAAGAAAACTCCGAACGGCAAGACGCTCGCCACTGAACAGGATTTCGCGTTATATCTGCTCGACAATGGCGTAGCTGGCGTTCAGGGCGAGGCCTACGGCTTGAGTCCCCATGTGCGTCTGTCCTTTGCCACCGATCTGGAAACGCTGAAGGAAGGCTGCCGGCGCATTCAGCGGGCGTGTGCGGCATTGAAGTAGCCTGGCAGCTCCGTCGTCCGGCTCGGATTATTATGGGAGGATAGTTGATGCCGTCGTTTAACGCGATTACGCTGGAACTGCTGTGGTCGCGCCTGATCTCGATTGTGGACGAAGCGGGCGCGGCGCTGGTGCGCACGTCATTCTCGACCGCCTTGCGCGAGGCGAACGACTTCGCATGTGTCTTGGCCGACGCGAATGGTTTCTCGCTAGCCCAGGCCACAGACAGCATTCCGTCTTTCATCGGCACGGTTCCGCGCACCATTAAGCATTTCCTCAAGGAATATCCGCCGTCTCGGCTCAAGCTGGGCGACATCCTGATCACTAACGACATCTGGTGCGGAACCGGTCATCTGCCGGACATTACGGTTGCGAAACCGATTTTTTATCGCCGGAAACTGGTGGGCTTCGCGGGGTCCACCGCGCATGCGCCGGACATTGGAGGCAGGTTCCGGTGTCCTGAAGCTCGGGAAGTCTACGAGGAAGGCATTCAGATCCCGATCATGAAAGCGATGAACGCCGGGAAGATAGATCCCACCCTCGAGAAGTTTCTGCGCAAGAACGTGCGCGTGCCGGATCAAGTCATGGGGGACCTCTATGCACAGTTCACGGCGGTGACGCTTATTGAGCAGCGCGTCATGGCGTTGCTGAAGGAACACAAGCTCAAATCACTCGAGGATCTCGCGCGAGAAATTCACATGCGGTCTGAAGCAGCCATGCGTGCGGCGATCCGCAAGGTGCCGAACGGAGTCTATCGCCAGACCGCGCTCACCGACGGCATCGCCGAGCAGCCGGTTAAACTCGAGATGGCGCTCACGGTAAAGGACGACGCGATCGAAATCGATTTCGAAGGCACCGCGCCGCAGGTCGAGCGCGCGATCAACTCATGCATGGCCTACACGGCCGCCTACACGTCGTATGGCGTAACGGCCGTGCTCGCGCCGCACATTCCGAACAACGAGGGCGTGTTGCGACCGATCACGATCAAGGCGCCGCTGGGCTCAATCGTCAATTCGAGGCCGCCGGCCGCGGGCAGCATGCGGGGGATGATTGGGCAGTTCGGCTCGATGATGGTGATCCAGGCCCTTTCGAAAGTGATACCCGACCGCGTGATCGCGACCGTCGGCTCGCCCACGTGGTGCACCCATGTGACTGGACATCGCGCCGACGGCTCGCCATTCGCGAACTTGTTTTTCACCGGCAACGGCTACGGCGCGTCAAATGGCCGCGACGGCTTGCACGTGGTGTCGTGGCCGAGCAACGTTGCATGTACTCCGGTGGAAATGATCGAACAGCAGGTGCCGATGAAGTTGCACTATCGGCGCCTTCGCACCGGAACCGGCGGAAAGGGCCAGTTTCGCGGGGGCAATGGCCAAGAAATCCTGTTCGAAAGCCGCGCGCCGGGGGCGATCACCGTTACATTCCTCGCTGAACGCACACGCGCCGAGAGCGCCCCCGCGGGAATCGCGGGCGGCGAAGCAGGGGCCTTCGGGGAAGTGCTGATTAACGGTGCCGCGCTCGCCGATCTCAAGCAGCAGTACTTGATTGGTCTCGGGGGCACAGTGCTAGTACGCACGCCGGCCGGCGGCGGTTACGGGCCGCCGGATAAACGTTCGCGGGAACGCATCGAAGCTGATCGCATCGACGGCTACGTCATATAGCGGCGCGCGCAGCCGGCTCTCACGTGACTGATCCGCCGCCCGTGGCAACAGCACAATACCTACAGTTCAACGAAAGAAAGCAAATGGCGAAATATGCATTGGGCATTGATATCGGCGGCACATTCACGGATATCGTGGTCTATGACCAAAGTAGCGCGGTTTCTTTCAGCCATAAAGAACTGACCACGCCTGATTCGCCTCACCGCGGCGTGGTCGCCGGTGTGCGGCGGCTCTTTGAGGGCGAGCGCCTCGCGTATGGCGATGTGGCGCGCATGGTGCACGCGACGACCTTATTCACCAATGCAGTGGTCGAGCGCAAGGGTGCGCGAACGGGCTTGATCACCACCGAAGGGTTTCGCGACACACTCGAAATGGGACGCGAGAGGAAATACGAGCTCTACGATCTTTTTATCGAGTTCCCGCAGCCACTCGTGCGCCGGCGCCTGCGGCTCGAAGTCCCCGAACGCATCGGCCCCGATGGCAGCGTCGAACGCCCGCTAGACGAGACGGTGCTTATAGAGCGGACACGTGAGCTGGTAGAACAAGGCGTGCAGTCGCTGGCGGTCGTATTCTTGCATGCCTACGCCAACCCGGTTCACGAGCGGCGCGCGCGCGACTTGATTGAGCGCGAGTTTCCGCAATTGTCCATCTCGTTGTCTTACGACGTCTCGCCGCAGATTCGCGAATACGAACGCACGTCCACCACTGTCGTCAATGCCTATATCAAGCCACTCGCCGAAAGCTATCTCGAGCTGCTCACGACCGAGGTTGCCAAGCTGGGCATCAAAGCGCCGCTGTTCATGATGCTGTCCAACGGCGGATTGACCAATATCGGCGAGGCCAAGCGCGTGCCCGTCCAGTTGCTCGAATCGGGTCCCGCGGCCGGCGCGCTCGCCGGCGCGTTGTTCGGCGGGCGGTCGAAGATTGCGGACATCCTGGCGTTCGACATGGGCGGCACGACGGCGAAGCTTGCGATGGTCGAGGCCGGCAAGCCGCTGCTCGCGCATCAGTTCGAAACCGGCCGCGCCAAGCGTTTTGCCAAAGGCAGCGGCCTGCCCATCAATATCTCGACGATCGAACTAATTGAGATCGGCGCCGGCGGCGGATCGATCGCCGAGATGGATGAGCTTGGTCTGCTCAAGGTCGGGCCGCGTAGCGCGGGCGCAGCCCCGGGGCCGGCATGTTACGGACGCGGCGGCACGTCTCCTACAGTGACGGACGCGAATCTCATGCTGGGTTTTCTCGATGCGGTGACATTCGCGGGCGGCACAATGATGATCGATCGTGGCCAAGCCGAGACGGCAATTAAGCCGCTCGCCAAGACATCCAAACTGTCGCTCTCCGAGTTGGCATGGGGCATACATTCGGTCGTCAACGAGAACATGGCGGCGGCTGCCCGCGTGCACGTCGCGGAACGCGGCCGCCACGGCAGCGAGTTCGCGCTGCTGGCAACCGGCGGCGGCGGTCCCCTGCACGCCTGCGAGGTGGCGAAACGCCTCGGCATCCGGCGGGTGGTTTGCCCGCCGAGGGCGGGGGTTGCATCCGCGCTCGGCCTGCTGATGGCGCCGGCGCGCGTCGACCGCGTCTTGACATTGGCCAAGCGCTTGAGCGAACTCGAGTGGAGCGCGTTCGAGGGCGCATTCCGAGATCTCGAGCACGACGCGCGCACCGTGATCGACGCCACCTTGATCGGCACATCGAAGATCTTGGTGGAGCGCGCCGCCGACCTGCGCTTTGTCGGCCAGGGGTTTGAGCTCGTAACGCTACTGCCGCACGGACCGTATACGCCCCAATCGCTAGCCGCGATCCGCAAGGTGTTCCTGCAAGAGTACCGTCGCGTTTTCCAACAGGTGCCGCCGGTTCGCGAGATCGAGATTATCAATATCCGCGTTGCGCTTACCGCACCGGTCGGGCGCGCAACACTGAAGGTCGAAGGTGGCAAAGGCACGGCAGTGCAGGCGCTCAAAGGCAAACGCAAGGCGTGGCTTGCCGACCGCGGCCAGTTTA
>MERG01000310.1:0-10334 GCA_001771985.1 Betaproteobacteria bacterium RIFCSPLOWO2_12_FULL_62_13 | reverse complement strand
CCGGCATCAACGGGCCAGCGATCGTCGAGGAGGCATCGGCAACCATGGTGATGCCGCCAAAGGCACGCGCGAGCGTCGACCGCGCCGGCAACCTCATCGTCGAACTCGGGAATTAAGCGCGATGAAGCCGCAAACCGAAATACCGACTGCATCGACCCGCCGGGCACACCCGACAACATCTTCAAGGCGGAGAAAAAAGACGTTCAACCTGCCGTCCCTCACGCAGTGTCAAATCGAGCACTTAAACCTTGGAAGGCAAGTGCATGGCAGCATCGATGCCTGGGTCGACGTTAAGAGCGCTAACCGCCCACATTCCTTCGCGGTAAGCCGCTCCTTGAGTCATCCATGCCCCGAGATCATGTCGCCAAACAGTGGGCTACTCCCGCCACTCGCGAAACTTCCGAACGCTCGACTATTCGGCCACGTCCCGGTAATAACGCGGCGCTTAAGTACGTAAGATATAGATATTTCTGGCAGTCGCGGGCTATGTATTTATTGATCCAAGTCAAAGAATGTTCAAAATTCGGCCGCAGCGCCCGGCCATGACCCCGGCAATCTTACACGGCCATGCAGGAGACGTTGCGGTGCGCGAGGTGCACGCCGGCGGCTTAACGCTTATCTCCACTCTCACCGATCCTGCGTCATAGTCCACGCTGCCGGCTCGCCATCCGGCATGCACACCTGCTTGGGGGCATTGCTCAGATGAAACTGCCTCATCGACCCTGGCGAGTCGAGCCCAGGGCGCTCAAACGAAGACCGCAGCCGCGACAACTGCTGACCGCATCAGGACACATCCTGCGCGAGCGGCTCCTTAAGCAACAACAGCGGCATATCGCCGACACCGCCTTCGCTACCCGGTCTGCTTGACAGTGGCCATAGCAGCAAGGTATATCAACGGCACTCAGCCATGACCGCTTTCCGGCCGCTCAGCCTCATCAGGAGAGGAATACATGAATCGGAGAATCACCTTGGTTGCACCGGACGCTCCGGCACCGATGCACACACCGGGCGCTCTTGCGGCGCAGCGTAAAATTGAGAAGCGGGGAATCCGGCTCGGGGTTCTCGATAACAGCAAAGGTAATGCCGACCACCTTCTGGCCATGATAGTCGAAGGCGTGCGTGCGGAAGTGCCGGTTGCCTCGGTGGTGTCACTGCGCAAGCTTCATGTCACGTTTCCGGCAGCCAAGGAGACGTTGAACCAACTCGCTGCGGAGGCTGATTTCGTCGTCAGCGCGATGGCTGATTGAGGGGCGTGCACCTCGTGGAGTGTCCACGACATGATTCAGTTGCGCAAGCGCGGCCCGATCACCGCTGTCATTTGCTCGGATCCTTTCCGGACGCTGGGAAAGACCCAGGCGCGCGTACTGGGATTACCGGATTTGCCGCTGGTAATGATACCGCACCCGCTGGGCGGCCTTTCGATCGAGCAGGTACGGGGACGCGCGCTCGTCGCAATTCCGCAGGTGGTCGAACTCATCAAGGATCAATTCAAATGACCGGCCTTGCAACATTCCTCAAGGCAGACGGAGCGAGCCTGGAGGCCGAAGACGATTTCGACGCGATCAACCGGCTCTACCTGGAACGAGGGTTGGGGGATGGGCTGCCCATCGTACCGCCGTCGGTGAGACGCGTGGAGCAGGTGCTCGCATATTGCGCTCGCCCATGGGAAGAGCCGTTGGCGCAAATACCTCCACGCTATGGAGAAGCCACGCCGATACGCTTGGCGGCAAACGCGGTGATGGCAGGCTGCCGGCCCGAATACTTTCCGCTCTTGATGCTTGCGATCGAGGCGATGTGCGAGGAAAAGTTTAATTTATACGGAGTTCAGGCTACGACGCACCTGTGCGCGCCGCTCGTGATCGTGAACGGCCCGGTCGCCACGGAACTGGGCATAAACTCCGGGCACAACGCCTTTGGCCCCGGCACGCACAGCAACGCGACGATCGGGCGCGCGATCCGGCTCGCCCTGCTCAATATCGGCGGGGCCATTCCGAAGCAGGGCGACATGGCCACCTTTGGTTCGCCCGCCAAGTACAGCTACCTGGTGGCCGAAAACGAGGCGGCGAGCCCATGGGAACCCCTACACGTCGAGCGCGGCTTCCCGGCAGATGCAAGCACCGTGACCGTGGTTGGCGCCGAATGCCCGCACAACGTGAACGACCACGAAAGCCTCACCGCCGAGGGGATACTCACTACGTTCGCAGGCACCATGTTGAACGCCGGCACCAATGATGTGTGCTACGAGGCGCAGCCGGTGGCCGTCTTCGGTCCGGAACACGCGAGGACCGTGGCGCAAGACGGCTACGCCAAGGCCGACGTCAAGCGTTTCCTGCAAGAGCACGCGCAATTGCCGCTTGGCAGGTTCTCCAAGGAGAATATCGAGCGGCGTTTGCGAGTGAAGCTCAAGGAACGCTATGCGACCGCGAGTTTGGACGCATTGGTGCCCATGGTTCAGCGCGCCGAGGACATTATCATTGTGGTAATCGGCGGAGCGGGAAAACATTCAGCCTTCATTCCTACCTTCGGTGCAACGCAATCGGTCACACGCGCGCTGAAACGGCGCGACGGCGAGTACGCGCGTTCCGTGGAGGAACTCAGGTGTGGTTGAAGGAAAACCGAGGAAGATAAAGCGTATCGAGCATGTCGGGGTGGTGGTGCGGGACCTCGAAGCAAGCAGGCGGCTGTGGGAGGACTGCTTCGGCATCCCTCTCGGCGCAGTTGAACAGTCCGCCGTGCGCCCGCAGCGCATTGCCCTCTATCCCGTCGGAGAGTCCATGGTCGAGTTGATCGCCGGGACCACCCCCGACAGCAAATACGCGCGCATGGTCGCCGAGGGCAAGGGCGGGCTCAATCACATCTGCTTCGAGGTCGAGGATATTGATGAAGCGCTTGCGGAATTGAAGGAAAAAGGCGTGCCGCTGCTCGATCAAGTGCCGCGCATCGGCCACGCCGGCTGCCGCATCGCCTTCCTCGACCCCGCGGCCACCGAGAACTGCCTCATCGAGCTGGTGGAGCTACCTGCCAAACCCTTGCATCAGACTTGAGCCGGAATGCTTTCCGCCCTGGCGAAGCGGAGAGGGGTGCGCGAAGATTAAGGCGGCGGAGCTTCAGTATTCATGCAAAAAACAAGAACTGATTCCGCTTGAACTCCCCTTGAGCTCTTAATCATGTTCCTTAGATGACGCCGTTGGCCTTGAGCTTCTCCATCTCGGCCTCGGTGAGCCCCAGCCGCTCCTGATAGATTTCCTTGTTGTGGACGCCCATCGGCAGCCCGGCGTATCTGATCCGGCCGGGCGTCTCCGAGAGCCTCGGCAGAACGTCGGGCATCCGCAGGGTTCCCAGCTCCGGGTCTTCGATCGTCGCCAGCGCCTTGCGCGCAATGAGGTGCGGATCCTCGGCGAGGTCCTTGAAATCGGCCACAGGCGCGACTGCCACTTCCGCCCTGATGAGCTGCTCGATGCACTCCGACTGGGTGCGCTCCAGCACCCAGGCCCCGACGATCTCGTCGAGCGCTTCGACGTTTGCCAGCCGATCGCGGTTGGTCCTGAAGCGCGAATCGGTGATGAGTTCCGGACGGCCCATTTCCTTGAACAGGCGCTCGGTGAGGGCTTGCGTCGAGCCGGCAATAGCGATCCAGCGGTCGTCCTTCGTGCGGTAGGTGTTGCGGGGAGCCGAGCCCGACGTGCGACTGCCGGTTCGCTTGCCGGGCAGCCCGAGCTGATCGTACGCCACGGCATGGCCGCTGAGCATTGTATAGAGCGACTCAAGGAGGCTCACGTCTATACTCTGGCCGCGCCCACTCTTCTTTGCGTCGCGCCGGTAGAGGCAGAGCAGTGCCCCGATCGTGGCATAGAGAGCAGCCGTCGTGTCCGCCAAGGCAAAGGATGGGAGAGTCGGTGGGCCGTCCGGCTGGCCGGTTACGTGGGCGTAGCCGCTCATCGCTTCGGCCAGCGTGCCGAAACCCGGCCGGTCTTTGTACGGGCCGGTCTGGCCGAAACCGGATACGCGGATCATCGTCAGCCCCGGGGAGAGCTCACGCAGCCGCTCGTAGCCCAGGTTCCAGCGCTCGAACGTTGCCGCCCGGAAGCTCTCGACCAGAATGTCCGCCTGGGTCTTTTCGATCAGGCGGCAGAACAGCTCCTGGCCGGCCGGCTTGCTCAGCGAAAGGGTAATCGTCTTCTTGTTGCGCGAGAGCTGCTTCCAGGTCAGCGGAACGCCGTTCTTGCTGCGCCCGAAGTAGCGGCCCTGGTCGCCGCCGGCCGGGTTCTCGACTTTGATGACCTCGGCGCCAAAATCGCCCAGGATCATCGCGATCGTCGGCCCGGCGACCACTTGGCCGCAGTCGATGACTGTAATCCCGCTGAGCGGCAGGTCGTTCGCGTCGGTGTTATTGCTCAATTGGATTACCTCAATGCTTCAAACTGTCAGACCAGGCGAGGACACGCTTGGCCATCGCAGCCATGGCGTAGTCCACCAGTTTCCCGTCGACAGTCGTTGCTGCCGAGCCGCAGGCGACTGCGGCGTCGAACGCCTCGATGACCCGCCGATAGTAGTCGAGCTCCTGCGCGGTCGGTGTGAAGGTGCGGTTGATCGTCTCGATCTGGTTCGGGTGGATCGCCGACTTGCCGCGATAGCCGAGCTTGCGCGCCGCCTCACAGCAGATCCGCAGACCCTCCGGATCGCGGATATTCGAGTAGGAGCCGTCGAGCACATGCTCCACTCCGGCCGCGCGGGCGGCGAGGAGGATGCGCGATCGGACATATAGCACTTCATTGCCCTCGGCCGTCCAGGTGTAGCCCAGGTCAGTCTGGAGGTCGCCGTCTTGCGCGGTCCCCGCGGTGACCGAACGGATGCGGGGCGAGGCCGACAGGATCTCGTAGGCAAACCACACGCCTTTCGCGGACTCCAGACTCGGCGAGATCCCGATCGAACCTTGCGCCAGGCTGCGCTTGCGTTCGAGCTCGGTCAGCATCGCATCCACGGTGCGGATCGCTTCTCCCGATTCGGCCTTCGGGAACCGGATCCCGATTACGCCGTCAACGGCGATCGCCTCGAGGTCATCCTGCAGCATGCCGGTCTGCAGGGCATTGACCCGCACGTAGATGCTGTTCGTCGCCTTGTGCTTCTCGATGAACTCCCGCGCCAACTCGCGCCCTTTCGGCTTTTCGGCAACGGGGACGGAATCTTCGAGGTCGAAGATCAGCGCATCGGCGCCGTAGGACGGCGCCTTCGCCAGCATGTCGGCCCGATTGGCGGGCATGATCAAAAGACTGCGCGGACCGCTCATTGTCGCTACTCCTTCTCACTTTTTGAAAACTGCAATTGGCTGACGGCGAGCGGGCACGAGTCTGTCCGCAACCTGATCGTGCGCGCGCCCCCGAAAAAGTTTATCCGCCGGTGTCGCTCTTGATTCCGGCTTCCTTTACCAGCTTGCCGAATTTGGCGAGTTCCGATTTCAGATAATCGCGAAACTGCTCCGGCGTGCCGCCGGTGACGGTGGAACCCCCGGCCGCAAAGCGCTCCTGAATGTCGGACATTTGCAGGACGGCATTGAATTCCTTATTCAGCCGTTCGATGACGGCCCGCGGGGTGCGGGCGGGCGCGCCGATCGCGGACCAGGTGGAGCCCTCATAACCGGGAACGCCGGCTTCGGCGACCGTCGGCAGATCGGGCAGTACCGCTGCGCGCTTGGCGCCGGTTGTGGCAAGAGCGCGAACCTTGCCGGACTTGATGTGAGGTGCGGCCACAATTGTGCTGTTGAACATCACATGAATATGGCCGCCGATGAGATCGCTCAGCGCCAGCGCGCCGCCCTTGTATGGCACGTGCGTCATCTTGATTTTGGTCATGAAGGAGAACAACTCGGCAGAAATATGGAAGAGACCACCCACCCCCACTGACCCGTAGTTGATCTCCCCGGGCTTCTGCCTCGCCAGCGCGATCAGGTCCTTCACCGTCTTCACCGGAAGGGAAGGATGGACTACCAACACGGTGGGCGTCGTCGCGACGTGAATGATCGGGGCGAAGTCCTTTAACACGTCGTATGGGAGCTTGTAGAGATACGGGTGCACCGACCAGGTGCCTACGGTGGTCATAATCATGGTGTAGCCGTCGGCGGGCGCGCGCGCGACGATCTCCATGCCGATGATGCCGTTGGCGCCGCCGCGGTTATCGATCACGACCGGCTGGCCGAACCGCTGCGCGAGCTTCTCGGTCAGCATGCGTCCCTGGATGTCGGGTGTTCCACCCGGAGGGAACGGTATGACAAGCCGAATCGGCTTGCTCGGAAAAGCCTGCGCCCAGCCGTCAGCAGCAAATTGGCCGATCAGGGAGACCAGCGCAACCGACATTACGCAAAGCCGAAGCATTGTCATATTGGAACCTCCTCATTACGTGATTGCCGGCGAACAGCCAGCCCACGCTCAAGCTTGCAAAGGACAATCAACCGCCGTCCATCTTCGTTCCGCCAGTACCACTTCAATTCGCGGTTATGCCTTTCTCCCGGATGATTTTTCTCCACTTCTCAATCTCCGATTTGATGTGCTCCGCGAATTCCCCAGGTTGGTTTCCGATAGTGATGTAAACAAGATCGTGCATACGCTTGCTGATATCCGGACGGTTCAAGGCTGCAACCGCCGCCCCCCGGATCGTCGCGATCGTCTCTCTCGGTGTTTTCGCCGGCACCATGAGACCGAACCAATTGCCGGCCTCAAAGCCGGGGTATCCGGACTCGGTGACAGTCGGATACCCGGGCAGCATAGGCAGGCGCCTGGCTGTTGAAACGGCGAGCAGACGCAATCTGCCCTGCCGGATCAGTGGTAACGCCGGTGCGAGGGTCACGAAGTAGACCGAGGTCTCGCCGGTGACGACGGAGCCCATCGACTCACCGCCGCCGCGGTATGGCACATGTTGCAAGTCTATGCCGGCCAGTCCCTTGAATAACTCCGCCGACAAGAACGTCGCGCTGCCGACGCCCGTCGAGGCGTAGTTGATCATACCTGGCTTGGCTTTGGCCAGCCTGACGAGCTCGCTGATCGATTTCACCGGCAACGAGGGATGTATACTGACCCCGGAGGGGGACAAGGCCAGCAGGGTGACGGGGGCGAAGTCGCGCAGCAGGTCGTACGGCAGATTGCGGTATAGGCTGGCATTGGCCGCATGGGTCATGCTTACCTGAAACAACGTGTAGCCGTCAGCCGGGGCCTTCGCCGCGAGTTCCGCTCCGATATTGGCGGCTGCGCCGGTGCGGTTATCCACGATAACCTGCTGACCGAACGCCTGGGTGAGTCCCCCGGCGGCGATGCGGCCGATGGTGTCGGCGCCGCTCCCGGCGGACATGGGCACCAGGTAGCGAACGGTTTTCGCCGGATAACCTTGCGCCCAGCCGTGACCTGCAAGCTGGCCGACCAGGCAGCAGAGCGTAAGCGACATTACCCAAAACCGACGCATCGTCATATTGCGACCTCCTCGCTACGTGAGTCGTGCATTACGCACCCTTCAGCCGCGGTGGTATCCATTATTGCCTATCCCGCCGGTTACGCGATTGAAATCATACTGCAATCTCTTTCAACTCTAGGATTGAAGATCTGCGGCGCAGCGCGGCGCCCTTCGTCCGGCGCGCGCGTCCCGATTGATCCGTTTGTTTCCCGGCGCTATAGTCGCAACTCCAATCTTACCGTTGTTCATCACGAGAACGGCCAACAAACAAAGGAGAACACGCTATGTCGTATGCAATTCGCATCCATGAAACGGGCGGCCCGGAAAAACTGAAATGGGAGGAAGTCGAGGTGGGCAATCCCGGTCCCGGTCAAGTACGCGTCCGCAACACCGCCATCGGGCTTAACTTCGTCGACACGTATCAGCGCAGCGGTCTGTATCCCGTGGCGCTGCCCTTCATCCTCGGCTCGGAAGGCGCTGGCGTGGTGGAGGCGGTCGGCCCCAAGGTGAAGGAATTCAAGGTCGGGGACCGCGTGGCCTACGCGCAACCGGTCGGCGCCTATGCCGAAGTGCTGCTGCGTCCGGCTGACCGGCTGGTGAAAATTCCCGCCGGCGTCGATGACAAGACCGCGGCGGCGATGATGCTGAAGGGTCTTACCTCGCAATATCTCATCCGCCGCACCTATCGGGTAAAGAAGGGCGACACGATCCTCGTGCACGCGGCGGCGGGCGGCGTAGGCCAGATCCTGTGCCAGTGGGCGAAGCACCTCGGCGCGACCGTCATCGGCACGGTGGGCAGCGACGAGAAAGCCGCAATCGCGAAGAAGACGGGGTGCAAGCACGTCATCGTGACTTCGAAAGAGAATTTCGTGGAGCGCGTGAAGGCGATTACCAAGGGCAAAGGTGTGCCCGTGGTTTACGATGGTGTGGGCAAGGACACCTTCATCGGTTCGCTCGACTGCTTGAGGCCGCTCGGCGTGATGGTCAGTTTCGGCAATGCCTCGGGCGCGGTGCCGCCGTTCAACAGCGGCATCCTCGCGCAGAAGGGATCGCTGTTCCTCACCCGTCCCACGCTGATGACCTATACCGCGACGCGCGAGGACCTGGTGAAGGCGGCGCGTGAACTCTTTACCGTGGTGAAGAGCGGGAAGGTGAAAATCTCGATCAACCAGACCTATCCGCTGAGCGAGGCGGCCCAGGCGCACCGGGATCTCGAAGCGCGCAAGACGACGGGCTCGACTGTACTGCTGCCGTAGCGAGGAGCAGGGCGCCCGGGGCACGGCGCAGGGATCGGCGCAACACAGGCGCAGCGGAAGAAAACTTGCGCTGACTCCGACTTCCGACTATCTCTGCGCCGCCAGTACACTGGCGGCATGTTGCGCCAGAATTGCGTGCACGACCCTGGTCGGATGAATGCCGTCCCAGAACAGGAACTCATCGGGCTTCTGACACGCAAACGGCGGAAGGTTGGGCGTCACGCACGCTGCGTGGACCTCCTTCAGACCGAAGGCTTGCGGTTTTGCAATCAGATCGTTGAGCTTCTGATGCACATCAAGCCGCATGATTTCGATCCCGGCAAGCGCTCCCGTCAGCCGCAAGAGAGCGACGTCGAGGCCCGAGTTAAACGATAGCGTTAAGGCGCTGGCGACCTGCGCGGCACCAGGGATGAGCCCGTCCAAGATGCGTACGGCGGGGGTCAGCCCGATATCAGGCGCGTTCCAGACAAGAAAATTTCGCGCGCCCGCTGCGTGCAAGACTCCGATGTTGGTGCCGATCGCGTTAAGCGCGGCGTTGATGATGGCTGCGGCTTCACTGATGCCACCAGCGGGGAACGCCGCCAAGGCATCTCGAATGTCATTGGCCCCGATCTCCACCACATACAGGGCGTCGGGTGGAGCTACGCCGCCGAAATCTGCCAGAAAAGCGCTCACCTCGGTCGACAGACTCAAACTGGGCGTGTCTTCGTGCGCCCTGGCGCCGCCGACGGCGTAGTTGCTCGCCCCGGCACTCGATGCCTGGAAGGCGGGGCGAACGTTCCCCGCGAAACCCAACGGCCTTGCGAACTGCTCGATCCAGGTGGCCCCGTTGCTGAAGTGGTGCCCGCCTCTTGTGTACGGCGCATCCGGAACGAGGAACGGGTCCAGTGCGTGATAGGGCGGCGTGGTTGCCTGTCCCGTCAGCGCGAAGGCGTTGCCGGGGTCGGACAGGCTGGTTCCGAAAACCACGATCCTCCCGAACGTCGATTGCGCTGCCGTCCAGCTTGGCGTCACCAGCAAGAAAGCTAGAAGACTCATGCGCGTCCATCTCCTGCCCGATGTCAGTTTCACGGCACGTCCCCTCGATGAGAAATCGATCAAACCCCCTTCTTGCGCCTGATTCATTATGAGTAGGTCGCCGCCGGAACGCTGTCGGAGATTCTTTGATTATTGTGTAGGCGGATTTCCTACGTGATTTCATCTATGCCTTTCCTAAACGCGCATTTGCAGAACAGGCGTTCGGCACAGGTATTTCGCACATGATCAGGGGCGTTGGGCAAGGACCGCGTCCCATGATGATATGAAAGCGCGCTCCCCTTCGTATGATTAGCGGTTTGGCGTATAGTTTTCTTCTTGCGCCAGTGTTTGTGTCACGGCCAGTGTGGCCCGTGCTGCGGATTCAGTTGGTCGCAACCATCGCTGGACGATGGCGCGGGCGCGCTCTTACCCACCATGGCTTCCACCCACGAGGACTATCAACGCGAACAGGAGATCGAAGGCTCGTCGAACCGTTCGTTCGGCTGGGTCTTCACGGTCTTCTTCCTGATCCTTGCGCTGCTGCCGCTCCTGAAGAGCGAGGGGCCGCGGGTCTGGGCGTTGGCGGCGAGCGCGGCCGTAGCGGCGGTAACCCTGATCCGCCCG
>MERG01000309.1:7296-8430 GCA_001771985.1 Betaproteobacteria bacterium RIFCSPLOWO2_12_FULL_62_13 | reverse complement strand
CACATGGTTTCCAAATCAAAGTTCAAGCCGAACGCACTGAAGTATTTCCGTCAAGTGGAGGAGACCCGCCGCGGGTTGGTTATTACCGACCGCGGCAAACCGGTACTGCGCATCACTCCCTACCATCCGGCGCCGGATGCGAAGGCGGGCGGCCCCAAGCGGCTGCGCGGCACCGTAGTCCGCTATGACGATCCTTTCGAGCCGGTTGGTCTTGAAGACTGGGAAGCGTTGAAGTGATCCTGCTCGACACCCATGCCTGGGTGTGGTGGCTCTCGCAACCCGACCGACTTTCCAAGGCTGCGCGCCAAGCTATTCAACACAATCTTGCGGCAGGCATCGTCGGCATATCTTCTTTCAGCGTGTGGGAGCTTGCGCTGCTGGTGCAGCGCAGGAGAGTTCAGCTATCCATCGATCTCCTCGACTGGATTGCCGAAACCGAAGCCATCAAAGGCGTAACGTTCCACCCGGTCAGCAACAGCATCGCCCTGCAGTCAGTGAATCTGCCGGGCGCTTTCCATTCTGACCCTGCCGATCGTATTCTGGTAGCCACAGCACGCCACCTCCATGCGACCATGATCACGGGCGACGCCAAGATTCGCGACTATCCGCACGTCAAGACTTTGTGGTAGCACGCGGTGCATACCACGGAAAGTCAAGTACATACTCACACAATCGTGCAACCTGCTGCCTGGGCTCCTCTGACGGCTTTCGCGGCCACCCTCGTGACCGTGTGGTGGCTCACCCGCAGCCGGCTCGCGAAGCTCGCACTCGATCATCCCAATCGGCGGTCTTTGCATAACGCACCGGTTCCGCGCACCGGCGGCATCGGGCTGCATCTCGGAATCCTGATGGCATGGGCGATCGTTGCACCGAATCTGCCGCCGCAGACGTGGGTAGCGTTCGCGTTGCTGCTGCTGGTGTCTTTCATCGACGACGTGCGTGGCGTGCCGGTCATGCTGCGCTTCGCCGTCCATGTGCTCGCAGCGGGTCTTCTTGCCGCCGGCCTCCTGCTTCAGGACTTCGGGCTACTCGCCGTGCTGATCGCCACGCTCGCGATCGCATGGATGACCAATCTCTACAACTTCATGGATGGCTCGGACGGCCTGGCCGGCGGCATGGCGCTGATCGGCTTTT
>MERG01000309.1:0-7189 GCA_001771985.1 Betaproteobacteria bacterium RIFCSPLOWO2_12_FULL_62_13 | reverse complement strand
GCTCGGGTTTCTCGCCGCGGCGTTCGGATTGCTCGGTTGGCTGCAGCGCGACTGGGCGCCGTGGTTTCCGCTCCTGGTGTTCTCGCCTTTCATCGTGGATGCCAGCGTGACGCTGGTTCGCCGCCTCGCGCGGCGCGAACGCGTGTGGGAAGCGCACCGCGAACATTACTACCAGCGCCTGGTTCAAATGGGCTGGGGTCACCGCAAGACGGCATGCGCCGAATATCTGCTGATGGCGGCTTGTGGTCTCGCCGCTGTCGCGGGTTTGACGCAAGCGCCCGCAACCCAGGCGATGGTGCTGGCGGCGGCGGTTCTCGTTTATGGCTTTTTGATCGCGGCCGTCGAGCGCGCCTGGACTCGGTTTACGGGGACACGCCACGCATGAAGTACTCCTGGCGCTCCCTGCTGGCGGTGACGCATGATGTCGCCGCCGCCGCCGTGGCCTGGCTGGTGGCGTTCTGGCTGCGGTTCAATCTTGAAATCCCTCCCAATTACTTCGAGATGGGCCTCCAGACGCTCGCCTTGGTGATCCCGATCAATGCGGCGGTTTTCTGGAGCTTCGGGCTTTATCGCGGCATCTGGCGCTATGCCAGCCTGCCCGATCTCCGGCGCATCGTCTACGCGGTCGCCATCGCGGCGGTGGCGGTGCCGACCGTGCTGTTCATGCTGCAGATGCAGCTTTCGGTGCCGCGCTCGGTTCTGATCATGAATCCGATAATCCTGATCATGCTCATGGGCGGCAGCCGGCTCGCGTACCGCGCCTGGAAGGAACGCAGCCTCGGGAATCTTCTGCCGGAGCAGCGCGAACCGGTATTCGTGATCGGCGCCGAGGAAGCGGCGGTGAACCTCATCAAGGAGCTGGCGCGCAGTCCCCAATGGCAGGTCGTTGGCGTCTTCGACGACGACGCGACCAAACTGGGTCGCCGGCTCCATGGCGTCGACATCCTGGGACGCCTCGACGACCTGCCGCAGTTGAAAGAGGATCTCGGGGCGCAGCATGCGATTATCGCCATGCCAGCGGCTTCCCACAGTGCGCGCCGACTGGTGGTTGAAAAATGCACCCGAGCGGGCCTCAAGGTGCTGACGGTGCCCTCATTCGACGATCTCGTGAGCGGCAAAGTTACGGTGTCGCAGGTCCGGCATGTCGAGCTCGACGACCTGCTCGGCCGCGATCCCGTCGTGCTCGACACCGCTGGCCTCAAGAACTGGTTCAGC
This sequence comes from Betaproteobacteria bacterium RIFCSPLOWO2_12_FULL_62_13, assembly GCA_001771985.1. Lineage (GTDB taxonomy): Bacteria > Pseudomonadota > Gammaproteobacteria > Burkholderiales > SG8-41 > DSOT01. The sequence continues at coordinate 5,974 of MERG01000309.1, read as the reverse complement.
GGCCGCGTGGTGATGGTGAGCGGCGCGGGCGGCTCGATCGGCGCCGAGTTGTGCCGGCAGATCGCCCGCTACCAGCCCAGGCAGTTGATCCTGTTCGAGCTCAACGAATTCGCGCTTTACAGCATCGAGCAGGAATTCAACGAACGTTTTCCAGGACTGCCCATCGTGTGCGCGATCGGAGACGTCAAGGATAATACGCGCGTCGCTCAGGTGTTGAGCACTTACCGGCCGTCGGTGATCTTTCATGCCGCGGCCTACAAACACGTGCCTTTGATGGAAAACGAGAACGCGTGGCAGGCGATCCTCAACAACGTCGCAGGCACCCAGGTGATGGCCCAAGCCGCGATCGCCCACGGCGTCGAGAAATTCGTATTTGTTTCCACCGACAAGGCGGTCAATCCGACCAATGTCATGGGGGCCAGCAAGCGGCTTGCCGAAATGTTGTGCCAGGCACTGCAGCAACCCTCACCCCCAGCCCCTCTCTCAGAGGGAGAGGGGAGTGCAAGACACACGCGTTTCGTGATAGTGCGCTTTGGCAACGTGCTGGGCTCGACCGGCAGCGTGATCCCCAAATTCCGCGAGCAGATCGCGAAAGGGGGGCCGGTCACCGTGACCCATCCCGAAATCACGCGCTACTTCATGTCGATCCCCGAAGCGGTGCAATTGGTGCTTCAGGCCGGGCTGATGGGCAAAGGCGGCGAAATCTTCGTGCTCGACATGGGCGAGCCCGTAAGAATCGTGGACCTCGCGCGCGACATGATCCGGCTTTCCGGTTTCGACGAGAACGACATCAAGATCGTCTTTACCAGGCTCCGCGCCGGCGAGAAGCTCTACGAGGAACCGCTGGCGGCGGACGAGAATTCGCTGCCCACGCCGCATCCCAAGCTGCGCATCGCCAAGGCGCGGCAGGAGGACGGCGAATGGCTCGTGCAGCTCACGCAATGGCTCAACGGCGGCCATGTTCCGCAGGATGACCACATCAAGGCCGAACTTGCGCGGTGGGTTCCCGAATTCTCGAGAAGCAATCGCACCGCCGCTGAATGATGCGCATCCAGTCGCTGTCGATCCACGCAGATCACCTCTCGCGTTGGTGCGCGGTGGCACTGGGCTTCTCGATCCCGATTTCTGTTGCTGCGGATAACGTGCTGTTGGTCCTGATCGCCGGAACGTGGCTTGCCAGCGGCCGCTATCGCGACAAACTAAGATTGATCCGGGACCACCCCTTGTCGCGGGCCGCGCTGCTGCTGTTTGCGCTGCTCGCCTTGGGCACCGCGTACGGCGTGGGCGCGCCTGCCGACGCCAGAGCTTATCTCGGAAAATATGCCGACCTGCTGTTCGTTCCCATCCTGCTCTGGATCTTTCGGGACCCGGCAGCAAGACGGTCCGGGGTATACGCCTTCAGCGCGTCGCTGCTGCTGGTGCTGCTGCTTTCGTTCCTCATGAAGTTCGGGGCGCTGCCGGCGGGCGGAATATTCCATGGGGACAGCAGTAATCCCGTCGCGTTCAAGCAATATCTCACGCACAACATTCTCATCGCGTATGGCGCATTTGTGTTCACGCAACTTGCCGCCCAGGCTGCAACGCCATGCTGGCGCCGCGCTTGGATCGCCGCGGCGCTCCTGTCGGCCTTCAACGTCGTTTTCATGGTGCCCGGCCGCACGGGGCTCCTCGTACTCTGCGCGCTGGCGCTCTACGCCGGCTACCGCGCCTTCGCCTGGCGCGGTCTTGCGGTAGCGGCAGCCTCGGTCGCCGCGCTCGGAATCGCACTCGTGCTCGTGCCCGGCGTCTTCCCTGACCGCCTGCAAGTCGCGGCACAGGAATTTGCGCAGTGGCAAAGCGGAAAACCGGCACAGGACGCCACCGGCCTGCGGCTGGAGTTCTATCGCAATACGCTTTCAATCATCGCCGATCACCCGCTGCTAGGCGTGGGCACCGGCGGCTTTCCCAAGGCGTATGCCGACAAAGTGAGCGGCACCGGGATGGCGGAGACGCGCAATCCTCACAACGAGTTTCTGCACATCACCGCGCAGCTCGGGATCGCCGGTCTTGCCGCGCTGCTGTGGCTCTTCTGGCAACAATGGCGCTGCTCCGCGGAGCTGGCAACACCGCTTGAAGGGGACCTCGCGCGCGGGCTGGTCATGACGATGACGCTCGGCTGCATGTTCAACTCGCTCCTGCTCGACCACACCGAGGGATTGCTTTACGCGTGGCTGACCGGGCTCCTCTACGGGGGGTTAAAATCTGGTGATGGGTGATGGGCCATGGGTAATGGGTCTTAGATCGAAAGCCTCCGTTTCCCGTGACCCATCACTCATTACCCATCACTCATCACCCATCATGCGCGTATCCGCCATCATCATCACCAAGAACGCCGAAGCGACGATTCGCCGTTGCCTCGAATCGGTGCGATGGACGGATGAGATTGTCGTTGTCGATTCGGGCAGCACCGATCGCACGCTGGAGATCTGCCGCGAGTTCGGCGCCAACGTGCACCAGACCAGCGACTGGCCGGGACATGGTCCGCAGAAAAACCGCGCGCTCGACCGCGCAGGCGGGGATTGGATCGTCGCGCTCGATTCGGACGAGTGGGTGACGCCCGAACTGCGGGTGGAAGTCGAGCGGGTCATCGCTGAGCCGGGCGGCAAGGCAGCATTTGGGATTCCGCGCCGCTCGAGCTTCTGCGGGCGCTTCCTGCGCCACTCGGGCTGGTGGCCGGACCATGTCGTGCGGCTCTTTCGCCGCGACAGCGCGCGGTTTTCCGAAGACCACACGCACGACCGGCTGATCGTGAACGGCGCAACCGGCAGGCTGAGAGCGCCCATCATGCACGAGGCGATCACCGACCTCGATCAGATGCTCGTCAAGATGAACATGTATTCGACCTCGGCCGCGCACATGAAGCTGCGCGAAGGCCGCAAGGCATCGCTTTTCACCGCGTTGCTGCACGGCGGCTGGGCGTTCTTTCGCACGTACGTGCTGAGACTTGGCTTTCTCGACGGACGGGAAGGCTTCATGCTCGCGGTGGCGAACGCGGAAGGATCGTATTACCGCTATCTCAAGCTGATGCTGCTCTCAGAAAGAATCGGTAATGAGTAATGGGTAATGGGAAAAACCCATCACTCACCACCCATCACCCATCACCCATCACCAGAGCGAATGCGCATCGCCGTAATCGTCACGACTTACAACCGTCCGGATGCGCTCGCGGCCGTTCTTGACGGCTACTTTGCCCAGGAGACCCGGGAATTCGAGCTGATCATCGCCGACGACGGTTCGACCGATGAAACGCGCGAGCTGATCGCAGACTATGCGCGGCGCGCGCCTTTCGCATTACGCCACGTATGGCAGGAGGACCATGGCTTTCGGGCGGCGGCGATACGCAATCGCGCGCTCGCGGCGACCACCGCAGAGTACATTGTCTTCAGTGACGGTGACTGTGTGCCGCCGTCGGCGTTCGTGAACCGGCACTGCACCCTTGCGGAACCCGGATACTTCCTGTCGGGCCACCGCATCTTGCTCTCGGAGCGGTTCACCGCCGAAGTGCTGCGCCGGCGGCTGCCGATCCACGCCTGGGGCACCGCGCGCTGGCTCGCCGCGTGGACAGAGCGCGACGTCAACCGTGCCCTGCCGCTCCTTAGCCTGTCCGAAGGCGCGTTCCGCAAGCGCGCGCCGCAGCGATGGGAAGGGGTCAAGACCTGCAACCTTTCGGCGTGGCGCCCCGATCTCATGCGCGCAAACGGTTTCGACGAATCGTACTCGGGGTGGGGGCTTGAGGACTCCGACCTGGTGATCCGGTTGCTGCACGCCGGCGTCAGGCACAAGAGCGCGCGCTTCGCCGCGCCCGTGTTCCATTTGTGGCACCGGGAAAACGAGCGTGGCCGGCTCGGCGACAACCAGCGTCGCCTGAACGAGGTCCTCGCCTCTCGGCGGATCGAAGCGCTGATCGGCGTCGATCAATACTTATGACACTTGTTGAGCTTTCGGTATATAAGTGACGAATTGCATCCTTAGATCTTACACCCCCACCCTAGCCCTCCCCCATCAAAGGGGAGGGAATCTTTTTTTTGCCCTTCCCCGTCGAGGGGGAGGGAATCTTTTTTTTGCCCTTCCCCGTCGAGGGGGAGGGAAATTAGCTCCTTCCCCCTTGAGGGGGGAAGGCGGGGATGGGGGTGAATGTGTCAGGTATTTTCTGGATGCCTGATACTTTCGCCACGCCGTATCCACTACTGAAAACAGAGGCGCCGCCGCGCAGCGTGCTGGTGGTCGTCACGCGCCGCATCGGCGACGTGCTGCTCGCGACGCCCTTGATACGCTCGGTGCGGAGGGCCTGGCCGCAAACCGCTATCGACATACTGGTGTTCGAGGGCACGCAGGATATTATCACCGCCAACCCCGATATCCGGCACATTCGCGTCGTGCCGGAGCGGCCCGCCTTTGTACGCCATCTCGCATTCGTGCTGCGGCTCGCCCGGCGTTATGACGTCGCGCTGTCGCTGGTGCCGGGCGACCGGCCGACGTTCTATGCGTTTATCGCCGGGCGCTGGCGCAGCGGGTTGCTGCTGGACACGCGCAAGGAGCGGTGGAAGCAGCGTTTCCTTGACCGCTGGGTGCCGTTCGACGATCTCAACACCCATACCGTGCGCATGCACCTGGCACTCGCCGATGCGCTCGGGATTGTTGCGGGAAACGAAATTGTCGTCGCCTGGCGAGCGGAAGATCGGCAGCAAGTCGAGCGGCTGCTCGTTTCAGACGACCCGCGACCGCTCGCCGTGCTGCATACTTATCCCAAGTTCAACTACAAGATGTGGCACCACGGCGGCTGGGCGGAGGTTGCACACTGGCTCGCGGCGCATGGGCACCGCGTCATACTTTCGGGTGGCGGGGACAGTGCGGAGCTCAACTATGTCGCGACACTGGCGCGCGCCATGCCTCCCGGCGCGGTGAATGCCGCTGGCCGCCTGACGCTCGGCGCTTCCGCGTGTCTGGTCAGTCGCGCCCGTATCTACGTCGGGGTGGATACGGTAATGACCCACGTCGCGGCGGCATTGGGCGTGCCCACCATCGCGCTGTTTGGGCCGTCCAACCCGGTGAAATGGGGACCATGGCCACAAGGGCATGCGGCGCAGACCAACCCGTGGCGACGCTGCGGCAGCCAGCGCGTTGGGAACGTGACGCTGCTGCAGGGTGCTTTGCCGTGCGTGCCATGCCTGCTCGAAGGCTGCGGGCGCAACATCGCAAGTTTCAGCGATTGCCTGCAACAGTTGCCCGCTGCCAGGGTGGTCGCCGCGATAGAAGCGGTGATGGGTCATGAGTGATGGGTGATGAGTTTCTTGCCCATTACCCATTACCCATTACCCATAACCCATTACCCCATGCAAGAACGCTACATCGAATCGTGCCCCGTGGGCTGCGGCGCGCCGCTGGCCGCAACCGATATCGTGCTGTCCGAGGGAGTGCTGCTGCGCTGCACCGCCTGCGGCCAGTTGATGAGCCAGGCGAGCGCCGCGCGCTACCGGGAAACCATGGCGCAATTCGACCGCCCCGATTTCAACCAGCCCGCAGGGCGTGAACTCGAGCGCCGCTTCGCGGTTGCGCGCCGGCGATTGAAGACGATCGCCGCGCTGCTCCGCCAAAGCCCTCCCACGATTCGCCTGATCGACATCGGCTGCTCGCGCGGACAGTTCGTGCAAGCCGCAAGCGACATGGGTTTCCAGGCGGAAGGGGTGGAGCCGGCGCCGAACATTGCCGCCACCGCGCGCGCGGCCGGGCTCAAGGTTCATCAGGGCCTGCTCGAGGAACTTCATTTCCCTGCAGGATCGTTCGACGCGGCAGCGCTGTTCGAGGTCATTGAACACCTCACGGAGCCACGCACCCTGCTCCGCGAATGCCACCGCATCCTGAAACCGGGCGGCGTTCTCGTCATCAGCACGGGCAACGCCGCGAGCTGGACCGCTGCGGTGATGGGCTCGCGCTG
>MERG01000308.1 GCA_001771985.1 Betaproteobacteria bacterium RIFCSPLOWO2_12_FULL_62_13 | reverse complement strand
GGTTTCTGTGCAACAAAGGTAAAGCAAGTTGTCATGCCCGCGGCGGCGGGCATCCAATCTGTGGTGCGCTGAAATTAGATTCCCGACGCCTCGGGAATGACAGTCGTCGAGCCGTTACAGTCGGCTTCAAGCCGACGTCTATTAAACCCCTCGGCTTGTAGCCGAGGGTTGTTTAGTTCAGTCAGGTTGATGCTCGCGTAGCGTTTCGGCGGCGCCTGGATCTCGCGGTAACCGCCGTGTGCTCATTCGGCCGGATGCCGGACGACACCCGCGCGGACCATGTTCAGATCGACATGGACCAGGCAGCGACGCAGGTGGTCATCGGTTTCGATTGCGGTAGCGTGGTAGCGGTCCTCCCAGAATGCGCCTTTGCGATCCTTGTGATGGTTGTATTCCTAGCTGGTAAAAACGCCCCGCTAAGCTTCTGGATGACTGCTATTTGATAGGCTTATCGCCTGAGATCAAGAAGTTGCGATGGTCCGACCCTGAGGTTCTGAGGTTACTTCTGACATACCGAATTGACCCGGCTTGCGGTGCCGGGCGAATCGCGTCGAATCCGAACCGCTTGCCGCTTTCCACCTGCCTACGTAGCAGCGTATGTGCATCGAGCGCCCCGACGCGCCGGATTGACTCGAAGGCATCTCAGAAATCCGATGCGCCCGGAGTCCCTCGCTCTGTTTCCCGTTCGTCCCGAGCGTACGAGCGAAGCGAGGAAGTCGAGGGATGAGCGGGGCCGAAGTTCAACCCGAGCCTAGTCGAGGGGCTCGAGATAAACCACGTCCCCATTCGTCTCTCGACTTTGCCGCGCTACGCTTGAGACGAACGGGCACGGAGTCGAGAGATGAACGTGCCCAGAAGATCTTTGAAATGGCTTGTTAGTATGGCCTGCCGTCTTTAGAAAGCGAAGTAGGAGTGGAGCACTCGGAACTTCGAGCGTTCGATTGGTACTTGTTTTACTCCGAACCAATCGCCTACACCACGCAAGAGTTGCGGGAATAGCCGGCCACCCCCGGAGGTTGTCAAAAGTTTGGTGAACATGACGACCTCCTTTTGCCGCGGCATCCGGATTGGCGGCTACGGAACTATACCTCATTGCCGGCTTGCATTAATGACGTCCAACGAGATGCCCATCAGCGAGCTGCCTTCGCCACGCGACGCCGCTGCATGAGTGGATTAGGCACTTGTTTCAATGCAGCACTCATCCGTCTTCCGAGCCTCTATCATCTTGGTGTGAAAAGTCCAAATAAACACACTCGAAAAAGTTTTCCATGCCCTGCATGACTTCTCGCAGATTATCCAGATCGATGCCCCTGTCGCCAAAGACAAACGGTGAGCCATCGTGACCAGCAGGGAATCGAAAGCCGTCTGACTTCTGATCGGCATCATGCATCTCTGCGACTAGCTTCTGCACTGCGCTTAGGCCAAGCGATTCGTCGCTTCCGCGCTCATTGAATATGCAAATGAATCTTTCCCAGAGGCGGCTCAGTTCTCAGTTCATGGGTGTTCTTTGGCGATTGCTGTGCGAAGCGGGTCGCTTCGGACAGCGTCAGTTTTCTTTTTCACCGTTCCTTGGCGCTCACAGGAATTGACCCACCCCCGCTCGCACGAATTGACCCACTGATCTAATTCACGCCTGCGTTTTGTGGCGCGTCCTCGAGATCGCGCGTCAGAAGCGACCGCGGGGTTCCGATCGAACATGACCACGGATTGCGGTTGAACGTGACCACGGATTTCGTTGTGGCGGCGTTGTACGCATCGTACGTCGTGCATGATTTCTCGTACGGGGAGGCAGACGATGAAACATGCGAGACGACGCAAGTGCTTGTACTGTCACGAACTCTTTCGACCTGATCCAAGAAATTGCCGTCACCAAAGATATTGCAGTAAGCCCGCCTGTCGACGCGCCAGTCACGTCGCCAGCCAACGTCGCTGGCTGAATAAACCGGAGAACCGCGACTATTTCCGCGGCCCGATCCATGTGGCGCGCGTGCGGGCCTGGCTCCGCACTCATCCCGGCTACGGCCAGCGCGGTCGCACCCCCTTGCACTCTGCGTTACAAGATGACTCCTGCGCGCAACACCTTGATTCTTCATCGCATTCTGCACCCTTAGCGTTACAAGAGATCATCTCGGCGCAACCGCTTGTTCTGCTTGGCCTGATCGCTCATCCGACCAATTCTCCGTTACAAGATGACATTGCTGCGACCTCACGCCGCTTGATAGAACTGGGGCAAGACGTGCTCGGCGGGCGCATGCGTTTAGAAGACTTGCGAAAAGCTGTCGTGTTGCGTTAGACTGAAAATGCATTCAAAAGGATTCAAAACGCGCCGTTCTTAGTTAGTTTCTGTCGCAAAACTCATGATTTTTTCGATTTCGCGTTTCGGCTGCTGAAAAAAGTGCTGCATTTTCAACTGTGCGAATCCGGACATAGATGAGCAGCACGCAGTTTCGCGACAGAAACTAGTTAGAACGTTTCCAAATTTGTCGGATGCTGAAATAGGGCCCACCTCGTAAAGCGCCGGCGTCGTTTTGTGCGACCAAAGGCTGATCTGCAAAAGGAGCGTATTGGCGCGAGCAATTGACGTTTTATCGTTGGAGCATCTCGGGAGACCCAGCCATGGCAACATTCAAAGCATTTCGTGTCCACACGATTGACGGAAAATCCGTCTGCCGGTTCGAGCAACTCGCGCTGGAAGACCTCGATCCCGGGCCTGTCGTTATCCAGACCGCCTATTCGGCAATCACGTACAAGGACGCCATGGCAGCACGGGGCGTCGGCAAGAATGTCCGCACTGACCGCCCGTGCGTAACCGGGATCGATCTGGCCGGCGTCGTAGTCGCCTCAGCAGATTCTCGGTTCACGGAAGGCGACCGGGTTATCGTCACCAACTATAAACTTGGCGCCGACCATGATGGCGGATATGCGGACTATGCCCGCGTGCCGGGCGACTGGATAGTGCCTCTTCCCGATGGCCTTACACTCTACGAGGCGATGGGGCTGGGAACATCCGGACTGACGGCGGCTCTCACAGTCGATCGACTGGAGAGGGCGGGGCTTAGACCGGATATGGGCACCGTTGCCATAACTGGGGCAACCGGTGGGGTCGGGACTCTTGCGATCAACATTTTTGCCGGACGCGGTTACAAGGTCGTAGCCATATCGGGGAAGCGCGATCAGGGGGAGTTCCTGAGATCAATTGGCGCGCATACCGTCATGTCGCGCGAGGAATTTCTCGAGAACCGCGCGCCCCTCGCGCCGTCGTTGTTCGCGGGTGCGCTCGACAATGTCGGCGGCATTTACCTAGATCGCCTTGCTGCAAAAATGCAACCCGCCGGAAAGCTCGCGGTGGCGGGGATGGCCATCGGCATCGAAGTCAAAACAACGATTTTGCCGCTGGTGCTAAGGGCGATTGACATTCTGGGCATCAACGTGTCGCGTCAACTTCACATGGATGAGCGCAAACGACTGTGGGGTCGTTTAGCAACGGATCTCAAGCCAAGCCATCTCTCACGAATTTCGCGTCCCATTGCTTTTGAAGATCTCGACAAGGCAATGGATCGATTTTTTGACGTAACAACAATCGGGCGTGTCGTCGTTGAAGTTGGTTCTCGCGCACCTCGGTAAATCGTGAATGATGCCAGCATTTGAAGGAATTTATTTATACGACTTACAGATTTAAAGCCTCACGTGCCTCGTTCGAACTCTTAGGTGAGCTTTCGCCGGTTCCACCATTGTTAGGTCCCGTATCTCGCACATGCGATATGTTTCGCATAAGCCTCGTTGTGACTCCCCAGCGCCGTAGCGACATTGGCAGAGCGATGCGCGCAGGCTGCTCGTTGCTGCGGACCGCATTTCGATTTCCATACGGTGGGCTGCCCGAGGATGCGCAAGATGTGTTCGCTACAATCAATCTGTCGGTAGTCGCTTACTAACGCCACAAGCCGGTCTCGCACACTAGATTACTATTCCGAGGCGCACCGCAATGGATTTTTCACTCACCGGCGAGCAGCAAATGATGGTCGATGCTGCCCAACGACTGGTACAGAAAGACATTCAGCCCATCCTGGATGGGAACGATCGGGATAAAGCGCTGCCCAAGTCAGCCATCTTGAAGATTATGGAGAAGGCTGCACACCTCGGGCTTACAGCCGCGCGCATTCCAGAAGAGAGGGGGGGCGCGGGTCTGCGTATGCTGGAGTATGGTCTTATCAGCGAGCAAATTCCCCCGTCGGTAGCCCTAATTCTTCAGCCTCATGAGGCAACAGCTACCCGCATCTATTTCGGATACAACACGGAGCAGAAAGAACGCTTTTTGGCTGATCTCATAGCCGGACGGCGAATTGCTTGTACCGCTAGCACGGAGCCGGATGTCGGCTCCGATCCGCGTGGGGTCAAGACGACGGTTACCGAAGATGGCGACGAGCTGATTTTGAATGGTCGGAAGCAATGGATTTCCAATGCGACAGTTTGTGACGTGATGAATGTCGTCTGCCGCACCGCCGGGGGGGATGGCAGCTCCCGGGTGGTGCGCGTGCTTGTTGAAACAACGGAGTCAAGCTTTGAGGCACGAGAACTCGACATGCTGGGCTTGCGTCAAGCCCCGCTTGGCGAGGTCTTGTTCGACAACTGTCGCGTTCCTCGACGCAACCTTTGTGCTGATAACGGCGATACGGCTCGGCTGCTGACGTTGACTTGGCTCGCAAATCGCCCGCTGGTCGGCCTAATGGCGGTCAATCTAGCGCAAAAAGCGCTTGATGCAGCGCGATCATACGCCGGCGTGAGAAAGCAATTCGGTCGCTTAATAGGGAGCTTCCAGCTGATTCAGCAGGATCTCGCGGACATCGAGACAGCCGTCATCACGAGCCGACTGATCTGCTACAACGCACTTGCCGCCATTGATCGAGGAGAGCGTGCCAACGGGCTATCTGCTATGGCGAAAAGATATTCGGTCGATTCGTGTGATCGTGCTATTGCCCTCGCCATGCGGATCCATGGCGCCTTGGGCCTCAGCAGGGAACTGGGCCTTGAGCAGTTGGCGCGCGATGTGCGCACGATCTCGATCCCCGATGGAACGCCTGGCATTTTGACTCTCATTCAAGGGCGCGAGCTCACGGGCATTGATTCCTTTCGGGCGTGATCAAAGTGTCTTTGACGATACGGCATTTGACGTCAGTCGTTTTGCGGCATAAAATGAATCCGTATGAATGCAATTATCCGGAAGGTGGTACTGAATTCACAAGAGAAGGCCTACCTCTTTATCCGGGAGGGGATCTTTGGCGCCGAATTCAAACCAGGTGAAAGACTTAGGGCCCAAGAACTCGCTATTCGGCTCAGGCTGAGCCGCACGCCCGTCCGAGAGGCGTTAGGACGGTTGGAACAGGAAGGCTTAGTTCGACGTCACGGAGGATGGGGCTACGTCGTCAGGACGGTGTCTCTAAGGGAAGCTGAAGACGTCTACAAGGTACGTAAAATCTTGGAATTAGAGGCGGCTCTTGAGGCGATGCCGAAATTTACCGAAGCGGGCTTGATTCAGCTAGACAAACTGTTGGAACGTGCGCACGATCATGTTGCCCGCGGACGATTAAAGGAATTTAGAGAGCTTACGAAACAATTCCATCAGGCCATCGCAATCACGTCGGGCAATTCTTGCCTGCGCTCCATTCTGATCGCCATTGAGAATCAGGTGAAACTCCTGGGAACAATGATCTTTGATAGACATTCGGATAGAGCAAACGAAGTCGTTAAAGAGAACCAGGCGATTCTGCATGCCCTCAGAGATCGGGATGAAGCAGCCGTGAAGGCGGCAGTCAACAATCACATCGAACGCTCTTGGGAAAGCTTCGTCAGGTTCGTGGCTAGCGAACAAACGAACATCGGAATTTAGCTTGATGGGAGGAGAGGATGGATGAACCCGAGAACAATGTATCCGTGGGTGCCGTTGATGGCCTGAACGGCCAGATTCGTGCCATCCAGCGCCACGCATACGAGCTGCACGATGTAGAACACCTGCGGCTCAAGATCCTCCCTCGTACTGCCACCGGTCTAAAGTGTCCCGAAACCAACCACTCCACTTTCTGCAGTGAAGATGGTTTTGAAGATAATTGGAATTGCGCGTGCATCGAACATCGCCTCGCCCGCCGATTCCCGCCCCTCACACAACTCGGCGCTCGGCGCTAATCAAGGAAGGAAGATCATGACCAATTTCGAATTCATAAAGTACGAGAATCAGGACCATATCGCCACGCTGACGATGAACCGTCCGAAGGTTCTCAACGCGTACCACAACGCGATGCTCGAAGAAATGCGTCTGGTCTGGCGCGAGGCGAAGAACGATCCTGACGTGTGGGTCATTGTTCTGCGTGGCGAGGGTCGAGGCTTCTGCGCCGGGCACGACCTCACGTACACCGCCGAAGTCTTCCTCGAGCCGCCGGGTCTGCACTATGGCGACCTCGACGTCTTCAAGCCCATCATCGCCGGGATCCACGGCGCAACATTGGGCGGTGGCGCTAGCCTTGCGATGGCTTGCGACATCCGCATTGCCGCCGACAATCTGGTGTTCGGCTATCCGCAAGTAAAGATGGGTGTTATGTCCGTGGGTGGCCACAACTGGTTACCGCGCTCCATGCACCGCGGACTGGCCCTCGAGATGTTGCTCACGGGTGACACCATTGGTGCGCAGCGCGCGCTCGAACTCGGTCTGGTGAACCGGGTGGTGCCCCGTGCCGAACTCGACAATGCGTTAATGGAGCTGGCGCAGAAGATCCGCAACAACGCCCCGCTCGCCGTGGCTGCCACCAAGGAGGCGATAAGCGGCGCGAGCCGCACGAGCTTCCGTGATGGAATCGCACTGGCCAGAGTCATCTCCGAGCGCCTCCGCAACAGCGAGGATGCGAAGGAAGGCCTGAAGGCGTTCCAGGAAAAGCGCAAACCGAGCTTCAAGAATCGCTGATGGCACTTTCCCGCGCGCACCGGTGCGAATTCCGCCGGATAGACGCGTGCAGCCCATCGCGTACTTTCGGAGGTGACCGGAATGGCGCTGCCATGTGGCCGGATGGCAAGGTTTATATATGCAGCCTCGCTAGACGAACCTTAATACAGATAATGAACGGCTTCAATCAGCGGGTGACACAGGCACGGGGTTGACGATCGCGGCGGAGGCGGAAAATGAAACGTCGTGCGGGTTTTCTAGTGCGCTGGGCAGCCGAACGCTACGGCTCGCGCACGGCGTTCGTATTCGGCGACCGGCGCTGTTCCTTTGACGAATTGCACCGGCGCTCCAACCGACTGGCACACGCGTTGATGGCACGCTCCCTGCGTCGCGGCGAGCGCGTCGCCCTGTTGCTCGACAACGGCCCCGAGTACGTCGAGGCGCTGTTCGCGCTAATGAAGGCGGCGCTTGTGACGGTGCCGGTGAACCTGCGCTTATCGGCGGCTGAGCGGAGACTCATTCTGCTCGACTGCGGCGCTGCCACCGCAATCTGTACCGGCGCCGCAGCGGAGTTGCTCGCGTTGCGGCGTAGGGAACTGCCGGACCTACGCGAAGTGTTCGTAGTCGGTGGCACGAACGCCGATGCCTATGATGTGCTGCTTGCCTCGGGTTCCGAGACGGACACCGCAATCGAAGTCGACGAGGAGGAAATCGAGACCATACGCTACACCTCCGGCACCACGGGCGTACCCAAGGGCGCGATGTACAGCACAGGCGCTATGTACCAGCAACTCACCCACAGCTTGCTCAACCTTGGCGACTTGCCGGGAGCCGACGACCGCATGCTGCACGCAACCTCGCTCGGGCACGGCAGCGGCAGATGCCTCATGCCGTTCTGGGTACGGGGCGCGGTCCAGCTGCTGCTGGCGAATTTCGATGCCGAAATGGTGCTGCAGCTCATCACGCGCGAGAAAGTGACACATTTCTATCTTGTGCCGACCATGCTCAACGCGCTGCTCGAGCGCTTTGACCCGGCGCGACACGACGTCGCCAGCATCAAGCGCCTGTTCTACGGCGGCGCACCGATTTCGGAACAGACGCTGCACCGCTCGCTGCAGGTGTTCGGCCCAGTGCTGCGCCAACAGTACGGCTCGACCGAAACTGGCAACCCGATTACGGCGCTGGAGCCGGACGACCACGTAGCGGAGGGCACGCCCGAACAGCTGCGCCGCCTACAGTCGGCAGGTCGGCCGGCGCTCGGCACCGAGCTGCGGATCATCGACGATGAGGGGCACGAGTTGCCGCGCGGCGAGCTGGGCGAGATCGCCGTGCGCCGCATGGGCATGATGCACGGCTACTGGAACCGCCCGGACGCGGCCGCGAAGGCATTGCGCGAAGGCTGGATGCACACCGGCGATATGGGGGTGATGGACGAGTGCGGCTACGTCTACATACGCGACCGCAAGAACGACATGATCATAACAGGCGGCTACAACGTGTACCCCGGCGAGGTCGAACGAGCGCTGCAGTGCCACCCGGGGGTGAGCGAGGCGGCAGTAATCGGCGTGCCAGACGCCTATTGGGGCCAGTCGGTAAAAGCCTTCGTCGTGCGTCGCGGGTACGTCAGCGAAGAGGAGCTGATCGAGTGGTGCAAGTCGGAGATCGCGAGCTACAAGAAGCCGCGCGTCATCGAGTTCGTCGACGAGTTGCCGAAGAATCCGGCCGGCAAGGTGGTGCGCCGGCTGCTCAAGGAACGTTCGGCCAAAGTGTCGTATGGCGCATCCTGAGACGCAGCACGCACTGGCGCGAGACGTCACGCTTGGTGCGTCGGGTGCTTCCTGCTTGGTACGCTGGCGTTCAACTTCGGCGGAGCAGTAGTGGAGTCGGATGAAGGACAGATGCTGAGGCCCGATCGTTCGCACATGGAGCACGAGGTTAGTTCATATCCATAGTGGATCGTCCGTGGTTCAACTGTGAATTGAACAGGAGCCAAGCGAACTCCAATGGGGAGAATGTTGTGGAAAAATTCAAGGCGTACCGCATATTCGAGGAGAACGGCAAAGCGCGCGGGCGCCTCGTCGAAATGACGTTAGATGAACTTGATGCTGGGGCGGTCGTCATCAAGACGGCCTATTCGAGTGTCAATTTCAAGGATGCGTTGGCCGGAACTGGCACAGGTAAGATTGTGCGCCGCTATCCTTGTGTCGGCGGCATCGATTTGAGCGGTACGGTTGTCTCTTCCAATGACAGCCGATTTAAAGCTGGCGAAGAGGTCATCTGTACCAGCTACGATATGGGGACGGGCCATGATGGCGGTTACGGCAGCTATGCTCGTGTGCCGGCCGACTGGGTTGTTCCATTGCCGCCAGGCCTGACATTGTTCGAGGCGATGGCGCTCGGCACTGCAGGTTATACGTCTGCATTGGGAGTGCATTTGCTCGAACAGAACGGCATGATGCCGGATAACGGTAAGGTGGTGGTCAACGGTGCGACTGGGGGTTGTGCCAGCTTCGCCATCGATATGCTCGCCGGGCTTGGCTACAAGGTGACCGCGATAACGGGTAAGGCAAGCGAGCACGCCTACCTGAAGAATATCGGCGCCGCAGAAGTGCTGGCTCGCGATGGACTAAAACCCAGTATGCGGCCACTCGGAAAAGGCGTGTGGGCAGCGGCATTCGATTCCGTCGGCGGCGAACAATTGTCCGCGCTGACGCGCAGCATGCAACCGTACGGCTTGATCGCGAGTTTTGGCAATGCCGGCGGCATAGAACTTAATACGACGGTACTGCCGTTTATTTTGCGCGGTGTGCGCCTGATCGGCATCGATTCGGCCTATACACCGATGGATATCCGCTGTTGCGTGTGGCAGCGGCTCGCGACCGACCTCAAGCCGCGCCATTTCAAACGCATTGTGCAGACTGTGACGCTGGATCAACTGCCAGCGATATTCGACACCATGCTGAAGCAACAGGCCAAGGGCAGAATTGTAGTCACAATACAATAACTGAATCATCGTGAAAGTAGTCTGGGTGATTTGAGCGCATCAACGTAGCTGGACGCCGCCGATATCGGAAGACGAAGGGATGCGAGTACGCCGGGATGTAATGGACCCGAACGAGTCCACTCAGCATTTTGCGGTTGCGGACTATGCGCTGCCGGAGCGACGTCGCATCCGCGCACCACCGCAGCGGGCACTACGTTCTGACGCGAGAGTCTCAACCTAGTAAACACGAAAACGGCGCCGGTAGAGAGCTGGCCTGTAGCCAAAGGAGGTAGAGATGTTACATTCAAAAGCCGTAACCATTGCTGTCGCTCTCTATTTAATAACGACGGGCTTTCCTGCCCATTCGCAGTCTTATCCAGCCCGGCCGGTTCGCCTGATAGCACCATTCGCCCCTGGTGGAGGCGTAGATATAGTGACGCGTCTGGTTGGTCAAAAGCTTGGCGAGGCTCTTGGGCAGCAGTTCGTTATCGACAATCGCCCTGGCGCAGGGAGCAATTTGGGAACTGGTCTTGCGGCAGCAGCGCAGCCGGATGGCCACACCCTTGTTGTCGTGTCGGTCGCTTACGCGATTAACCGATCCCTCTACAAAAGCTTAGGCTACGACCCCAAGGACCTCACTGTGATCGGCCTGATTGCATCGGCACCGAACTTGTTAGTCGTGCACCCGTCATTGCCGGTCTCATCTCCAGGTGCTCTCGTGGATCTGGCCAAGAGAACACCCGGGTCTCTGAACTATGCATCGGCGGGAGCCGGAACGCCCACTCATTTAGCCGCTGAACTCTTTAATTCGATGAGTGGCGCTGCCCTCGTTCACATCCCGTACAGGGGGGGAGGACCCGCCATAATAGATCTTATCAGTGGTCAGGTGAAGGTGATGTTCCCCGGAATAATCGCCGCCATCGCACATGTGAATAACGGAAGGCTCAAGCCGCTTGGTGTGACTAGCCTAAAGCCGTCACGCGTCGCTCCAGGAGTGCCGACAATTGCTGCTTCTGGATTCCCTGGGTTTGAAGCCGAGAACTGGTACGCCCTGCTTGCACCGGCGAAGACATCCCGCGCCATTGTCAATATGCTCAACGTCGAGCTTAACAAGATTACGAGTGCTCCCGAGGTGCAGGAGCGCCTAGCGCGGGGTGGAGCGGAACCATTGTCCGGAACGCCGACGGAGGCCAGAATGTATGTGCTACACGAAATGAAGAAGTGGGCAAAGGTTGTGGCTGCTTCGGGAGCGACTGTCAAATGAGTGCGTTGGAGAAGGCATCGAACGTGACAGCTGAATTGTCCAAATTTGCCGCGGACGCCCAGTTTGGCACGCTGAGTTCCGCGGTTATTTCTCAATGCAAGCTATTGATACTCGACTGCCTGGGTAATCAAATTGGCGCTTATGGCAATAAAGCCGCGACGCTTGTCTATGAGGCGGCCGAATGCAGGGGGCATGTGGGGCCGAGTACGATCGTAGGGTGGGGCAGCAAGGCAACGCCTATGTTGGCGGCGCTTGTGAATGGCACGCTGGCGCATACACTGGATATGGATGATGCCCATCGTGACGCACTCACGAAGACGGGATCAGCAATCACGCCAGCGGCAATGGCGGTTGCAGAATCCGTTTCCGCATCAGGCGCTGAAGTAATTGCTGCGGTTGTGGCCGGCTACGAGGTCATGATTCGCTTAGGACTAGCGGTAAATCCGTCTCACCGCCAGCGAGGCTTTCATAGCACCGCCACACTGGGGACCTTCGGGGCAGCCGTGACAGCTGGTCGCCTAATGAGGCTCTCCCCAGAGCAAATGATTAGCGCCATTGGTATTGCGGGGACTCAGGCGGCAGGTCTTGTTGCGTTCATTAACAACCCGTCGATGATCAAGGCCTTTAATGTGGGGAGGGCTGTTAAAAGCGGAGTACTCGCCGCCACGTTGGCGAGCAAGGGTTTTATCGGTCCGCCTGACATCCTAGAAGGGCAAGAGGGATTTCTTAAAGCCTATGCCGATTCCACCAATATCACTGTTCTGACGACTGCATTGGGCGATGAATACCATCTGTTGGAATGCGGATTCAAACCTCATGCCGCCTGCCGCTATGCTCATGGCCCTATAGACGCGGCGCTCGCACTAATGTCGACCCATGGATTTGGTGGCGAGGATGTAGACGCGATCGATGTCCACGTGTCCGAGTTAGCCTACCGTCAATCACATTTCTACGAGCCGAAGAACGTTTCTTCGGCGCAAGGCAGTACTCCTTTCTCAGTCGCAAGTGGAATAACGCAGCGCGTCGCGTCATTGACGTACAAGGACATCAATGCAGCTTTTCAGGATCAGGACACATGGAATTTGCATAGGCGAATAACGATGCACGTCGACAGGCATATGGATTACATGGGGCGCGGATGTCGGATAGTGGTGAGATTGAAAACAGGGAAATCGCACGAAGCGGTCGTACCTCTTCCCCGCGGTGAACCGGAAAATCCTATGAGT
>MERG01000307.1 GCA_001771985.1 Betaproteobacteria bacterium RIFCSPLOWO2_12_FULL_62_13 | reverse complement strand
TCAGAACGGTTCTTCACTCGTGTCGGAATCGTCGCTGCCATTGCCGGTGACTTGGTAGCCGGGTGCGTGGGCAGCGTGATGATTCAGGATCTGGGCGTAGTAGACGGCCTCGAAGCGATGATACAACTGCACCAACACGTCGGCCATTGCCGCCGCGGCCTCGTCGGAGAGCGCCGGCAGCTCGATCTCCAGCATGACGGTTTGTCGCCTGGCGCGGCGCGGGGTCACGGCTCTTGGTTTCGGGATCATGGCGCGCGCTCCGCTCAGCGGGTGCGGGTGGACCGGCGCGCGGCGGAGGCGCTCGCGCCGGGTGGCGCAAACACCTCCAAGTACAGTTTGTCGTCGAGCGTCGGCACTTGGCGCTGTGCCGCCACGGCCAACAGTTGCGCGGCCATGTTGGTCATGACCCGGTAGTTGCCGCCGGCGCGCTCGCACAAGGTGTGTTTGAGCGTCGCACTGAGCAGCGTGGGCGCCCCGGCGGTGCTGAGCAGGTGATCCAGGCACGCCGCCAGTTCCTCGCGAGAGGCATAATCCAGAGGCAACCGGGCGCGGATGCGGGTGCCCAACGGCAGCAGTTCATCGCGCGCCAGTGCATAGCTCAGGCGCCGGTCGCCGGCGAGCACCACCGCCAGCAGCGGCTTCGAATCGAAGCGCGCGGAGGCCAGCAGGCGCAACTCGAGCAAGGTCTTGGGGCTCATCTCCTGCGCCTCATCGATCAGCAGGCAGCAGCGCGCGCGAGTGGCTTCGAGGTGACTGACCCAGCGTTCGCGCAAGGTCTTGAAGCCGCCCCAGCGGTTGCTGGGCTTGAGCGAGACGCCGAAGACTTCGGCCAGCTCGCGATAGAAGTCGCCCAGATTACTCTGCGGGTGATTGAGCACCCCGACGGTGAGATCCCCCTGTTGCTCGAGTCGCTCGGCCAGGGCGCGCAGGACCACGCTCTTGCCGGTGCCGGGATCGCCCTGGATCAGGGCGAAGCCGCCCTCGCGCACATGGACGTTCTCGATGCGCCAGAAGAAGTCGTTGATCTTCGGCGACAGATACAGCGCCTCGCTGGGCAACTCGGTGCTAAAGGGGTTCCACTTTAGGCCATACTGGGTCAACAGGATGCGGTTCATGCGGTGGGCTCCGGGTCGGAAGAGGTATCGTCAAGTTCGAGGTAGGCCGGTGGCAGCCCAGTGGCGGCAAACTCCGCCAGCAGGTGGCGCATCAACGGCGCGTGCGGATCGCTCGGCGCGGCGGTGGTGCCCAGAGGCCGCGACGAAAGTCCGGTTGGCTTGATTCGCCGACGGCGGCCATCGGCATGGTGGGTCTTGTCCAGGGGGTAGATGGTGGCCTGAATGACCCCGGTGCGCGGGTCGACGAGGTCGGCCTGGCTGCGGTCCCAGCGGGCGTAGCGCACGGTCAGTTCGCGCAGGTGCGAGAAGACCTGGGGGACCTCGAAGCGCACGCCGTCCAGACTGAGCGTGCCGTCGCTGCGGCGCTGGGTGCGCTTTACCTGGATGCGAAAGTGGCGGTGCAAGGTCGCGGCGTCCGGGCACTCGCGCAGCACGCTCGGTCCGGCGAGGAAGCGCTGCAGCGGCGTGGCGCCGGACAACTCCCGGTGCACGCTCTGGTGGTATTCGTGCTCCGCCCAGACGTGCGAGGCGTCGTTGAGTTGTTGGAGGGTCAGGTTCGGGACCGCATCGAGCATCGCGAGAAGGCGGCCTTCGACGCGATTCCACAGCGTCTCCTGCTTACCATTCATCCACGCCGAGCGCGGTGGCGTCGTGAGCGCCAGGATGCCCAGGTGGTGCAGGCCGGCGGTGAATTCACCGGCGATCATGGCCGAGCCATTATCACTGTAGATCGTGCGCGGCAGCCCCCTTCGTTGCAGGGCCTGTGCCACGCAGTGCACCAGGCATTCCGTGTTCTCGTGGGCATACCACTGCAGATGGCAGATCAGGCGCGAACAGTCATCGATCACGCACAGGGCGATCGGCGTGATCCATTCGCCGTGCCGGCTGAGCACCTTGAGCGATCCCTGGTGACCATCGAGATGGAACAGCGCGCCGATGTGGGTGGCCTCGAAGCTGCGCACTTCCCGCGTCCCGTCGGGCAGCGCGGCGCGCTGCGCACCGGACACCGGTTCGCGTTGACGCCACAGTCCTTCGGCGCGGAAGAAACGCAGCACCGTGGCATAGGAGGGCAGCGCACCGGCGGCCAGCGCCAGCTGCTGGAGGTTGTCGTAATGCAGTTGAATGTGTAATCAGAAGGACCAGATAATGAGAAGGAAGCGGCCCGCCGCTCCGCTTTCGTAGGTGGGCGGGCCGCCTTGGCTTTCCATTATTGGGAGCGACTTTCACAGGGAGTCAAGCCACGCAAGCAGCTCCGGATCCCGTTTCCAGCGCGGTGGTTTGCCCGGGCGTGTTGAGGGGTCCACTTGCTCGAATGCTTTTCGCTTGGTCTCAAGATTGGCTCGGGCGTAATGGTTGGTGGTCTCCAACCGACTGTGCCCAAACAAACTTCGGATAACCGTAACGTCGACGCCCGCTGCTACGAGCTGGACACCCGCCGTGTGTCTAAAGCTATGGGGGGTGACGCGCTTTTGCGCGAGCGATGGCAATTGTTGAGCCGCCGCCAAAACGTATTGATGGAGCTTAAAGCGAACGCCCGCCGCCCCAAGAGGTTGCCCATAGCAATTGACGAAGATTGCTTCGTCTTGCGTGCGTGGTTGTCGCTTCAGAAGTGCCTTGAGCAGGTCTGCAGTTTCCGGCCACAGAGGACTGATTCGCTCTTTGCGGCCTTTTCCAAATAGCGTGACCTGTGCGGGCGATTCGAGGCGGATCGCTCGGGGACACAGATCGAGTGCCTCCTGTATGCGTGCCCCGGTATTGTAGAGAAGTGCCAGCAACGCATGATCACGTTGTCCTTCGACATTTGATCGGTCGGGCTGTTTGAGGATGGCGGCGATCTCGTCGGCTTCCAGGTAACACATCGCCGGCCGGCTGGCCTTCTTGGTGGGGATACGTGCGATCTGTGCACACTGCGCGATGCTCTGAGGCTCTTGCTGGGCGACAAAGGCGAAGAAGCTGCGTATTGCGGCCAGACGACAGTTGCGTGTGCCTATACAGATTTTGCGTTCTTCCTCCAGGTGTTGCAAGAACGCAAGCACTTCGGTCGCGTCCAGATCGGGCAGTGACAGTGCGGCGACAGTTCGATTCTTGCGCTGAGAGGCAAAGCGCAGGAACAGACGCCACGTGTCACGATACGACAGCACCGTATGATGGGATAGGTTGCGCTGCTGTCCGATCCAGTCATGGAAGAACGCGTGTAGCAGATTGGGAAACGAGTTCGCTTTCATTGGGGGTCTCCTTCGGAACGGAGCGTCTGTGCGCCGATTTTCCGGAAGCGCGCACTGGCCTCTTGGAGTAGCTCCGGCGTGATGCTCAAATAGACCAGCGTTGATTTGATGTCCTTGTGCCCAAGGTATGTTGCGAGGTAAGGAAGACGCGATTGCGGATTGATGCCGTCGCGGTACCACTGCCGCATGCGTGCGCCCACCATTGCGTGCCGAAGATCATGGATTCTCGGACCGACTCGGCCACGTGTGGGCTTAAGCCCGGCGCGACGCAACACCTGTATCAACAAGTTGCTGACCCCACCGTACGAGTAGCGATCGGCACAGCGTTGATTCCAGAACAAGCCGCTCTCCGCGCTCGTCGGCGCACCGGTTGCCTGACGCGCCGTAACATAATGCTTCAGGGCCTCCATCACGCTCGGTGCCAGGGGAAGTCGACGCGACTTGAAGAACTTCGTCTCCCGGATGTCGATCGTTTCGTCCTGCAAATGCACGTCCCCCAGCGCCAAGCCGACGATCTCGCCCATACGTAGTCCGGCGCAATACGCGAGCACCAGCATCGTGTAAAGACCCAGCGGACGCAGTGGCGCCTTCGGGGACGGGAACGACAGCGCCGCCTGCAAGATGCGCTTTATCTCCTCCTCGGTGTAAAGATAAGGCCGCCGATGTTGCTGACGGACCCGCCGGTACATGTCAGCGCCAACAGGTAACATCGCCAGGCTGGGGTCGAGCCGATGCATGGCCTTCGACAAGAGATGGCCCACTTCTTGCGCCTCAAGGAGATGTTGTGGGCTGGTGCGGTTTGTACTCCAGACCTCGATAAGCTTCGGCAGCGGCGCACCTGTAAGTTCAGCATGGCCCTGCAGGAAGCGATCAAAGCGCAGCAGCTGGCGCTCGTGAACATCGTAGCGATAGCCGAGGGAACGCATCTGGGTCACGTACTCGTGCATCCGTTGGCCCAAGAAGCTGCCGAATCGTGGGACAGGAGACAGTCGCTGTAACGCGGCCTCGACATCTTCATTGAGCAAGGCGCGCACAATCGCCGTGGTACTCTGCCCGTAGTCGCGATGTAGTTCTGCAAACGGATTTGTGGGGATCACCCCGGCCGCCTGCTGCCACTCGAGGAAGCGCTCAATCAGTCGAGCACGATGGCAGACCATATGCACCGGCCATTGCAGGCTGCGCTCGCGAAGCCATTGCTGCACGATCGATAGACACGGCAACTCGTCGGCTGCGTGCTTAACGACAAAGCACTGAAAGTCACGCAGCACACAGCCATAGACTGTCGGTGTCTTCTGATGACGAAAGCGCTGCGTCTGAAGGAAGCACTGCAGCGTCTTTGCATCGGCGGGCGATGAGCGTCTCATGGCAACCCCCCGCTCGGGATCTCCAAGCCGATAGCTCGTAAATCCTCTGTCGCCAGTTTCAGATATACCCCGGTCGAGTGCGCGGAGCGGTGACCCAAGACATCGCCCACTATCTTGAGCGGCACGGCAGCGCGCAACAGGCTGACCGCACGCGCATGGCGAAAGGCGTGGGGTCCCTTTTTGCCCGAGGGAGTTAGTCCTGCCGCCGCGAGACGAAACTGAATGGCGCTGTAGAGGCCTGTACCGCTTCTTTTGAATGGCCGGTACGGCGCACGGGCGTACAGGAAGATCTCCCGATGTTCGCTCTTTGGTCGACCATGTTTCAAGTATCCTAGGACGGCTTCGCCTGGCTCGCGCAGCAACGGCAGTTCCGAGTGCTCCCCGGTTTTCGAGTGATGTACGCGAAGGACTTCTTTTTTCCAATCTAGGTCCTCCAAGCGCAATGCAACGACTTCCCCGGCGCGCAGTCCGTAGGTCGCCAGGAGCATCAGCATGGCGTAATCCCGCCGCCCGGTGGGTGACAGATCCTGTGCGGCTACCTCCAGTACCTTCTTCACTTCCTCGGGTCGCAATGCCGAAGGGATGTCCTCGCGATCGTAGATCCGCGGCCCGATCACAGTCTCGCTAAGGTCAAACGCCGTCTGAGAACTTCCGTGCAAGTAGCGTAGGAAGAGTCGAAGATCACTGGTGTAATCGCTGATCGATCGTCGACGCAAATTATTGCAACGCTGTTGCACGTACTCGTCGATGTCGCGAACGTTCAGCCCCATCAAGCCGTCTTTATCGCCTCGCGGCCCGAGCGCTTTCAGGAACTGCAACGCCTGGGTAGTGCGCTGGAATCGCGTCGCCACCGCCAGTCCACGCAATTCTTGCATCCACAGGTCATACGCTTGCACCACGTCGCGTTGGAACGCTTCAAGTGCATTGGCGGGCGCAGCTGCAACGGGCCACCGGCCATGAACCAAGCGTAAGGTCATATGAATGGGCCTCGTGTACTTCCAGCGCAATTGGCGAGGATGACGCGGAGCCCGTTCGTGCCGATCGCGATAGAGCCGTAGCTCTCGCCGAAGAAACTCCTCGATGTCCGAAAGACACGCGGCCTCGATCGCTACGTTCTTGCTCTCAAGGAAGTTCAGAAACCGTTGCACGAGCGCCGGATAGAGCCGCTGAATCCCGGCGGCGTACCGTTCAGCTCTTAAATGGGCTTTCAGTTGTTCGATTAGCGACGCATCTCCAGCTGATTGAATGGACATAGACACCTCCTCGGAAAGCCCCAAGGATTGCACGTCCAATAATGCGAAGCACGTTCGCTCTAAAACGATAAATTATCAGCTACCTGACGGGGCTCCTTCCCATTACGGCGTCCTTTTGATTACACATTTAATCGTAAGCTTGTCATTAAATGTGCCACTTCGGATGTGCGGCGTACTGCGCCTTGATGGCGGCGGCCAGTTCGGCGCTGATTACGCGCGTGCAGCCGGCGTCGACCCGCGGCACGGTGGCCAGCAGCGTGGCCGGATCAGGACTGCGCCGCGCCCGAGCGAGCCAGCGTTCGAGCGTCGACACCCCGAAGCGCACCTCGCCACCGTGCATCGGGTGGCGCCAGGTCTGCGCGCTCAGTTCAGTCAGCCGCTGCTTGAGTTCGCCCCGTGGCGGGGGGGCGGCCAGCAGTTGACCGATGATCAACAGGCGTAGCCGGGCCCATTGGTCCCGGGGGCTGGCACCATCTGGAGGAGGCATGGTAGGAAGAATCTCCGCACGTTGAGGCATGACGCCCGAAGGACGAAAGACTAAACGGCGCGCACCGCCTTGGCTAACGCCATCTTCTGCGCGGCAGTGCACCGCATCTACCGGCCCTCAGTGCACGTGCTCAGCGGAGCAAGCCATCGCAACAGCGTCGCCAGCACGCTGGGCGCGTCGAGCGCCACCACGCGCCGCAGCAAACCGCCCGGCAGATCGGTAGTCGCTACAGGTGGGAGCAGCCTGCCGCGCAGCGCGTGCCACACGGCGGTGCTCGTGAATCCGGTCAGCCACCATTGCCGCCAGCGCAGGAGCGTCAAAACTGGAACTCCCAACTGCTGCGACAACTGCTGGCCGCGCCGCAAACTCAGGCCGGCGCACAACGCCGTGGCCAGAACCACCACCACGCCCCAATACACCCGGCGCCCCAGAAACCGGACTGACGCAGGCGTGCAACGCAGCCGGCAGTGGCCACAACAAAAGCTGATCCGGGTCGTATCCACGGCTGCCCCACGGGCGCCACCCCGCGGCTTGCGCGCGTAGCTGGCTCGGTGCAGGGGTCCACCGCAGGAGCATCCCTGCGCATGAATGGTAGCGGCGTGGTCCTGATCAATGCGCAACAGGAATCCGAAAAACGCTGAATCTTGCAGAACGAAT
>MERG01000306.1 GCA_001771985.1 Betaproteobacteria bacterium RIFCSPLOWO2_12_FULL_62_13 | reverse complement strand
GTCGTCTGCCGAGCCTTTTCCTCCGGTGCTCACCACCTCGGCTTTTGACCTCAGCAGCTGGAGGTGATTTGAGATCTGCTCCTGAAAACCGATCTCGAGGGGCCTACCCTCATCGGTTATGTAGTTACACACTCAGCAACCCTTGCGGGCTACTTCGCGCTCGTGGCGCACGCAAAGCCGGGGGCTTTAATGTGTGAGCCGCTCAAAGCGGCTTGAAGGGGCCGCTAACGCGGCCCCAGTTTCAGGGGCCACCTTATCGGTGGCCAGCTCTATCGCCAAAGCTGCATTTGCTCGAGTTTCCGATCCTCTTCTTCCTGATTACGAATGTAATCCCGAATCAGCACCTCGTCTCGCCCCACGGTGGACACGAAATATCCGCGGGCCCAAAAATGCTGCCCGACAAAACTTCGTTTCCTCTCCCCATACACTCGTGCCAAGTGAATCGCGCTTTTCCCCTTAATATACCCAACCACCTGCGACACCGCGTATTTCGGTGGGATCGAAATCAGCATATGCACGTGATCGGGCATCAGGTGCCCCTCCTCGATCTGGCTCTGCCTACGCTCTGCCAGCTGCCGGAACACCTCGCCCAGGTGCTTCCTCAACTGCCCATACAGCGCCTTCCTTCGGCACTTCGGAATAAATACCACATGATATTTGCACTCCCACTTCGTATGACTTAGGCTTTCGTACTCGTCCATCTGCGGAACTTCTTTCGTGTGCTTTGGCGGCTCACGATTGGAAGTCTCCGCGGAATGGACTCCCGTAACTGTCAAACTCTTACTGCCACCCCGGCATAGCCGGGGGGTCTCTCTCAGTAGGCTAGGTCCTTGAGGCCATCCACGAATCGGGATCCGCGTCGCCCCCACTGGGCGTCCTCCTTTAAGTCCTTCACCGACCGCCGGCGATGCTCGAAGATGTAATCGCGGATCCGCCGCTTTGTCCAACCCTGGTTCGCCAGCAACTCCTCTAGGTTGGGCGGCATCATGACCACGACGCAGCTTGGTTCGAACTCATGGTGACTAATAGCGTTTACCAGCGGCGCGAGGATGCCGCGAGGCGAACTGCTTGCCGACCGCGTCATGCACAGGTGGTACCCGGAGGCCACGGTGACGGTGCTGGTCGTCCGCTCGAAGCCTTCCCGCTCGTTCAGGCCTTCCCACGCCGTATCAGGGTTCTCGGCGATGCAGCAGGAGTAGCGGTGGGGGTTGCCGAGTTGACCTCGCTGTATTGCGTCCGGTCGCAGCTCGCAGCAGTTCCATAGGAGCAGGCTGAGAGCGCGCCCGATGGTGGCGTTAGCGCGGTTGCCCGAGCCAAAGAGGTACATGCCGTAGTTCATACCGAGGGTCCGCACGATGGGTCCACTCACGATCACGAGCGGCCAAGGCGAGCCCAAGCTGGCCAAGTGGCTGAACTTGAAAGCTGGATCGGCGAGCGCCTCTACCGTCGCCACGAGGACCGGCATGTACTCGGGCAGGCATCCCGCCATGACGGCGTTGATCGCAAGCTTCTCAGCGGTGATGACACTCGCTCTTTCGGCCACCAGAGCAATCTTGGCGTCGGGTGACAGCGCGCGGCGTCAAGGAATTGCTGCACCCGCTGCTCGGTGGGTGGAACCACCGGCAGGCCGTCCGTCATGTTCTCGCGGTAGAAGTACTCGACACACTCCAAGGCGTCCGACACTTCAATGCGCTTCGACGTGAGTTGCATGACGCTTCCTCTAAGGGGGTTCAAAACTCGAGTAATCTGCCTCTTGACATGACTTCCGCGCGAATTCTTTATTTCACCTTGATGTTGCCCGCTTTGATGACCTTTCCCCACTTGGCCGTCTCTGCTGCCATAAATTTGCCGAACTCGGTAGGGCCCTGCAAAGCCAAATCCTGACCCTGCTCCTCGAGCATCTTCTTCGTATCCTCCGAGTTCAGGATCTGCGTGAGTTCCTTATGCAGCCGGTTGACAATCGCCTGCGGCGTACCGGCCGGTGCTAAGAAACCTAACCATTGGGACGCTTCATACCCGGGGACGCCGGCCTCCGAAATCGTCGGCACATCGGGAATGAGCTTGCTGCGCACGGATCCGCTAATCCCCAGCGGCCTGAGCTTATTGGCCCTGATTTGAGACAATGACAGCGTGACCGTACCGAGCATCCAGTCGGAGTGGCCTCCCATAAGGTCTGTTATCGCTTGGCCGCCGCTTTTGAATTGCACGGTCAGGAAATCGATGCCGGCCATCATTTTGAAGAGTTCGCCCGCGAGATGCGCATCGCTGCCGACGCCCGTCGAGGCATAAACCAGCTTCCCGGGCTGATTTTTCGCAAGTGCGATGAATTCTTTCACCGACTTGGCCGGAACGCTCGGGTGGACCGAGAGCACTCTTGACCCGGCGACAAGCCTCGCAATGGGGACAAAGGAATTCACCGGATCGTATGGTATCTTGTGGAAAAAGGGGTTGATAATAAACGCAGGAGAGGTCATGAGCAGCGTGTGACCATCGGGCTCCGACTTCGCCACCACTCCTATACCGATTATGCCTCCCGCCCCGCCTCGGTTTTCGATGATGATCTCCCTGCCGAGGCGCTCGGAGAGCTTGGGGGCGATCGTGCGTCCGACGATGTCGGTACTCCCGCCCGGCGCGAACGGAATGACCACCCGCACCAGCTTGCTCGGATACGAGTCGCTCGCCGCGACGGCGGTAGAAAGCGGGATGACCAGAGCGAGCGCGAACAGTGCTCCGATCGCCTTCATCAGCAGGAATTTCCAGTTTGGTATCAGGTCAATTTTTCTCATTGGTATTTCCTTTCTTTGGCTGTATACCTGAATCGTTCTATCTCCCTTGCCTTGTATTTCGCGACCAGCGCCTCCCAGTCTCTTGGCAGCTTTATTTCTCTGGTTACTAGCGTACCGTGGCCGCAGGTAAAAATCGCATTTTGATTCATGCCGTGCCCACCTACGCAAACGACGACAAATTTGTCAGGCCCTGTCACAATAGGAAGCGGCATATCCGTTCCCTCCTGTTTGAATATCCACTGCGCCATCTCTTTCCCCAGGAAGAACTCCACATTTCTTCTCCCGGTTGGTTTATATAATCTGGCGCCCCAAAAAGAGGTCGGGAGAATGCGAGCATGTTCGTAGAGATGATTCTGGATGTCTTTCTTGCTCCACTTGGCGTCCCGGAAGATATCGCAGCTCGCAGGTGATACGAAGAAGACGATGTTTGAGCCAAGATAGTCGGAGTTCGCTCTCACCACAGCTGCTTGTGCCGCAATCCGAAGGGTATTTTGAGGATCATCCCCGCCTAATATCGCCACCCGGCCTGTGATGGGCACCATGCTCACGGCACTGCTCCCGGGAGCGCATCCCCTCTGCACGTGGAGGGGCTCCCACGGGCTCGCCTCCTCATGTTCTCCAACGCACTGGGTGTATTTGCCGGGAGAGCCCAATATCCCCATATCCTGTATCCCCGGAAGGGCTCTGCCTGTGTTCAGCAGGATCAGCCTCAAGGCACGCCCAATCGTCGCGTTGGCCCGGCGTCCCGGACTGAGGGCGCCATGCTTGTAGTTGATATTCAGATCATTGCGGATTGGTCCGTTAATAATCATCAGGGGTGCGTAGGAACCTGTGCTCACTCCTGTCTCAACAAGATGGAAATCAGGGTCCATGGCGGCTTCCGCCGCAGCGATCAAAACCGGCATGTAGGTCGGAAGGCATCCCGCCATCACCGCATTGATCGCAATTTTTTCTACCGTCGCCTTCCTCATCTCGGGCAAGATTTTCGTTACGAGATAATCGGGAGGAAGATCCGTACCGGTCAACATCTCCTGAACCGCCGCCTCGGTAGGAGGTATGATCGGGAGCCCATCGGTCATTTCCCTCTCGTAAAAATACTGGTTCACCTCCTGCAACGTGCCGGTACAGGCAACCCTTTCGACCTTCAGCTCTTCAAGCACCGGCCCCTTCTCCTCCTCAGTCAAGGGCCGCGTCAGGGCCTCGACAAGCTTATCGAACATCTCCTCCTCCGCCGCCGCTTCACACCGATCGACCTGAACACAGTTTGAGGGTAAAGAGGTGAGCACATACCGTGTCCCCGGGACCCCCTTGGTTCTTGCCGCAATCTTCCAGTCCGACTCGAAATGCTCGTTTGCAATCCCGACGACGGGAATGCCTTGCTTTTCCATCGTCACCATTTCGTGGGCAAGCCACGAAGTGCATGACCCTCAGTCACCGCACATGGCGATAACCCCGTCGAGGTTCTTTGCCCACTCCTTTTCTGCGTCCCACATCACTTGTTTGTAGGTTCCCTTCCTGAACCAACTGATCTTGATTGCAGGAAATCGCTCTTGCAGCAACTTCTCGATTTTCCCCAGCACATAAGGACACTCTCGTTTGGCATTATCGAATAGGCCGATCGTTTTACCATCCAGGGTGTCAAGGCGGGGATTGATGCCCAAGTACTTTGGTGATTCACGTTCGCCAATAGGGTTCAATGCCTCATAGATTGCTTCTTTAGGTTGACTCGTCATTTCTTGCTCCTTTCGTATTGGTAGAACTTGCTTTTCGTAAGTTGGGATAGGGAAAACGGACAGGAAATTCAACCGCGGCGCCATCCCGAGTCGCCGAGCCGGCGCGCCCGGAGCAGGTGTGCAGGCGGACCGCACATAAATGGGCCTTGTGATCATGCTTGCTTTCTCCTCCCCGGGAGAGGGCCGCGATCCGAGCGGGTCGTGGGCGGAATTATCGGTCAGTTACCAAGCAGTCTATTCCAACCACCAGAGCGAGGCAACTACTCAGGCACGCACTCACTCGACGGGGAGGCGGGAAACTTCGTGGGCCCAAATTACTCGAACGGAGGCATACCAACGCATGCTGACGGAGTTCGTGCGTCAGTTGGAAAGGGCAGGGCCTCGATTGAAAGGAATCTGCCGAGACCGAGGGCCAGACAATAGGAGGGGACCATGCCGGTCAGGAAATTGAAGGAGTTTCTCGACAGCCACAACATCAAGTATGTGACGATCAACCATTCCCTCGCTTATACCGCACAGGAAATCGCGGCATCCGCCCACATTCGGGGCAAGGAGCTGGCCAAGACGGTCATGGTCAAGCTGGACGAAAAGATGGCCATGGTCGTGCTGCCCGCCTCAGAGAAAGTAAATCTGGATCGGCTGAAGCAGGCAGCGGGAGCGGGCATCGTCGGCCTGGCCGGCGAGGAGGAATTCAAGGACAGATTTCCGGGGTGCGAGCTGGGGGCAATGCCGCCTTTCGGCAATCTCTTTGGAATGGAGGTCTTTGTGGCGGAGCATCTGACTGAGGACGAGGAGATCGCGTTCAACGCGGGATCGCACACCGAGCTCATCAGAATGACCTATAAGGACTTCGCGAGGCTGGTGCAGCCGAAAATTGTGAAGCTTTCCGCCAGAGCGTGAAGCCGGTCGCAACACGCAGGACAGCTTGCCGCAGGCGACCCGCTTCAGACCAGTACGCTTGCGATGGCGCGCGCGACGTAGTCAATATTGCGGGAATTGAGCGCCGCCACGCAGATGCGGCCGCTATCGATGGCGTAGACGGAATGCTCCTCTCGCAGCCGCCGCACTTGATCCTTCGAAAGACCGGAATAGGAAAACATCCCGCGCTGTTTCACGACGAAACCGAAGTCGAAATCCGAACGGATGTTCCGGATCTTCTCGACCAGTTGGCCGCGCATCGTCTTGATGCGCTCACGCATTTGCCCGAGTTCCTGTTCCCAAAGCGCCCGCAGTTCCGGTGTCGTCAGCACCACCGTGGCGGTCTGTCCGCCATGGGTCGGCGGATTGGAGTAATTGGTGCGAATCACGCGCTTCAACTGGCTCAGCGTTCTGCCCGCCACATCCGCGTTTTCGGTCACGACGGACAATGCGCCCACCCGCTCCCCGTACAGGGAAAGCGACTTCGAAAACGAACTCGAGACAAATACGGCCGGACAGGCTTCGGCAAAGCGGCGCACCACTGAGGCGTCGGCGTCCAGCCCTTCGGCGAAGCCCTGATATGCGAAATCGATAAACGGCACGAGTTCGCGCGCATTGACGACCCTGATGACCTCTTCCCATTGTTCGGACGAGAGGTCGACGCCGGTCGGATTGTGGCAGCACGCGTGCAGCACCACGATCGAAGCCGCGGGGAGTTTCTGCAGCACGCCGACCATTCCGTCAAAATCGACGCCATGGCTGGGCGCATCGTAGTACGGATAGGTGTTGACCGTAAATCCGGCGTATTCGAAGAGCGCCCGATGGTTCTCCCAACTCGGGTCGCTGATCCAGATCTCCCCGCCCCGGTCGATCCGGCGCAGAAGGTCCGCGCCCACCTTGAGCCCGCCGGTGCCACCCAGCGTCTGCACTGTCACGATTCGGCCCTCGCGCAAGGCCTGGCTGTCGGCGCCGAACAGCAAGCCCTGCACGCCGCGGTCATACGCCTGGAGGCCGTCGATCGGGAGGTAATTCCGGGGTAGCGGACTTTCCGCCAGCTTTTGCTCGGCACGGCGGGTAGCGGACTTTCCGCCAGCTTTTGCTCGGCACGGCG
>MERG01000305.1 GCA_001771985.1 Betaproteobacteria bacterium RIFCSPLOWO2_12_FULL_62_13 | reverse complement strand
TCGAGGGGCGGCGAAACAGAAACGCCCGCTTCGCATCCGCGGCGGCGGCACCAAGGATTTTTACGGCGGCGAAATCCGCGGCGACATTCTGGACACCTCGGCCTATCGCGGCAGCATCGCCTACGAACCGACCGAACTCGTGATCACCGCGCGCGCCGGCACACCGCTCGCGGAGATCGAAGCGGCGATGAGCGACAAAGGCCAGATGCTCGCCTTCGAGCCGCCGCATTTTGGCAAGCTGCCCTCACCCCTGGCCCCTCCAGCTCTAACCCCTTCCCTCTCTTCGCAAGATAGAGGGGAAGCTCGAACCTCCCTTCTCCCCCCGGGAGAAGGGTCGGGGATGAGGGAGGGAGAGGGGAATTTCGTGCCGGCTTCGCCAGAAAATAAGATCGCAACAATTGGGGGTTGCGTTGCGGCAGGCCTTTCCGGACCGCGGCGCCCTTACGCCGGGGCAGTGCGCGATCTCACGCTCGGCGTGCGCCTGCTCGACGGCAAGGGATCGGATCTCAGGTTCGGCGGCCAGGTCATGAAAAACGTCGCCGGTTACGACGTGTCGCGGCTCATGGTCGGCTCGCTCGGCACGCTGGGCGTGATCCTCGAAGTCTCGCTCAAGGCGCTGCCGCGGCCGGTCGCGGAATTGACGCTCTCCCGCGAGCAGACGCAGGCGGAGGCGCTCGCGCTCATGAATGAATGGGCGGGGAAACCCTTGCCGCTTTCGGCGACCTGTCATGCCGGAAAGCTGCTTTATGTGCGGCTCTCCGGCGCGGCCGCCGCGGTGCGTGCCGCGCGGGAGAAGTTGGGCGGCGAGGAAGTCGCGGACGGCGCAGCTTTCTGGCAAAGCCTGCGCGAACAGGAGCTCGACTTCTTCCGCCAGCGCGAGCCGTTGTGGCGGCTGTCGCTCAAATCCACCACGCCCCCGCTCAACCTCGCCGGGCAGCAGCTCCTTGAGTGGGGCGGTGCGTTGCGGTGGCTCAAGTCCGGCATGGACGCAAAAACAGTGCGCGAGGCCGCCGCATTCGGCGGCGGACACGCCACACTGTTCCGCGGCGGCGACAAATCGGCAGGCGTGTTTCATCCGCTGTCGCCGGCGCTCCAGAACATTCATCGCCGGCTCAAGCAGATCTTTGATCCCGCCGGAATTTTCAATCCCGCGCGCATGTACGACTGGATGTAACCGCCATGGCAAACAACTTTCTCGAGCAACTGGTCACCGAGTGGTACGAATACAAAGGCTACTTCGTGCGTCGCAACGTGTTGGTCGGCAAACCGACCAGGGGCGGACATGAATCCGAGCTGGATGTGGTTGCATACAATCCCTCGGCTCGCCGCCTGGTGCACGTCGAACCGTCAATGGACGCCGAGAGCTGGGAAAAACGCGAGCGCCGTTTCAAGAAGAAGTTTGACGCCGGACGCAAGTACATTCCCGCCCTGTTCCCGGGCTTCGAACTGCCCGACGAGATCGAGCAGATCGCGATTCTCGCCTTCGCGAGCAAGACCAACCATCCGACCCTGGGCGGCGCGAAAGTGCTGATCGTGTCGGATCTGCTGCGGGAAATCATGGAGGACCTGAGCGAGAAGAGGGTCGCCTCCGGTGCGGTGCCGGAACACCACGCGCTGCTGCGCACCCTGCAGTTCGTGGTCGAATACCGCAAGAAAGTCTTCACCACGCTGAGATGAAACAGAACTCGTAACCGCAGATGAACGCCGATTAACGCCGATGAAAGAAGAGAAATACCCGCAACCCCGAGCACACGGCGCGGGCAGAACAGCATTCTCAAAACTCGTCGTTTTTTCGGCGCCCCTTGTTTTTCAAGACTCGAATCTTATCTGCGTTCATCGGCGTTTATCGGCGGTTCCCCTGAATTTCCATGCAGACTAACCTCGCCGAATTCATCAAGGACACCCCGGAAGGCCGGGAAGCCGACGCCATCCTGCGCAAGTGCGTGCACTGCGGCTTCTGCACCGCGACCTGCCCCACCTATCAACTGCTCGGAGACGAGCTCGACGGTCCGCGCGGGCGCATTTATCTCATCAAGCAGGTGCTGGAAGGCCGGCCGGTCACGGCGAAAACGCAGCTTCATCTCGACCGCTGTCTCACCTGCCGCGCGTGCGAGACGACCTG
The DNA here is from genome assembly GCA_001771985.1 of Betaproteobacteria bacterium RIFCSPLOWO2_12_FULL_62_13. Classification (GTDB taxonomy): domain Bacteria; phylum Pseudomonadota; class Gammaproteobacteria; order Burkholderiales; family SG8-41; genus DSOT01. The sequence continues at coordinate 4,656 of MERG01000305.1, read as the reverse complement.
CCCCTCGGGCGTGCACTACAGCCGGCTCCTCGACATCGGACGGCAGGTCGTCGAAGAGCGCGTCGGCCGCGGCGGTATCGAGTCCGTCAAGCGCAAGGCGCTGCGCGCGGCGATTCCCAACCCCGCGTTGTTCGATCCCCTGCTCAAGATCGGGCAGCTCGCGAGATCCCTGCTCCGGGAAACCTTGAAGAACAAGGTGCCGCCGGCAGCCGCCCCCGCCAGACCATGGCCGCAGAGGAGTCACCCGCGCAAGATGCTGGTGCTGGAAGGCTGCGTGCAGCCGAGTCTCTCGCCCGCAACCAATGCGGCCGCCGCACGAGTGCTCGACCATCTCGGCATCAGCCTCGTGCGCGCGCGCCATGCCGGCTGCTGCGGGGCGTTGTCTTTCCATCTCAGCGCCCGGGAAGAAGCGCTCGGCCACATGCGCCGCAATATCGATGCGTGGTCGCCATACATCGAACAGGGCGCAGAGGCAATCGTGATGACGGCGAGCGGCTGCGGCATGATGGTCAAGGACTACGGGTACGTGCTCGCGCGCGATGCGGCATACGCCGAGAAAGCGAAGCGAATCTCCGAGCTTACCAAAGACATCAGCGAAATCATCGCTGGAGAGAAGGACCACGTGAAGACGCTAACGAGTCACGGGTCACGAGTCACGGGTCACCAGAAAGTTGCTTTCCACTCCCCATGTTCGTTGCAACACGGACTGAAATTGAAAGGCTCGGTGGAGTCGCTCCTGTCCGATCTTGGCTACGAGCTGACGCTCGTTCCGGACGCGCATCTTTGCTGCGGTTCCGCTGGCACCTACTCGATCCTGCAGCCGGAGTTGTCACAACAGCTTCTCGCCAACAAGATCAAGACGCTCACCTCGGAATCGCCCGCCGCCATCCTCACCGCCAATATCGGCTGCCAAGCGCACCTCCAGACCGCGACCGAGCTGCCCGTGAGGCATTGGATCGAAGCGCTCGACGACAGGCTATCGCAGCGTCATGGCGAAACGCTTTGACCGGGAGTATGTAGCCCCAAGACGCCTTATGTTTGTCGGCCTTGGGTCGGACAAACTCCTTTAGCAGCCTGTCGAATGCCAGGTCCGACAGGCTGCTAGCGCTGGGGCCGCCTTGCGTAATCCGCCGCCTCGGTCCCTGCTATCCGACCGAAAACAGCCCCGGAGACGAGGCCCGTTCCACTCGGATAGTTGAAGTAGAACAACCCGCCCACCATCTCACCTGCCGCATAAAGGCCGGGAATGTGCTTTCCCGATACGCTCTGTACGGCGGTCGAGGGAGAGACTTTCACTCCACCGAATGTGAATGTGATTCCACACGTTATCCCGTAAGCCTGGAACGGCGGGGTGTCAATGGTGTTGGCCCAGTTCGTCTTCGGAATTCTTAGTCCCTCGGTGCACTTGCCGTCCCTGATGACAGAATTAAAGGGAATATCCTGGCGCACCGCCTTGTTGTATTCGGCGACGGTCTCCAGGAACCGCCTCTTGTCCACTCCTTCGAGCTTTCCCGCCAATTCCTCGAGTGAAGCCGCGTCCACTTTTGTAACTTGTCGAATGCGGTACTCGTCTCGCAGGATCGGATCCACCTTCGCGTCGAACACCTGCCATGCGAACATTCCAGGCTGCTTCAGTACCTCCAGGCCGTATTTCGCATAGGTGAAGTTCCGAAAATCCGCCCCTTCGTCCACAAACCGCTCGCCATTGGCGTTGACCATTATGCCGAAGGGATAGCTGTGTTTTTGGAAGCCGTCTCCAACGACCCGATCTCCAAACGTTGGCGCATTCAGATCCCAGCCTACCGCGTGAGCTCCCGACCAATGGCCACACGGCATCGCGCCCATGGCGAGAGCCATGCTGATACCGCCCCCCATGTTGAATCGCGTGCCTCGCACTTTCGCCAAATCCCAGTTCGGCCCCAGGTACCGGGCGCGCATCTCGGCATTGGACTCAAAACCGCCGCAGGCGAGAACAACCGCGCCGGCGCTTATCTCGTTTTGTCTTCCATCGTGATCCGCTAGTACGCCGCATACCCGTCCGTCCTTGCTGAGCAGCGATACGGCCCCCGTTTCGTAAAGAATGAGGATTCCCGTTTTCTTCGCTATGGTATGCAGAGAGTCGATAAGACCGGCTCCGCCACCCCAAAAGGCGCATACCTGCCCGCCAAAGAACTTGAATCCTCCATCAACCTTGTGCGCTTGACGGCCATACATCGGTTCAAACCGCACGCCCTTGCTTTTCATCCAGGCCAGCGTTCGGCGGCTGTTGCGCACAAGAATCTCGGTCAAGTCCGGATCGCACCTGTACTGTGTGACGCGGCCCATGTCGTCGAAAAAGTTCTCTTGGGTGTACGTCCCGAAATCGACTGTGCGTGCTTCTTCCTCGCTTACATCCAGCACCTCCCGCAACTCGTCGAGATTATTGAATACAAATCTCGTCGCGCCCGCAGTGAAAAAGCTGTTTCCACCCTTCTCCGTCTCAGGTGCCTTTTCCAGCACCACCACCTTTGCCCCTGCCTCGTGCGCAGCGAGCGCCGCACAGATCGCAGCATTGCCCGCTCCTACGACTATCACGTCGACACCCGATATTTCCTCTAGCTGCATATGCACCCCTGAAATTGATATCTCCGCAGGCCTACTTCGCCAACCCGAGATCCCAAAGTGCCGCCCTGAGCTGGGCCTCAGTTCGATCCAGGCAGGCTTTCATCTCTTTGGGTAAGCGGATCCCGAGACATCAGCTTGTTTCTTCCTGTTGAATTTGCAAAGTGTAAGGCACGTTGTTGATGTTGTTAAGTAGTCTGACAACTTTAGTTGCTACATCGAGCAGCCTTTGTTCTCGTCTCATGTAGGACCACATACCATGAAGTCAAGCGTCGTAAGCGAGAATCGTTGGCGTGCCGCGATCGTGCCGAGGCCGGCGGAGAATACAAGCGGGCATGCAGCCCATCACGCGCATGGCGCGCCGGCGCGCGTCCTCAAGCCAAGACCGGTTCTGCAACCGAGCCGACGATCCGGCTTGGCCCGCATTCGCGCAAGCGGTTAAACTGCGTCAAAATCAGCCGCCTCGAGACGACGCAGGATTCGAATAATCCCAGCGAGAGCAAAATTTTCACCAAACGCTCGTGCGATTGACCACTCGCCGGGCCGGCGATAGAGTTCCGGGCAGTGGAAAAGGGGGTTTAAAATTTCTTATCGCTTTATGTCGAGGAGATTGCCATGAAGGTCATACGCAACGCAGTTCTGGCGCTGCTGGCCAGTGGATTCATGTTTGTCGGGGTTCAGGGTGCCGCGCAGGATTATCCGGCCAGACCCATCCGCTTGATCGTGCCTTTCGCTCCCGGAGGCGGCACCGAACTTATCGCGTTTCTCATACGGGACGGTCTCAATGCGCGCTGGAAGGAGCCTGTGGTCGTTGACAGCAGGCCAGGAGGCACTGGTGCCCTTGCCGCGGGGATCATGTTAAACGCGCCTGCTAATGGATATACCCTGATGCTCGTGACCAGCAGCACCCATGCGATCTTTCCAAATGTAGCCCGCGAACCGCCTTTCGATCCGGTGAAGGACTTCTCGGGCGTGATTCTGGCGGCTACCGCACCAAACATCCTGTTCGTCCATCCGTCGATTGCCGCCAATTCGGTCAAGGAACTGGTTGCCTTGGCCAAGTCCAAACCTGGTGTCCTCAATTTCGGGTCTCCGGGCATAGGAACGGTGGGACACCTGGCGGGGGAACTGTTTCAGTCGGTAACCGGGACCAAATTGACCCACGTGCCGTACAAGGGCAGCGGTACCGTGCTGAGGGCGCTGCTCGGTGGCGAGGTGCACCTGGGCTTCAGCGGGCCGGGGAGCGCGCTGGCGCAGGTGCGCGCCAAGAAGTTGAAGATGATCGCTTCGGGAATGCCCCAGCGCCTGTCGTGGCTGGATCTGCCGACGTTTGTCGAAGCAGGTTACCCGACCATGAAGGCGTACAACTGGTATGGCATCGTTGCCAAGGCGGGCACGCCTGACTCGATCGTCAACAAGCTCAACGGCGAGATGAAGCGTATTCTCGAGCAGCCTGAGACCGTGAGCATCATGTTGAAGCGGGGTTACATTGCCACGACCACGACACCGGCTGAGTTCGACAAACTCATCCACGACGACAATGAGAAGTGGCGAAAAGTGGTGAAGGACTCCGGCGTACAAATCGATTAAGGGCCGGGACTTCCCCACTGAGCGTAGGTATCGATGTTGGTTCCTTCCCCCTCGAATGGGGGAAGGTTGGAGGCCGCCCCGGACTCGATCGGGGTCCGACAGACTGCTAGCGCTTCTGGATCCCCGCCTCGGCGATCACCTTCTTCCAGCGCTGAATCTCGGCACGGATGTGACGCCCGAACTCCTCCGGCGTGGTGCCGAGCGGCTCGAAGCCGCGTGCCAGGATGCTTTTTTGCATCTCCGGGGTCGCGATCACGCTCCGAAGGTCGCGGTTGATGCGCTGTATCAAGGCGCTCGGCACGCCCGCGGGCGCGACAACGCCCACCCACGCCGTGGCTTCGAAATTCGGCAGACCGGCCTCCGCAATCGCGGGCAGCTCCGGCAGCGCAATTGCGCGCTTCTTGCTCGTGACGCCCAGCCCCCTCAGTTTGCCCGCCTTCACCTGGGGCAACGCGACCGAAATAT
>MERG01000304.1 GCA_001771985.1 Betaproteobacteria bacterium RIFCSPLOWO2_12_FULL_62_13 | reverse complement strand
AACTGCGCACCTGGTGGGTTAACTTCCAAGAGCGTTAACGGGTCAGGTTTCGAAAGCGTTGAGGGGTACGGGCAGGCCTTTTTCTTGAGGGAAAACGCTTGCACTGAAGCGGCGTGAATCACAAGGTTCTGCGCGGATTCGACCATGTCCTGAGAACGATCCTCAATTCCAAGTGCGGGCTGTCTTTCAGGCCCGAGGTCTGAGAAGGCGGCTCTGCGTCGCTTCGACCGGTTCGAACGGAGGGGTTATCGGACTGTCTGGTTGCCTTGCCGCGCGAGACGTTTTCCGCGCATCCTGAGCAAAATTGCGGCCCTGGAATAGGAAAAAAACATGCTCAGGAAGCTTGATTTGCTGGCGCCATAGGTGCGGAGACGATAGATGGCTGGAATCTCGACTATCTTCAACCCGCGCCGCTGAGCGAAGTAAAGGAGGCGAAAAAAGTACTCGCCATAGCCATGAAAAATCTCGTTCAACGGGAGCGAGACCAGCTTAGCTCGCTTCATGACGAAGTAGCCACCAAGGTTATCCTGAATCTGCGTGCGCAACAACACGCGGAGCATCCAGTTGTACGCCAGGCTGGCGAGGTAATGCGTCCTGTCCTGCATGTTGCCGCCGGCGCAGAACCGCGAGCCGCTGACGATGTCGTAGATGCGCGCAATGTGCAGCATGCGCGGGATCTCGGCCGGGTCGTGGACGAAGTCGGTGTCCATCACGATGATGAATTCGCCCGTGGCCCGCTCGATGCCGGCGCGGATCGACCTCGCCAATCCGCGGTCCTCCGTTCGCAGGATCACGCGCACCCTGGCGTCTCGGTCAAAAGCCTTGCTTGCAACGTCACAGGTCTTGTCCGGGCTGTCATCATCCACCACCAGAATCTCCGGTTCGACATCTGGCGGGAAGTACCGGAGAATTTCCTCAACCAGAGCAACGATGTTGCCTGCTTCGTTATACGTCGGCAGGATCACCGAAGCCTTCATGCCTTGGTCAACTCCATGAATACCAGGCCACCGTCCTGTGCGACATCCGCCCCCTTGAGGACTCGATTCCCCGCCATGGCAATCGGCATCATCACCACACGGCGCAGGCTTGGGAGGAGCACCCAGCGATTTGCGAGTTTCTTGATCACGAAAGAGATGATGCTGAACGGCGCGAGGAAGTCGTTGAGCAGACAGATGGTTTTCGGATCATAGGTATGTATCTCGGTCACGGTGAATCCGGCGCGCTGGACGAGCGCGCTCCATCTCTCTGGGGTATAGCAATGATAATGGCGCCAAAACCGGTTGAAGAACGCCCGGTACCTTGTGGCTAGCCCGCGCAAGCCGAGCGCGCTGAGCGCCTGATTCACGATGCTGTACTCTTCGAAGCGGTGTGACGGCACGGTGACGTAGAACTTTCCGCCCCGCGCAAGCAATCGATGTGCTTCCCGGAAGACCGGTTCGATCTCAGCAATATGCTCCAGGACGCTGTTCGAGAACACCGTGTTGTAGTGGCCATCGGGCTTGTCGATGGCATTGCCCTTGCATTCGATCAACTCGTCATAAACATCAAGTTCGCGTGCCCGTTCGATCTCGCGCGGATTCGGATCGATGCCGGTGTCGATCTTTTCGTCGAAGACCGCTTTGACAAAGAGTCCGTCGCCGCAGCCGATATCGAGGATCGGTCGGCGAAAGTCGTGACGCTGGTGGATTCGCGCTTCGAGAAAGCGCTCGAACGCCAGCGGGATCGGCGCGAGGCTGAGGTAGCGCTCCAGTACATTCTCGTGGAACTTCATCCTATTTCCGCAATGCCGCAAGGCTTGAACTGACGTAACTGATCTGCTGCTCATCCAGGGACGGAAAGGTGGGCAGGCTAATGACATTCTTCGCGAGCCGTTCGCAGACCGGCAGTGGCCCGCAATCGGGGTAAATGGGCAGTTGACTTGCTGCATAGAAGCCGTTACGCGTTTCGATTCCTTCGGACGCGAGTTGCTCGATCACCCTATCGCGCCCTTGAGGATACGCGGCGGGATCGAGTTCCAGGGCAAGAGCCCACAGGACCGGATCGACTTCGGGTCGGAACACTTGGAGGCGCACGCCCGCGACGTCCTTCAGCGCAGCCGCGTAGGTCCGATGGATGCGTTTGCGCTCCCGGACGATCGCATCGAGCCGTTCGAACTGGGCGCAACCGAGCGCCGCCTGCAAGTTTGTCAGTCGGAAATTGTGGCCCGGGATCTCATGCCAGTAATGGCGCTTGCGCCGCAGCCCATGGCTGTGAAACAGCGCAACGCGCTCGTGGATCGCCGGGTCCCCCGTGACGACCATGCCGCCCTCACCGGTGGTGATTGTCTTGGTGGCGTGAAAGCTGTAGGTTCCGACCGTCGCGAGCGCTCCAGCGAAACGTTCGTGGTACCGGGATGCAAACGCCTCGGCGGCATCCTCGATCACCGGGACGCCGCGATCACGGGCCAGCGCCAGTATGTCATCCATGTCGCAGACATTACCGTAGGTGTGGACCACGACGATAACCCGGGTTCGCGCGGAGATGCGGCGCTCGATCGCCTCGGCTGTGACGCACCAGGTATCCGCATCGACTTCGGCGAACACAGGTATCGCACCCATGTGCAACGCGATATTGGCCGCCGCCATGAAGGCGAATCCGGGTACGACGATCTCGTTTCCCCGCTCAACGCCGATCCCCAAGTAAGCTGCATGGAGCGCGACCGTTCCGTTTGCAACCGCACAGGCGTGCCGCACTTGGAGGAAAGCTGCCAGTTCTTCCTCGAATCGGCTGACGTAGCGCCCTCCAGAGATCCATGTGGACTTCAATGCGTCGAGGACGAACGATTCCTCGTGACCCCACAGGATGGGCGTCGCCCAAGGAATCGGGACCCGACCGGTCATGAGCTTCCTCGAGCCGCGAGCTTTCTTTCTATCAACCGGATCATCTCACCGACGTTCCTCAATCCAAGAATATCGTCCACCGTGAATTTCAAGCTGAATTCGCTCTCGATTTCCATGATCAGATTGATGTGCGCAAGGGAATCCCATTCTTCGACGTCATTTGCCGTCATCTCATCGAAAATCGCTATCGAGTCATTGTCGAAAACCCTGCGAAACACCGAATTCAAAACTGTTTTGACGTCCATGCTCAAGCCTCTTATCTTGTCACAATAACCGCGGCGTTGATGGGCACGCTTTCCGACGGTCTGGCCGGCTCATACGCGCGATCCTCACAGTACTCTACAATCTTGAACCCCGCTTCCTGGATTTGCACCACGACCTCTTGCGCCGAGTTGTAAAGGTAAATGTGGTCCGCGTTGGGGGCGGTAACGGCTGCCGTGACCATCCCGTACCCGCCTGGTTCTAGCATGCGAAAAAGCGCCTTGAGGAAAGCCAGCGGATCTTCCAGGTGCTCCAGCACCTCGACATTCAGGATGAAAGGCGCCGGAGCAGCGGGGGGGGACGCGATGATGTTGCGGATTGAGCATCGGTACCGGTCTGCGGCTCCGAATGCGCTGACCATGCGCTGTGCATAGGTCAGCGAAAACTGGCTCAAGTCAAAGCCCTCGCCGCTTAGATGTGGCGCGAGCCGCAGCATCTCTTTCGAGTAAAAGCCCGTTCCGACTCCGACGTCGTAAAAGCGCAATCCACCGTGCTCCATCACCAGAGGCAGGTAGCGCTCGACAAAAAAAATATGCTGCCGATAGTGATGTCGCCACAGAAAATGCGATAGCTGGATACCAGGCAGATAGAGCCGGAACATGTAGTCGGGGTTCTGGTATACCTCGGCGGCCGCCTGATCGAAGGTTTTTGGCTCGTATCGCCCAGCCTTGTCGAATCTCTTCTGCAGCAGCATTCCGTCGAGCGCAAACTTGATATATCCCTCCACTGCACTTGCCAACGCTGCAGCGTCGTTCCCGAAGAACGTTCCGAGCTCCCTGTCGAACGCGGCCAGCCAGGACTGCCCGAATTCCTTGAACTGCTTCTGCACGATGCCGGCCAGATAGGGCGCGCGTAGGCGCAAAGCGCTTTCCACGGCGTCGACGTGCGGGAAACCACCGAGGCCCAGAGGCTCGATCACTGGTTCTCCGTTCTCGGCACCCCGCGCGCGGACCGCATTTCACGCCTCCGTCCCATCCATCGGCCGCTGTAACGCGGGCCGGGACCACTGGCCTGGTGGAGCGCCTCTGCCCCGCCAGGGAGCATGGCCTGCTGCGAATCGGGAATGCGTGGGTCAACGTGCACGGCGGTTCACATGCCGGCTGCGCCGGACAGCTCCTGCGCGTTTCCGGCAACCAGATGAACGCGAAGGTAATGGCGGCGTGGCACGAAATCGGCCACCGATACCTGATAGATGGTGCCCTTGTCGTTCACCAACCCTGGAGCGGTGGTGGAATCAACCGCGACGAAGCCGAGTCCCTGGTAGAGTTTCGCGACATAGCCGTTCTTAGACGTCGGGATATATTCGCCCACAATTGCCGCGCAGCCCCGCGCCTTCGCCATTTCATGTACGGAATTGATGGCCGCTTCCTCCACGGTTCTCTTGAACACGCGGCAGCTCAGCACCCAGTTCTCGACAAATGCGGTGGCCCCGGCATACTTGATCAGGATGCTGGAGATGATGCCATAGTTCGTGAACTTGTCCTTGAGCTTGATATGCAGCAGCGAGTATTCCTCCGACTGCCCGCTAAGGTTTTTCAGCATGCCCTCGCTGTATCGCTGCGTCCTCAAATTGAACTGGTTAGTCTTGTTGACTAGCTGGCCGACCCGCGGCAGCGAGGCGTCATCGGTCGCCTCGATCCAGGCCTCCATCTCCAGCGATCGCAGGAACGAGTCGTAGTCGAGGGCGCCGGCTTGCAGCTCCAGCCGTTTTCTGTCCTCCGCATAGGAATCCGCGCGCGAGATGTCTTCCGGCGTGAGCTGCAGCCACTCGAAGCAAAACGACGATTCCAGGGCGCGGATGAAAAGGGCCGGATCATCCGGCACGTCGATCACCTCCACGCGTGGCTCGAATGTCCTGACTAGTTCCCGCTCCGCGGGATTGTCGTCGAAGAAGACGATTGCATCCAGGCCGATATTGAGCTGCTGCGCGATATTGTGGAGGCTGGTCACCTTGTCGTCCCAATTTGCCACGAATGCCGCGAAATCGTCCAGCCTCAGCACCATGTCCTGGTGATCGAGGAACGGAAGTTTCGCGCTGCTCTCGTCGTTCTTGCTGCACGCGGCCAGAAGCACTCCTCTTTCCCTCAGTCCTTTCAGATACCGCTGGAATGCGAGGTAGGCTTCCCCCAGGGCGTGGTTCGGATCGACATTGATGCCACCAAGGCCGTCGTCTCCAATGACTCCGCCCCATAGTGTATTGTCGAGGTCGACGGCGAGACATTTCTTGACGTTGCTGGCCGCGGCGCCGATGATCCGCGAAACGAGTGACGCGACCATCTTCGCAGAGTGGAGTGAGAACGGCTGCTTGCTCAGAAAGAAGGCGGCCTCGTCAAACCATTTTTCCTTGCCCACGTACGACGCGAGAAAATCCATGTCGAGCAGCGTGACGTTGGAAGCCCTGCATTCTCGCAGGTGATCGTTCAGACGACGCAACGCACTCGTGCGCGAGAATCCGTAGCTCGACTCGAGGTTTCCCAGTTGACGCGCGAAGGGAATCACGAACAGCGCATGCAGCACGATGCACCCGGGACTGCGGCGCGCGATTTCGTTCCATAGCCTCCGGTAGGAGCTCGCCTGCGCTTCGGCCCATCGGTCCACGGCGCCATCCCCGTCAAACAGCGCCGGGAATACAATGATGTCTCCAGCGTCGGGAAGCACCAGCAGCACGTCCGGCTGGAATGCGTAGACGCCGGAATTCGCGTCCAATGCCTCCGAGGCGACGCCCCCGTAGGGTCCAACGTAGAAGCTGGGCGCGATTCCCCGCGAATAAAGGTACAGCCTTAATACTTGGACGAAGTGCTGTACCGACTGGGATGCGAGGACCGCAACCCGCCTTTCAACCCATGTGCCTGCGTATTGAGCCCTGAAGTCGTTCTCCAGCTTTTCCAGCCGGGCCGCCTGCAGCAGCACTTCCCGGGGCTCAAGGGATTCCAGACGGGAGCCTGCAATCAGTTCCTTCAGCCGGGCCAGCCTAGTCATGTCCGGTGCGACGCTCATAGGCATTTGATGACGCACTGGCCGGTGCATACTTTCTCGCCGGCAGGTGAAAAAAAAGCCAACCGCAGGCTGACTGCCATGACGGCCTCATGAACGCGCGCTACGGTCGCTTCCAGCCTGATCTCTTCGCCCACATAGCTGGGCTTGCGGAACTCGAGGGATTCGCTGAGGATGATGACTTCATGGGTCGGCAACTTCATCCCTACGAGGTGGGAAACCATGGCGCCGAGCAGATTACCGTAAACGACTATTCCGCGGAACCCGCGCGCCGCCGCGTAGCGGTCATCCAGGTGTATCGGGTTGCTGTCGCCGGAAACGCTCTGGAAACGGTGCATCAGTTCCGGAGTCACCGTGAGGGTGTGTCGAAAAACATCGCCCAGCTTGAACAGGCCAGTCCCTCCGTTCATCGGCAGCCCCCGATCGGAGGCTGTCCCCGCTGCGTCGCCGCGCCTGGTCGTGGAGTGAATCCGCACATACGCTTGAATCGAGATCAGCCCGTTGTCCAGCAATAAACGTTGTGCATGAGAAGCGAAGCTGCCACGCGCCATCGGAGCTTTTCGTAATACCGCATGGCCTTGGGGTTGTTCTTGTAGCCCTGAGCCATATAGACGCGGATGCCTGCCATGGACATATGTTCATTGAGCGCTTCGATCAGCCGTAACGCGACAAAGGGTCCCAAGTAGGCTTGCGACGTGTCAGTGACGAATGTAAGCCACTCCGCTCTTGCTCCATGCCATCTGAAAACCAGCGGCACCAAGAACTTCGATTCTAACGCGGTGAGCAGAAACCGCGGATGCCTGGCGAATACCTTGAGAAGCGCCCAGATCTTCCGGTTGAAGACCTTGCTTAGCAGGCGCCTCGAATCCGCGTAGTCGGTAGTGGCGGTGACGAACCCCAGCAGTCTTCCTTCTACGTAGAAGACGTAGCCGAAAAAATGAGGGCTTGCCGCAAGCGCCGTGTACAGCTCGAGTATGTGTTCCTTTCCGAACTGTCCGTTGAAAGACCAGGGCAGCTGCTTGAAGTGAAGTTCCGCAACGTCCCTGATGTGGGCGACAGTCAAGGGTTTCGGCTGGATCTGCGCTAGGACATCGGGGCGGGAATTTGTCATACCACGTGGACGGATCAGCATCGCCGAGGCCGGAGAACAAGCTTGTCCCAATCATGGCGCCTGCGAGCCCGGTTGCGCGCCCTGCCGGTACCCAAGAGCGGGTGCCACAGCCGGCACTCGACCGGTTCGCGTTGACGCAGCACACCCCGACCACCATTCGAACGGTCTATTGTACTACCTCTCAACGAGACAGTGGGCAGATAGCCGGCGACCTGGCGAGGTCTCACGGCCGGTCTCGAGAAACACATACTGAACGCCTGGAGCCGGTGGTTCAGGTCCAGGCGGCAAGACTGCTACGGACAAAAGAATGCAACTCGCGTTCCAGCCACTGCTGTCGAGTGAGCCAGCGGGCTTCGCTGCTCTGATGATCGAGTCTTATGGTAGGTGCGCGGCCAATTTGCGCTCTGAATAACGTCGTAATCGAATGCACGCGTCGATCCGGTCTCAGATCCAGAAAAACGTCGAACGTGCCCAATTCCTCGAACTCTGCTGAAGAAAGGCCGCACTCCTCGTCGAGCTTGCGTTTCGCGGCGTCACGCCGCAACTCGCCGAACAGGACCCGTCCACCAGGAAACCACCATTGCCCGGCTGCGGGCTCATTCGTTCGCCGGACAAGCAGCACGTTACCTGCATCGTCCACAACCAGGAGATCCACGCATGGAATCGGCAGCACCCGCAAGACCTGTGAGTATAACTCCTCTGGAATCAGCATGATCCGTCCTACGGAATCACAATCTCGAGTTGTGGCAATGGGAACACCAGACGACGTCCCGCGAGCGCCCGGCTACGCAGAAAGAAGTCACGAAAGTGCCAAGGGAGGACGAGCAGATAATCTGGGGACGACGCCAGCACCTTGATCTCATCTTCGATGGGTATCCGCGTACAGGGAGTGAACGCGCCGAACTTGTCGGGGTTCACGTCGCCAATCACCTTGATGTCGCGGGGGCCGAAGCCGCAATACTGCAGCAGCACGTTGCCCTTGGTGGACGCTCCCCAACCGCAAAGCCGCTTGCCTTCCTCGCGGATCCCGC
>MERG01000303.1 GCA_001771985.1 Betaproteobacteria bacterium RIFCSPLOWO2_12_FULL_62_13 | reverse complement strand
GCGCAATGACCTCGACTCCGAGTACTGGCGCCTGTGCAGCGCGCGTTGGGACAAGATCAAGGTGCCGGTCTACACCGTGGGCAACTGGGGCGGCTCCTCGATGCACCTGCGCGGCAACACCGAGGCTTACCTGTGCGCGGCATCGAAGGAGAAGAAACTCCGTATCCATTCGGGAACTCACTACCATCCGTTCCATTCCGAGGAGGGGCGCATCGACCAGTTGCGCTGGTTCGATTACTGGCTGAAGGGCATCGATACCGGCATCATGGACGAGCCGCCGGTTAAGCTGGAGATCCGCACCGGAGGCAGCACCAAGCCGTACGCCTTCCGCTTCGAAGACGACTGGCCGATTCCGCGCACCCAATGGACAAAGTTCCATCTCAAGATCGAACGGGCCGGTTCGGAGGATTCCAAGGCGGTGGAAGGGACGCTGACGACCACGCAGCCGGCGCAGACAGGGAAAGTGAGTTATCCGCAGAGCGCGCCGACGCGCCCCGGCAAAATGCCGCGCGGGGTATCGTTCGAGACGCCGCCGATGGCCGCGGACACCGAAGTGACGGGCCCCATCGTGCTCAACATCTGGATGTCGAGTACCGGGGAGGACGCGGATATCTTCGCGACGATCCGCAACATCGATCCTGACGGCAAAGATGTTTGTGAAATGGGCCAGCAGGCTGAACCGTTGCAATGCGTCACCAAAGGGTGGCTGCGCGCTTCGCACCGCAAACTCGATCCCGAACGCTCGCTGCCGTACCGGCCGTACCACGCGCACGACGAGCGCCGGTGGCTGAAACCCGGCGAGATCGTCGAGTGTCAGGTCGAGATCTGGCCCACCAGCATGGTCTTCAAGAAGGGCCACAAGCTGCGTCTCGATGTATCGCCAGCGGACGGCGTGGGAACTCAGCACTTCACGCACTTTCACGCCGACTACAACGCCGGCGCCGAGTGCACGATTTACTCCGGCGGCGAGAAAGCATCGTATCTGCTGCTACCCATCATCCCGCCGCAATGACGGCGATGATGTGTCCTCCAGCGCGCGGCTCTTGTATCGACTTGGCTGCGGGGCTTGTTCGCTGCGGTGTGATCGCAGCCGCGCTCGCAACTCGATGCCGAGTACTACCAACTCACCGGGCGGCTCATCGAACTGGGCCTCGTCATGCGCCAGGGGCGATAAGCGGACTCGGAGCGGAATTGAATTACATGTCGGGCGCGCTCTGCGCCGCCAGCGCCCTATTCCTCATGCGCGCCAGGACAATTGTAAGCATGACACCGACCACGCAGGCGGCGCCGATACCGACAAAGCCCCATGTGAAGGTGCCCGCCTTGTCCTTCACCACGCCAAGCGAGTAGGCGAACGTCAAGGAGCCGATGTTGGCGAACAGGTTGCTGAACCCGGTGGACATGCCCGCGATACGCTGCCCAAGCACCTCGACGGGCACATAGAACAGGGGTCCGAAATAGAACTGCAGGAAGATCGAGTTGATTGCAACCACGACCAACAGGAGCGGGATCGAGTGCACGAATGCCAGGAGGGTGGAGGTACAGGCAAGTACTGCCAACGCACCGCCTATGACCAGCGGCGGATTTTTCAGGCGGTCGGATACGTAGCCGCCCAGCGCGTTCGAAGGCGCTGTGAAGGCGGCGCCCATCGCAGTAACGAGGCCCGCAGCCTGAATTGTCAGCCCGCGGTCGGCCACCAGCAGGGACGGCAGCCAGAAGTTGAAGCCAATGACGACACCCAGACGAATGAACTGGATGGCGCCGCAGATCCACATGATCTTGTACTTGAACAACTGGAACGCATCGAGCATCCCCACCCGCTCCCGGGGTCCTCTGCGGGGCTTCTCCTTGGCAAACGCCAGGTACACGAACGCGGCGCCCATTCCCGCAACGGAAAAGACGATAAACGGGAAGCGCCAGCCGAAGTGATTCACCAGGAGCGGGCCGACGAGCGACAGGAAGATGTTGCCGGAGAAGCTTCCCACCGAGTAGAGACCCATAGCGGTGGCCCGGCGCTCCGGCGGGAACCAGGACGAGATCAGCGCAAGGCCCGGCGCGAACATCAGCGCCCGGAACACGCCGGCGGCGACCTGATTGATCATCGCGTGCGAGAACACGTGGATCAAGCCGAAATTCAGCGAAAGCAGCGTCGAGCCCAGGAGCCCGATGAAGAACAGGCGCTTCGGACCAAACCGGTCTGACAGGTAGCCCGCCGGAATCTGCCCGAGTGCATAGGTCAGTGTCGAAGCGACGGAGAGCATTCCGGCCTGCGAGAAGGTCATCTGCAGGTCTTCGCGAATAAGTGGGAGGAAGAGCGCAATACCACCAAAAGTCAGGGCCGGGAAACTCTGGCCGAAAATGACGAGCCCGACGGTGGTGACGCCATCACGCTTCACGGGCTTGACAATGGATGCGGGCGCGGCCGGTTGCGCGCTTTTCTCCTTGCTCACGAGATTCTCCCCAGGGGTGCGGACTCTTGTGTCAACGGGTTTTTCGTCTGACGCTGAGGCATCCGGTCCACAAACTGGATGGTAAACCAAAAAGAGACTGCTGTTTTTCGTCAGAGGAGATCCGTGTCTTGCGATGTTGTGATCATCGGCGCCGGCGCGCTGCAGACCGGCGTCCGCGCCGCGCGCGAAGTACTGACGTAGAACTGAACGAACCGCCACGTCAAGTTCATCAACGCGGAGTACGGGCGCTTCAGCGAGGCGATCAGGCTCGCCGGACTCACCGTGCAGTGATCCGTGAGAGCGTGAGGGCGGGAGAGCGTGAGACGGGGTTTTCTTCCACTTCCGGCCTCCCGATCTCCCGACCTCACGGCTTGTGGGTGGCGAGCGCTTCCGGGTTGACCACGTATTCGCGCCTCGGCGCGCCGTCGAGCACGCTCAGGAGATTGCGCGTGACCGTCAGCGCCGCGCGATCGAGCGAATCGCGCGAGTTGCCGGCCATGTGCGGCGCAACGATCACGTTCTGCAGCGTGAAGAGCGGGTTGTCGGTAAGCGGCGGCTCCGGGGAGAACACGTCGATTCCCGCGCCGGCGAGGTTTCCCGCGGCGAGCGCGGCGTAAAGCGCCGCCTCGTCCACAATTCCGCCGCGCGCGGTGTTGATGAGCCGGGCCGTGGGCTTCATGCGCGCCAGCCGGCTTTCATCGAACATGCCCGCGGTCTCGGCCGTCTTGGGGCAGTGGATGGTCACGAAATCCGCACGCGGCAGCGCGGCGTCGAGATCCGCGACCGATTCGCACCCTGCCGAGCGTATCGTCTCGGCCGGGACATACGGGTCGTACACCTCCACATTCATCTCCATGGCGAGGCAGCGTTTGGCGACGCGCGTGCCGATGCGACCGAAGCCGAGGATGAGTAATGTTCTGCCGAGCAGTTCGGTGGAAAGATTGGCATAGCGCTCGGACCAGCGGCCTTGCCGCACCAGGGCATCCAGGGCGGCGCCGCGCTTGCACAGCGCGAGCATCATGAACATCGTGTATTCGGCGACGGTGGGTGAGTTGTCGGTTCCGCAGGTCATCAACGGTATGCCGCGCCGGGTCAGCGCCTCAACGTCCACCGCGTCGTAGCCCACGCCGATGCGGCCGACTGCGCGCAGCCTGGGGGCGGCCTCGATATCGGCCGCGCGCAAGGGCGTACTCGTGAGGGCGACGCCGTCGGCATCCCGCAGCAGCGCCCGAAATTCGGGTGTCGGGCCGGCCGGAGAAAACGAGATCGCCTCGACGTCCTCGCGAGTCTTCACGAAATCCCAACCGGTGCGCGCCATCGTGTCCGGCAGCAGCAGTCTCTTCCTGGTTGTCGTCATCGTTTCACCTGAGGTCAGTCGGATGGGTTTTCGCCGTTACGATATCACAGGTATCGTCTCCAGCCCGCGGCGGAGCAGACTGCGGCGCAACAGCCCGCGCTGTGGCGGCCGCAGTCGGCGTGACGGGGCTGGTATTCATGTTGATTCCCTCATTGGACAATGCAATGTCACGCTGAGACGGGCTCCGGTTACAGCGTCGGGCTCTTGAACTCCCCGCCCACGGCCACCAGTCCCCACGGCGCGAGTTGCGCGTCGGTGCTGAAAGGAACTCGCTGACTTTATTGCCGCGCCAGCGGCACCAGCACGTCCAGACCGTGGTGGTCGGAATAGCGGCAGTCGACGGTCTTGCTCTCGATCAACTCGACCTTTGCGCCGGCAACGCCGTCGCCGTATCCCGACGGCATGCGCGCCAGAACGTAATCCATCCACCGGCTCCCGCCGACCTTTGATCCGTCGTTCAGGTCCTTCCCGAGATGTGTCCCGCACCGGCAGCTGTCGTACTTTGCCCGCGTCAAATCAGTCCAGTATGCCGTCACGGCCCGATAAAGATCAGTCTCGTCCGGCATGGTGTTCAAGTCTCCCGCAGCGACGACGGGTGTTGCATTGTCGCTGAGACGTTCGGCCAGCCGGCGGAGCTGTGCAATTTGCCCCGCCCTGATTTCGCGATAAGCCGAATCGCGCCCGGACGTCGGGTACTGCGCCTGAAGATGCGTGTTGAGGATGGCAACGTTCCGGTCCCCGTTGACGAGCAGGAAATGCTGCACCCCCTTGTTCGCAATTCCGTCGCGTTCGTTGTATCGAAGCCACGGCGCGGAATCCCTGAACTTCTCGAATTGCGAGCCGCCCTTGGCTGCCCACGGACTTCCTCTGGAAACAAACGCGAGCAAGCCTCCTGCGCGAAACCCGGTGAACGGCGAGAAAAAATGAGATCGGACCGTCTCGGAATCACGAATCCGGTCGTATCGTGAACTCAGGGCGCGCTCGAGCAGGATGGCATCACCTTCGAACCAGACCTCCTGAAACAGC
Organism: Betaproteobacteria bacterium RIFCSPLOWO2_12_FULL_62_13; assembly: GCA_001771985.1. GTDB lineage: Bacteria > Pseudomonadota > Gammaproteobacteria > Burkholderiales > SG8-41 > DSOT01. The sequence continues at coordinate 10,045 of MERG01000303.1, read as the reverse complement.
GCGATGTCGGGCTTCCGGGCCAGAACCTGAGCGGCAACGCGCTCGAGGCGCCGTTGCATGGGTGCGACCTCCGGCGTGCCATGCAGATTCCAGGAAACGACGCGCAGCCAGTTGCCCTCGGACGGGCTCGTGAGCGCGCCCGGTTCGGCCGGCGCATCACATGTGTACTCCCGGCCCCAATGTACCGAGTTGCAGCCGGACAGGAGCATGCCGCAGAGCAGGATGCAACAGCACTGGATTGCTCGCTTGTGATTCCCGGTCATGCGCTTCCTTCGAGATTCGGCGTTGACAGGATTTTCCTGCGGACGCCGGAATACCTGTTCCAGATGGCTGCCATTCAACTTCCGTTGTCATTATATTTTTTTCGCGAGCTGCGCGCGAACGCCGGGAGAGTTGTTGCTTTTTCCCGAATTTGAGCCCGCGAAGCGTTTGGTGCGATACTGTCCCGAAACTGTGAAATTCGAGCGGGGGGCACCAGGCCATGCTGGCAGCGATGCAGCCGCGCGATCCGCGCTACATGCTCAGCGCGAAACCGTTCTAATGTAAACTCCGATATACGCCGCAAATACAGGGAGAAGATGGATGGAAATGGAACTCAAGTCGCGACGCCACACCGTTTCGGATCTGGGCGGCGCCATGGAACTGTGCTACACCAACGGCTGGACGGACGGACTCCCGGTCGTACCCCCGACCGCGGAGCGCATCCATGCCATGCTGGAAGCGGCCGGGATCGAGCCGCAGCGCCAACTCGCCTTCATCGAGAACCGGCAGGTATCGGTGACCGCGGAGAAGGTGGCGATCAATGCGGTGATGGCGGGCTGCAAGGCCGAGTACATGCCGGTCATCGTCGCCGCGGTCGAGGCGCTTGCCGACCCGCTCTACGGCTACCACGGGCCGGCGACCAGCACGGGCGGCTCCGCGGTCTTCATGGTGGTGAACGGCCCGATCGCGCGCGAACTCGGCATCAACTGCGGCGACAACCTGTTCGGGCCGGGGTGGCGCGCAAATGCGACGATCGGGCGGGCGGTGCGGCTCGTCATGCGCAACGTGATCGGCACGCTTCCCGGGGAACTCGACCGCAGCAGCCTGGGCCACGCCGGCAAGTACACGTTCTGCATCGCCGAGAACGAGGCGGAGAGCCCGTGGCCGGCGTTTCACACGACGCGCGGTTTTCGTCCCGACCAGAATGCCGTGACGATCTTCGCGGCTCTCGCGCCAAACCAGATTTCGAACGGCCTGAGCAGCACGCCCGAAGGCGTCCTCACGACGCTCTGCGCTCACATGCGAATTTCGGCGGGCTCGGGGCGCCAGCCGCAATATGCTCTGGTTTTCGCGGGGGAGCACATGGCCATCATGAAAAAGGCCGGCTGGAGCCGTGAGGATGTCCAGCGCTACTGCTTCGAGCATTCCAAGTCCACTGTTGCGGAGTTGAAGCGCGTCAACATGATGGCGGGAGACGTGAAGCCGGAGGACGAGCACACGATGCGCGCGTTGGTGGAAGCACCGCAGGACTTTCTGGTCATCGCCGCGGGAGGGCGCGCGGGCGTGCAGTCGGCCTTCATCCCCGGCTGGGGCAGCAAGCGCGGCTCGCAAAGCGTAACCAGGGAAATTCGCAGGCCGTGATAGAGAACAAACCCTTTGCCACAGAGCACACAGAGTTGACACAGAGATCTGAAAAGCAAACCTGTTTTGGATTTGCATTCTCCGTGTTCTCTGTGCTCTCTGTGGCCGTGATTTTGCTTTTATTCACAACGTAAGGAGCGCATCATGACGATACAGATCTACGATCCCACGACGGAAACCACACGACGGCGCATCGCTTACGTGCCGCGGCCGAAATCGCTCAAGGGCCTTCGGATCGGGCTCATCGACAACACCAAGCACAACTCCGACCAGTTGCTGCTGCGCATCGCCGCGTTGCTCGAGCGCGAGCACGACGCAAAGGCCCACGTCATCCGCAGAAAGCACAGCGCGGGCGCGGCGCCGCACGCGGAGATCATCGAGGAGTTCAAGGCGAACTGTGACGTCATTGTCGCCGGTGTCGGCGATTGAGGGTCATGCAGCTCGGGCAGTGTGCTCGACAGCATAGTGTTTGAACAGCACGGCGTTCCGTCGGCTTCCATCGTCACGGACGTGTTCAACGTGACCGGCCGGGCGATGGCCCGGAGCTGGGGCGTTCCTGATTTCCGCTTCCTCGCGATGCCCCATCCGATCGCGAACCTCACGGATGCGGAGCTCGACCAGCGCGCGGCCGCGATTGTGCCCGAGGTCGTGCAGCTTCTGCTGGAAGGTCAGACGTCATAGCGCGAATGGCGCTGCCGGTTCCTGGCGCTGCGGCCCGGCGGCGCTTATTGCGTCCGTAACAGCGTGAGAGCGATGCGTAACCACCTCCCGCCCTCCCGGTTTCCGCTCACTCGCCGCCGCCGCTCAGCCTGCAAGCCTGCCGGCAGCACTGCGCGGTCTTGTGATCCATCGCCACGCGCGCGCGAGCAGGCGGAACCCATCGCGAGCGAGACGCGCCAGTTCTTCTGAGCGCGCACGCCGCGCCGGCTGGCCGGCCGCGGCGCCGTGAAACTGTTCGGCGAGCGCGTGGTGCCGGTGTGCAGCCCCGGGCTGATCGCGAAACGCCCGCTCGACAAGCCCGAGGATCTCAGGGATTTCGTGCTGCTTCACTTCGAGGATTCCGCGCAGGCAACGCCGTGGATCTCCTGGGAAGTCTGGTTCGAGGTGATGAAGATGAAACCGGTTTCGGGCAGGGGTGTACTGCGGTTCAGCCACTACGACCAGCTCGTTCGCGCCGCGGTCAACGGGCAGGGTGTGGCGCTGGGGCGGCTGCCGTTGATCGCGGGGCTGCTTCAGGACGGCACGCTGGTGATGCCGCTGCGGGGCCTGCGCTTTGCCACCACGGCGGCAGACCGCGCCTACTGGCTCATCGTTTCACAAGCCGCCGCGGCACGCTCCGAGGTTCAGACCTTCGCCCAATGGCTGCGCGGGCAGGCAACGGCGATGGCGCAGCCGAACAGCGCGGTCTGACGCCGGTCGTGACAGCGGGTTTTTCCCCCGTTCGGGACTTTCGATCTCCCGACCTCACGCTCTCACCGATTTTCCCGCTGTGCTAACATTTATTGCATCAGGGGAGGAAAGAGCAGGAAGCGAACCATGCACCTGACAATACCGCTGCGGCGCGCGTCGGGTTGCGCGCTGCGACTGACCGCCGGCATCGTCTTTCTGACTCTTCTTGCGCTGTCGCATCCGGCCGCCGCCCAGTCGAAGAACCGGGCACCCGGCTTCGAGGCGCTGCGCAAGGAGGCCACCGTCGCCATCATACCGACCGACATCGAACTCTTCGAGATCAGCGCGGGCGGCGTGCTCGAGCCGAAGGCGGACTGGACCGAGGCTGCGTTGAAGCATTTCAAGGCGGCGCTCAACGAAAAGAAGAAGTCGCTCGGCATAAAGAGCATCGAGCTCACCGACAAGGACGCCGACGACGTGGCCGAAATCAACGCCCTGCACGCGGCAGTCGCCCGCTCGATAGCGCTGCATCATTTCGGCCCGGGCTTCTACAACCTGCCGACCAAGGAGGGCAAGCTCGACTGGTCGTTGGGCGAGGTGACGCGCGAGATCAAGAAGAAAACGGGCGCCGATTACGCGCTGTTCAGTTGGATCCGCGACAGCTACGCGAGCGGTGAGCGGGTCATGACAATAATTCTTCTCGCGCTCCTTAGCCGTGGACAGGCAGTGGCGGGCGGCGGCGCACAGGTGGGCTACGCGTCGCTCGTCGAGCTCGATACCGGCCGCGTGCTGTGGTTCAACCGGCTGGCGCGTGGCACCGGCGATCTGCGCGAGGCGGACAAGGCCGCGGAGACGCTCAACGCGCTGCTGGCGGATTTCCCGGGGGTGAAGTGAACCGCAGGAGCTTCCTCAGCGCGGGCTGTGCCTGCTGCGCGGCGCTTTTCGCCGCCGCAGTGCGCGCGCAGGAAGAGCCCTGGCGGATGCCCGCGCGCTTCACCCGTCCCGGCATCGCCACCGACGAGGGTGGCCTGTGGGCGCTGATGGACCGCGAAGAGCGGCGGTTGCGCCGCGGCCCGTTCGCGCTCGGCCTTCGGCCAGTTCTTCGGGCTCTTCGGCTTGCCGGGCGCGGTCGGGCAGCTCGTGCTGCTCGCGAGCGCGTTCGGCTACTCGCGCGACCAGGAGCGCGAAGCCGACCGCGTCGGCGTCATCCTCATGCGCAACGCGGGCTACGATCCCGCCGAGGCGGCCAACGTATGGAGCAATCTGCTCGCAGAGATCAAGGCGCGGCCCGACGGCGGCGAGGAGTCCGGCATTCCCATGTTCGCCACCCACCCGGGAGTCGACGAGCGGCGGGAGACGCTCGCCGCGCTGGCGAAGGAAGCGCCGGGCGGCGCGGCCAACGCGGACACATGGCGGGAAAGAATCAGGCCCTTCCGCCGCGAATGGCTGGCGGAGGAGCTCAAGCGCGGGCAGCATGAGGAGAGCATCGCGCTCCTCACCCGCATGATCTCGGACTCGCCGTCGCAGCCCGATTACCTCTACGCTCGCGGCGAGGCTTACCGCCTGCGCGCGAAGGACAAGGATCTGGATGCCGCTCTCGCGGATTTCCAGGCTGCCGCGACGCTGGGCGGCGAGCCGCCCGAGACCCACCGCGCGCTGGCGATGGTCTACCGCCAGCGCAGCCAGTTCGCCGAAGCGCGGGCGAGCTTCCAGCGCTACCTGGAGGCGGCGCCCGCGGCGCCCGATTCCCTGATGATCCAGAGTTACGTGGAGGAGTTGGGCAAATGAAAAGACTCACGATTGCATTGTGCGCGCTGACTCTTGCCGGCTGCGTCGCCATGGCCAAGGTCGAGACCGGCGATCGCGCCATAGGCGACCGCCTGGCGGTCAAGCTCGACGGCGCGTGGAACCATCTCGAGGCGCCCGGGCTGGGTCCGGCCCAGACCTGGACCATGGAGGGGCTGCCGATCGACCAACTGCTGCTCTATTCCGGCATCAAGGATGGCGAGCTGGTTCACGCCGGGGGCGCCGGTGGCAAGCAGAAGGACTTCGCGTTCCGCTCGAACATGCAGGCCCACGAGATCGTCGCCATGTTCGAGGGCATGCTCACGCGCGACGGTTCGAGCTTCAGGCTCGTGAAACTGGAGCCGTCGAGCTTCGGCGGGCTGAAGGGCTTTCGCTTCGATTACGTGTTGACGCGCAAAGTGGATAACGTGGTGCTCTCGGGTGTCGGCTACGGCGGAGTGAGCAAAGGCGAGCTCTTCGCCATTCTTTACATGGCGCCGCGGCTCGGCTTCTTCGCGCGCCACGCGCCGCGGGTCGAGCGGATCGTCCAGAGCGCGCGGGTGAAGGAGTAATCCAAAGTTCAACAAGAGAGGAGTTGCCAGTATGAGCATAGACGCCAACCGCATACGCTGCATCGATCCCCTGGTTTCGCCGCAATACCCTTTCAACGAGCCGCCGCGGCCGCCGGAGCGATCCGAGCCGCGTTACGCCACCTTTGCCGACCATGAGGCCCGCGTCCCGATGCGCGACGGGATCAGGCTTGCCGCCGACGTTCTTCGGCCCTCGGCTTCGGGAATGAAGTTTCCGGCCCTGGTTTCGACCTCCGTCTACACCCGGCAGCTCCAGAGGAGCGTCGTGCCTCTCGGGCAGAACGAAGCCGGGATCTCGGAGTTCTGGGTGCCCCGAGGCTATGCCCACGTCATCGTCGACGTGCGCGGCTGCAACGATTCCGAGGGTGTTTACGACCTTTTCGGGCCCCAGGAGCGGCAGGATCTCCACGACATCATCGAATGGGTCGCCGACCAACCTTGGTGCGACGGCAACGTCGGCATGAGCGGCATCTCCTATTTTGGCCGCACCCAGCTCTTCGCGGCCGAGCAGCGGCCGCCGCACCTGAAGGCGATCTTTCCCTACGATGCCTCGTGCGACTTCTACCGGGATGCCTGCTTCCACGGCGGGATCGCGACCAGCTTCACGACGCACTGGACCGCCTTTGTCATGAATCTCAACATGACTTCCGGCCGCAATCCGAACACCGAGGGTCTCAAGCAGAAGCTCGAGATCATGTACAGCCAGAAGTATCCCTTCGACGGGCCGTTCTACCAGGAACGTTCGGCCTGGCCGTGGCTCTCCAAGGTGAAGATTCCGGCCTACTTCGGCTGCGGGTGGTACATGAACGAGTTGCACCTCAAAGGCGCGTTCGGCGGCTACAACGGCACCGAGGGGATCCCGAAGCGCATGATGATCGGCCCGCGGCCCTGGCCGCTGCGTCCCTGGGCGGGCTATCACTATGAAATGCTGCGCTGGTACGACCACTGGCTGAAGGGCATGGACACCCGGGTCATGGAAGGCCCGCCCATCCAGCTCTACATTCAGGGCGAGAACGCGTGGCGCTCCGAGCACGAGTGGCCGCTCAAGCGCACGCAATGGCGCGAGTTTTATCTCGGCGGCGCGCCGAACAGCCGGGAGGGGACGCTCGCGGAGGCGGCAGGCGGCGAGCAGACAAGACGCGTCGAATTCGACCCGGCCAGCCGCGAGGCATTCCATGGCGAGCCGCGCCTCACCTACCGTTCGGAACCGATGGCGAAGGAAATGGAGCTGACCGGCCCGCTCGCCCTCTACCTCCAGGCGAGTTCGTCTGCGCCCGATATCGACTGGCTGGCGGGCGTGGGGGATGAAGCGCCGGATGGTAAGGTGCGCGAACTCTGCAAGGGCTGGCTGCGGTCATCGCATCGCAAGATCGATCCCGCGCGCTCAACACCCGCCAAACCGTACCATCCGCATCTGGAAGCCGAGCCGATGGAACCGGGCACGGTGTACGAGCTGCCGATCGAGATCTGGCCGACCTGCAACGTGTTCAAGCCGGGGCATCGCATTCGTCTGGAAATCGCCAACGCCGATTCGATCATCGCAGCCAACGGCAGGCCGCACGTGACGATCCGGGCGAAGGCGACGAACACGGTCCACGAGGGCGGACGCAAGCCGTCGCGGCTGGTGGTACCGGTGATCCCGCGGTAGCCTCGCGATGTAGAGGATGTAACGCATTCAAGAAAGATTAGCCGCAGATAAACGCAGATGCGATGGGACTCAAGTGATTGAGTGATTAAGTGATTGAGTGACTGGGTAAAGCGCCCGGCCGCTCATCAATCAATCACCTAGTCACTGAATTACTAAATCACTTGTCTAATCGGCGGCCATCGGCGTCCATCGGCGGCTTACGAACTTGCCGTGATTACTGCGGTTTGATGCCGGCCGCTTTGGCCACTTTTTGCCACTTCGCGATCTCGTTGCGGACGCGCGCGGCGCATTCTTCCGGGGTCGTGCCGCCCGGCTCGCCGCCGATGTCGAGCAGCCGCCGTTTCACGTCCGGGAGCTTAAGCACCGCCGCGACATCGTCGCGTATCCGCGTAACCACGTCCCTGGAAGTGCCGCGGGGCGCGAACATGCCGAACCACGAAACGTTATCGTAGCCGGGAACGTCCGTGGTGATGATCGGCGCATCGGGGAACGCTGTCGAGGGTATGGACACGCCAAGTATCCGCACGCGGCCGGTGCGCACCGCATTCTGCACCGAGGAGCGCCGTCACGATAACCGTTGTCCAAAGCGCAGAACGCATGGCTCCCCCTCCCCTTGGCTAATCGATTCCCGTGCTGCCTCTCGAGGCGTACCGACGCGCGGCCGGCGCTGTTTGTCGCGCAGTTTCGAGGGGCAGCGGAATCAAATATAGGTTAGGTTAGGCCAGCTTGCGCGAAACGTCAACGATCGACTGCGCAGGATCTGCCGCTCAGCGTGCCGGCCTGAATCGTTGCGCCGACCGGCGGGACGCGCGGCGCTTTCTCGCCCTACAGTCGGGCCATTCGAATTCGGAGAATAAACTTGGAACGGCACCAGGCGACGCGCGATAATGGGCCGTGGCGTGAAGCGCGTTGTGAACCAGGGGAGGGCTGTTATGTTGTCAAGAGTACTCGTCGTCGCATCGGTAACGATGTCGGTGTTCGCGAGTGTCGCGGGGGCGCAGCCGCCGGCGCCGGGCTACCCCACGAGACCGATCCGCTTCATCGTGCCGTTCCCGCCCGGGGGCGGCACCGATATTGTCGCGCGCCTCATCGGCCAGAGACTTTCCGAGCGGCTGGGCCAGCAGGTGGTCATCGACAACCGCGGCGGGGCCAATGCGATCATCGGCACTGAGCTCGGGGCGAAGGCGCCGCCGGATGGCTATACCATTCTGATGTCGCTGCAGGCAAGCCTCGCGGTGAATCCCAGTCTTTACCGTAACCTGCCGTATGATTCGCTCCGCGACTTCGCGCCGGTGATCCAACTCACTTCGATTCCGCTGCTTCTGGCCGCGCACCCGTCACTGCCTGCCAACTCGGTGAAAGAACTGGTGCAGCTCGCAAGAGCCAAGCCCGGGCAGATCACGTTTGCTTCGTCGGGCACCGGTGGCTCCTCGCACTTGGCAATGGAGCTCTTCAAGATCATGGCAAAGGTAGACATGGTGCATGTGCCTTACAAGGGTGGCGGTCCAGCGATAAACGATCTTCTCGGCGGACAGGTGCAGACGTACTCGGGAACGGCGATCAGCGTGGTGCCTTACGTCAAGGCGGGCAGGCTGAAGGCGCTCGGCGTCACCACCGCGCGCCGCTTACCGGTTCTGCCCGATGTGCCGGCGGTCGGCGAGACCATTGTGGGATACGAGAGCGTAGTCTGGCAGGGCGTGGTCGTGCCCAAGGCGACGCCTTTGGCAATCGTCAACCGCCTCAACCGGGAAATCGCCGGCACCCTGCAACTGGCGGAGGTGAAAGAGCGCTTGACGGGTACCGGGGCGACGGTGATGGGTGGCACGCCGGCGGAATTCGGCGCGCTGATCAACTCGGAGATCGCCAAGTATGCGAAGCTGATAAAGGAAACCGGCGTCCGTCCGGATTAGCGGGGAGCCGAGGGAAGCAAGCTGTGATATACATGGTCGACCATATCTATACCGACCCGGCCACGGAACCGGCGTGGCACGACTGGTATGCGGGTTACCTGCACAGGCTGTTGAGTGTGCCCGGTATACATAGCGCGCAGCGTTTCAAGGCGATCGGGCAAAGGCCTTCACGGTACCTGGCAATGTACTCCGTTGAATCGGCCGATGTGTACCAGAGTCCCGCTTATCAAGGCATAGGGGGCGGGGGCAGCCAAAGCGTTCGCTTCCATCGTGCCTATGCACTGTGGACCCGTAACCTGTTCGAGGGAGCGGAGCGCGCTCCGGAGATCGGAAAAGGACAGCACGTTCTCGTAATCGACAGCCTCACGCCGCATCAGGAATTGCGCAGAGGGGTGTCGCCTCTCTGGCTGAAAGCAGCCGGCCTGCAAATGACCACGCCATATCGGGCGGTAATCGTGCTCGATGCGGAAACCGCCGGGAGCGTCGTGGCCGGCAGCGGCGGCTATGTATACGAGCCGATCACACCATTCATGCGATCGTAGTTCGCGCCTGTACCAGAGGGTTCAGCCACCGTCGACTCTCAGGCCCTGGCCCGTGAGGTAGTCTGACATATCCGTGCACAGAAATTCGACGGCGTCTACTCGGAGCGCATCCCGGCTTCTTTCGCGACCTTGGTCCATTTGGCTATGTCGGTGGAGATCATCTTGCGAAGTTCCGCGGGCGTCTTGATGTCCACCTCGGCGCCGTCGTTTCTGAACCGCGTCTGGGTCGCCGGCAGCCGGAGGAGCGTCGCGATCTCGGAGTTGAGCTTCGCGATGACGGCCGGAGGCGTGCCTGCCGGCGCTGCGATACTCCACCAGTTGCTTGCGTCGTAGCCCGGCACTCCGGCCTCGGCGATCGTCGGCAGGTCCGGCAGAGTCGCCGCGCGTCTTGCACCTCCGGTGGCGAGCGCTTTGACCCGCCCCGCGCGGATATGGGTAAGCGACTGGACGATTGACCCGATCGTCAGATGCGTCTGGCCTCCCATGACGTCGATCAACGCCGGCATTCCGCCCTTGTACATCACGATGGTAAAGTCCAGGCCCGAGAGGCTGCGGAAG
>MERG01000302.1:5884-10052 GCA_001771985.1 Betaproteobacteria bacterium RIFCSPLOWO2_12_FULL_62_13 | reverse complement strand
AGAGAAGCAGGGTAAACCGGCTGAGTTCATTCCAATTCGCTTCGTCTTCACCAACAAAATTGGCAATGACGACAAACTGCTGCTGGGATTCGATGTTTTTGTGCTTTCGACATCGCTGGGACGCGAGATCGGCACCGGAAAGATCATTCATGGCGACAACAGCGCCACCCTAAGGACGAGAACCTCGGCCCTTACTAGCGAAGTGCGAAAGCGCATCGAAAAAATCGCCTCCCTGCTGTCCAGCCCTTCGCCTCCCGAGCCTCTACTGAACCGGCACTGCACAGAATGTGAGTTTCGAGACCGATGCCGCCAAAAGGCGAAGGAGAGCGACGACCTCAGCTTGTTATCAGGAATGTCCGAGAAGGAGCGTGCCCGGATCCGTACCAAAGGCATCTTTACCGTCACCCAACTCTCCTACACTTTCAGGCCGCGACGAACGCCCAAGCGAGCAAGGAATCCCGCCAAGCCGCACCATTTCGCTTTGCAGGCGCTCGCCATTCGGGAGAATACCGTCTATATCCACGGTACGCCTGAGCTGCCGGAATGTAAGAGCCGAGTTTATTTGGACATCGAGGGACTGCCGGACCGTGGCTTCTACTACCTCATTGGAGCGTTGATCGTGACCGAAGAGCGCGAAACGTTCCACTCATTCTGGGCAGACACGGAATCGGACCAGGCCACCGCCTTTCTTCAGTTTGCGGAAGCCATTTCGCCGCTTCCCGGCTTATGTGTTTTCCACTTCGGTGATTATGACGCCGCCGCGATGAAGCGTGTCGCCGCAGGTTTGCCAGACGGCGCTCAACAGCAGTTTAATGCCATCCTCGAGAGGTCAGTCAACGTTCTTTCGCTTATATATCCCCATGTCTATTTTCCGACGTTTTCAAACAGCCTGAAAGATCTTGGCACGCACCTCGGTTGCGACTGGCCAGAGTCTGGCGCTACAGGCCTTGAAAGTATCATCTGGCGGAACGAATGGGAAGGGGGAGACGGTCCTGATCTGAAAAAAAGGCTTGTCGACTACAACAGGACCGATTGCTCAGCACTTAGAAAAGTGACCGAGTTTATCACCCAGAATGTGGGCTCAACAGCCTTAGCGGAGGAGAACGGAGCCAAGATTAAACGCACAGAGGATGTCCACAAAGTTCGCGCAAGATGGCGGATGTTTGCTCCAAAAGACTACGCGCTTCAAGACCTGTACCACATCAACAAATGCGGGTATTTCGACTATCAGCGGGAAAAGGTCTTCGTGAAGACGCATAAGTATTTTCGTAAGATGGCCAGCCATGATCTCAAAGGAAAGCGCCGCAGTGTGCGACCCAGCAGATTCGTTGATATCGTCTGCAATAGATGTCCTGAATGTAGAGCGAAAAATATTCGACAGACAACCTGCGAACGCCGAAATTTGCTAGATCTAAAATTCACAAAATCAGGCGTAAAACGGTCGGTAACGTGCTACCGATGCTGGAGCTACATATGTTCTACCTGCGGGAAGATCGTCAAGGCTCAACCGCGATTCTCAACAAGACAAACCTACGGTCATGGTCTGATGAGTTGGTGCGTCTACTTCAATGTCGTCTCCGGTTTGAACATGCTCAAAGTCCAGAAAAGTTTGAAGGATTTGGTCGACTTATCTTTTCCCCATACCCAACTATATCGGTTCAAGCAATACGTCACGGCACGTTATGCGTCGCTCGACGAAGAACTGCTCCGCTCTATCGTCAAAAGCTCGCTCATTCACATCGACGAAACAGCGGTCAACCTACGCAGCCAGGCTGGATATGTGTGGGTCGTGACCACCATGGATATGGTGCACTTTTTTTACCGGTCGTCTCGTGAAGCGTCATTCTTAATGGAGATGCTCGACGGATTTTCGGGCATATTGGTCTCAGACTTCTTTACGGGATACGACTCCATGCCGTGTCCGCAGCAAAAGTGCCTCGTTCACTTGGTCCGAGATCTGGACGAGGATCTGGTTCATAATCCCTTCAATGTGCAATTCAAACACTTCGCTCAAGACTTTGGCACGCTGCTGCGGCCCATCATAGAAACCATCGATCGTTTTGGCTTGAAGAAGCGCCATTTGGCAAAGCACAAACGGGACGTGGAACAGTGTCTCAAATCGATTCACGCGTTGAAGCCCGACTCCGATCTCGTTGATAAATACCGGGATCGCTTCATCAAATATTGGCCAAAGATGTTCACGTTTCTGGACTACGATGGCGTGCCCTGGAACAACAACAATGCGGAACACGCAATCAAGAGATTTGCGAAATATCGTCGTAACACCGACGGTTGTTACACGGAGCGATCGTTGAAGGAGTATTTGGTCTTGGCCAGTGTTCTCGAAACCTGTGACTTCAACAAAGTGAATGTGCTCAAATTCCTTCTGTCAAACGAAGCGACGTTGGAGGGATTGTTCCGGATGGCGGGACGAAGGGCCAGCGGTTCAAATCCCTCTGAAAGCGAAAACCCACAGACCAGCGGCTGATCGCGGCAGTCATACCGGTGCCGGCTGGGTCTGTGGCTCGTACTCGTACCACCCCGCGTCCGGGAGCGCCTGGAGACGCTTAGCCGACTGATCGATCGGGAAAACGAAGGACCGGATTGGGTCTCCAGTCGTTCACGACACCGGAATAACCTCCTTCCAGTGCCCACCTTCATCCGCTCCGGGGCGCCAGAGATTTCAAAACGTTACGCCTTTGGTGCCCTCACCGTAAAGCCCGTTCGACACACTTTCAGCACACTGGAGGTGCGTCGTGGCAGCATTCAGGCGTTTTCAAAACGGTCGGTGGCAGGCGTCGCAAGGGCCTTGGCGCTCACAGGAACTGACCCACGTCTGCTCACCGGAAGTGACCCACTGATCTAATTCAACCCACCGTTTTGCCATGCCCGTCATCGACGTCGTCGAGATGGGCGTGGCGCGCACAGGGGTGACTGGCTGAGGTTGGCTGTGCATGCTGCCGTGCAGTTGGATAGCACGGAGAGTCGAGCATGCAGAGCCGGCAATGCGCAGCCTGAACCTGGGTCATGCCGCTCTTGCGGTAGAAATCTTCGACACGCATCATCAGCTCGGAGCGCAGCTTCAGGTTCTCGGCCTCAGCTTTGCTGAATCCAATGTCCAAAAACACGTTGCCGCTGCCGCGTGTGATCTTCAGCTTTTCGCTCATCGTTGCTTTCTCTCCTGAAGCAATGCCCTGAACCGGCTGCGGGCAAGCTCGATATCAGCCTTGGCCGTCTTGCGTGATTTCTTCTGCATCGCCTCCCTGACCGGGTCCAGATTGAGGCGGGCATAAATCGCCGTCGTGCTCACATTCTTATGCGCGAGGGTGCGACCGATCATCGCGAAGCTTGCACCTGTTCCCTTGCCTGAAGATCCCCGCAATTCGGGTTTCGGCAAGGCAACGAAACCGGAAGCGACGCGAGGCTACACGCGGACTATGCGCGCACCCATGGATCCTGCGCAAGCAAGCACGCCCGCCGCCATCTCTTGCAGCGGCACTACTTCGTCCACCGCGCCGAGCGCAATCGCTTCCTTCGGCATTCCGAACACAATGCATGTAGCCTCGTCCTGTGCGAGGTTATGAGCGCCGGCATGTTTCATCTCCAACATGCCGGCGGCCCCGTCCTTGCCCATGCCGGTGAGAATGACGCCGACCGCATTCTTGCCGGCGTTGTTGGCGACGGAACGGAAAAGCACATCCACCGATGGCCGGTGGCGGTTCACCGGCGGCGCCTGGGCCAGTTGGGTCAATACCCAACGCCAAACCGTAACTTCTCTTGCACATCGGCGTTTGTCGTAGAAGCACGGGCCGTCCAGATATACGCCGCAGCAGACCGCTCGCCGCAGGTGGCGGATCGGCCAGAAGCTGCCGGTGGATGGCGGATACTTTATGCGCTACGCGGGCAGTGCGCAGATGCAATGCCTGGAACTGATCGGCCTTTTGCTAACCCTTGGTTTGCGATTTCACGAGCCGATGAGCAAGTTCCAAGGCCAGACGGCGCCAGAGATCGGGATGCGATTTCGCCAGTTCGAAGAATCTTGTTTGGGTTATGTATCCCGCGACGACTGTGTCTATCGCAACGACGGAGGCCGAGCGGCCCTTAAACGGCTCTAACATGCCAATTTCTCCCACGTGCATTCCCGCATTAACGATTGCGACTTCCTGCT
>MERG01000302.1:0-5873 GCA_001771985.1 Betaproteobacteria bacterium RIFCSPLOWO2_12_FULL_62_13 | reverse complement strand
ATTCCCGCATTAACGATTGCGACTTCCTGCTGGTCCACGCGAATGGAAACCTTGCCGGAAAGGATAAGGCACAAATCGCCCCCTCTCTCTCCCTGGCTGAAAATTGCTTCACCCTCATGATATTCTGTTAGCTGTATTACCGACGCGATCTTCTCGGCGATCTCTGTGCTTCCATCGACCAAGAACTGGCGGCGCAGCGCGGCCATGAGCGCGGGGCGGCCATCTTTTCCCTGAAATCGTTCAAGCATGGGACTTTCCTTCGTGTTTCGTGGTCGAATCCACAACGCGAGTCGCGGTCAACTGCAAGCCGCGTATACCTGCTTGAGATCGGTGATCCCCCGCAGCACCTTGTCTATGCCATCCTGCTTCAGCGTTCGCATGAAGCCCATTGCGGCGCGCCTCAGCTCCTCGGCCGAAGCGCGGCGTTGGATCAGGCGGCGCATCGGACCTGTAACGACCAGCAGCTCATGCAGGGCGGTTCGGCCGTCGTAGCCGGACTTTCCGCATTGCGCACACCCGCGGGCGCCCCGCAGCGTGACGCGGCGATCACTGCCACCATACCGTCCTGCCCACTCCTCCGTTACGCGTGACACCTCGGTCTTGAGGTTGCCGCAGTATCCGGCAGCGAGCAGGGCGATTTCCTCCTCGTTCGCAACATATGCCTCGGCACAGCGCTCGCAAAGCTTGCGCGCGAGACGTTGCGACAGCACCCCAATCAACGCGCCGGAAACATGACATGGGTCCAGGCCCATGTCCAGCAGCCGTACCACGCTCTCAGCGGCGCCGTCGGTGTGCAGGGTGGACAGAACCAAGTGACCTTTGAACGCCGCCTCGACGCTGATTCTCGCGGTTTCGAAGTCGTTCATCTCGCCTACCATGATGATATCCGGGTCAGCGCGCAGGAAGGCGCGCATTGCCGCGGCAAACGTCCAGCCGATCTTGGCATTCACTTGCACCTGCCGCAGACCCGGCTGGGTGATCTCGATAGGGTCTTCGGCGGTCCAGATTTTGCGCTCGCGGGTGTTGATGTGGCCAAGCAGCGAATGCAGCGTGGTGGTCGTCCCCGATCGCGTGGGGCCGCACACGAGAATCAACCCACTCCGCTTTGCCGCCAATTGCGTCAGTTGTTCACGCGAGGACACGCTCATCCCGATTTCGTCGAGCGAGCGGGGCCGCGCACCGGCGAAGGGCCGCATCACCACGTCTTCGAGCCCATTCGCGGTGGGAATGGTGGCCACACGCAACTCGATTTTCGCGGCCTCTGGCGGCTGGAAATCGAGCTTGCCGTCCTGCGGCCGGTGTCGCTCGACAATATCGAGGTTAGCCATGCTCTTCACGCGCGAGATCACGGCATTCCGCAAGTCCCAGGGAATCTGCAGGTGATCGCGCAGCACGCCGTCCTTGCGCAACCGCACGCACGAATTCTCCTGCTCCGGGAGGCATTCGATATGGATGTCGGACGCGCCCTCCTGGTGGGCGTCGAGAAGGATCTTGTTTATCAGCCGCACTGCGGCGTCAGCAGGTCCCGCGATCTGTTCCTCCACGACCTCGGGCTGGAAACTCTCGGTAATTGGCTTGAAACCTAAATCCTCGGCGGTCGCTTCACCCGCAGCGCGGTGGAATGCGTAGTCGTCCTTGTCGAAACCGACAAAATCGGCGTCGTATTCCGGCAGCCGAATATTGCCCGCCTCATCGTAGCAGTTGTCGATCGCAGTCATGATCGACTCGCGAAGGGCCATCACCGGAATCACTGTCGTCTGTGCTTTGAAGCGCAGTGCTTCGACGTCGTTTACGGCAAGCGGGTTCTCCATCGCAACGACGAGCGCGCCCCGATCGACGTAGAGAGGCATTACGTGATGCGTTCGAGCGAACTCCGCTTCGACCAGCTTGGCTGCGTTGGGATCAACCTTGAACTTGGACAGATCGACAAAGGGGATTCCAAGTTTCGTCGCCAACGCGCAATTCAGCATGTTCTGATCGATTATGCCCATGTTAAGCAGAACCTCGCCGAGCGGCAGCTTCCGGTTCGCCTTCTGCCGTGCAAGCGCTTCGTGCAACTCCTGATCGGTGATGAATTCGAGTTCCAGCAGCGCTTCGCCCAGCTTCAGAACCGGCATCGACTCCTGCCGTTTCAGCGCCTCTGCCAGCTCCTCGCGCCGCACCATCTTGTGTTCGGCCAGGAAGTCGCCAAGGCGTTGCCTGCGGAGCGTTCTCTGGCGTTCCAGCGCGGATTCGATGTCCTGGCGTGACGCAGATTCGCTCTTTATCAGTACTTCCCCCAACGGCTCACCGATCTGATGGGTGCGGACGGCGCAGGGCGGGAAAAAAGAGCGCTCAACGCTGTCATCGCTGAGCGCATCGAAGAGGTATAGCCCCGCATCATTGGCGACGAACCCCACGGTCTTGCCCTTGAGGGTTGTTCCATCGTGGAACTCGACGACATAGTCCTGAGACAGCGAAGCCGGCACGAGGGTGTTCAGGCGCATTTGCGGACGCCGAATGGCAAGCGGGTTGGTCAACCGGAGCGATCGCAGCTCCTCGAAAGCGATATTCCGCGGCACGGGGGCACCTTGCGGTATGACGCGGCAGAGTTGGTTGTTTGGAGCAAATTCGGCCAATGTGCCGGTCGTCTTGGTGCCGTCCTCAAAGACCAGCACGCAGGGTTCCGCAGATGCCTGCGCCGAAAAGGGATCCGGGGTGAAATGCGGTGGAGAAGGCCATGACGGGCCGGACTGTGTCTCCAGGCCCGGTGCCGCACGCACATCATCTCCTACGTGAGCGCGTTTTGCGACAGGAATTTCTTTCGGCCCGCCGGCCGCCGGCGCAGAATTGGGTTTCGTCATCGCCCGGCCTCCCTCGCTTGAATATCGGCGGCACCCTGAGCCGAAATTAGGCTTTTGTTCCGGTCGGCCGCAGCCCGATAACGTAGTGCTTGATGAGCTGCTGCAGATCCGAGGACAGACCGACGAGCTCACATCCGATGCGTTTGACGGGTCGGCCCTGGCCAGTCGGCCACGGATTCGCGTACTTGACCTGCAAGTCGAAGACAATTCGTCCCACGCCCGGCAGGGTGATCGCGCAGTTTTTCAGGACTTGCCCTGCCGCAAGTCGGGCATCTGCCGCACAGTTAATCACCGCGAGGCCATTCGGAGTGACATCCACCACTTCAGCCTCCGCGTTCTGAGTACCGTCTAAAGTGAGATCGATCTTGAGCGAATCAGGATCCATTGCGTGTTGCGGTGGCCTGTGAGATTGAAACCACCAAACGAACTCAGGGATTGGGATTCTGAAGGCTGGCCGACCTTCCGAGAATGCCTCGGACGCTTCGATGCTCTGGAACCGAATTCTGGCGCCTTGATAGCCGCACTCGAACATAAGGATGGCTTTTTCCAGCAACGCGGGCCGGTTTTTATAGGGGTCCAGCGCATGGTCGAATACGATCGATCCACGGTCCCGGTCAGCCCGCAAAATGGAGCTTACGCGAAAGTTTTCCTCGAGTCCGATGTAGACGGAGACGGCCTCGCCCTGCGCCCTCACGCCATCAAGGATATTGAGAATCTCAGTGCGAGAGCGGGTCAGATGTTTGTCTTGATCCGGCTCGTGCGGGAGCGCCGCCGCACGGAGGGCCTGCGCAGGCGGATTCTTGGAATCGTTGAGATCCGCGTTGTCAATGTGCACTACCATTGGTTTTGTGTTCCGCAAAAATGTTGATCTTCCACCAACTCTTGACGCTGACGGGCATCGGGAGAATTTTCCTTAGGCCGCGATCGAAGACCGTGCTGCGCCGCAGGCCGCCGCAGACTCATAGATCCACTTCACAATCGTCATCGCATTCTGTTGCCGGGGCATCAAGGGTGAGAGTTTCGCTTCGGGCATGAGTTCGCGCAAAATGTGCGCCGCAGAGGTCGCGTGCCACGCATCATTGCCGGCCATTATGGAGGCAGGCACGCTTATCGTCATAAGCTGTTCGCAGCTCGCCCCTGAGGGCATGGCATCGCAGAAAAGATTGTCGCGGCTCTGGTTGACGATGTCGAGATAATCCTGCTGATTCTGAGGCGCATACGACTCGGCAAACTCCGGGTCGGAGCCAATCACCGAGGCCCAAGGGCCGGCTTCCGGGTCGCTCCAGAAATCGGATGATCTCCTGGCGCGCTCGACGACCCCAGCGAGACCCCATTCGCGGGTGTATGCGATATGGCGTTCGAAGTTTTCTCGCCCTTCCTTCATCCACCGGAATCCGCCGACCGGCCAGTGCAGGAACAGCGCGCGGCAGCGTTCCGGGAAATGCGCCGCGATTGCGAGGGCAGTTGCGCATCCCACGCAGGCGCCCAACAACAAGGCCGCTTCGACCTCGAGGTAATCCAAGAGTCCTTTGGCGTGGCGCGCCACCAGCTCCCAGGTCAATGGTTCGATGCGCCCGCCGGATTGCCCCGATTCGCGTTGGTCGTAGGCGATCAGGCGAAAATCGCGCGCCAACGCGTCCAATGGCTGGAAACCGCGCCACACGCGGTTCGGCGATTGTCGTGACATCGTGGCATCAATACCAACGGGTTCGAGCAGCAGCAGGGGCGGTCCGCCGCCGAGGAGTTGGTAGTGCGTCTTGATGCCGTCGATGTCTACAAATGGCACTGGCGTTCTTTCACGTCCTGTTCTCGGCCACCATTCACACTCCACGATGATGGGGCCCTCGCAGGCGACCTTGGGTCCTGCATCACCTATCAATGTCCAGTGGGCAACGATTTGATTTTGCCCATATGCTACTAGGGGTTAGCACAAACCGCAACCGATAGTAACTAAAGAACCCTCATCTGCAAGGCGAGCGGTTCGGATTTTCGTCGGCTGGAAGCCGACAAGAAAACTTCTCCTCCCCCTTGATGGGGGAGGATTAAGGTGGGGGTGAATCCGTTTGCACGCATCTCGCTGGCGTTGTCACCCCCATCCTGACCTTCCCCCGTCAAAGGGGAAGGAATACTGGTGTTCGCTGCGCTCACATTTCGCCGTAACTTGCTTCGCCTGGAGCCTGCCCCGGACTCCGATCCGGGGGCGAGGGGTTTCACCATCCCTGATGGGGACGCTAAAGAATTAATGCAGTGTTTCCGGCCGATACTAAGAAATCCTTAGTATCACGTCAAGGCCAAAACTAAGAAAGTCTTAGCCTTGCACAACAAGTAAGGCTAGGATGAAAGGCCGCTCAACGGTGGCAATGCGGTTAAGGGAGGCGCGTCTGCGCGCCGGTATTTCCCAGAAGAAGCTCGGGATACTGGCCGGAATTGACGAGTTCTCGGCAAGCGCTCGCATCAACCAATACGAACGGGGTAAACACACGCCAGAATTCCACACTGCCGAGCGTCTCGCCAAGGTGCTTCACGTGCCCACCCCTTACCTCTACTGCAGCGACGACGAGCTTGCGGCATGGATTCTCGCCTTCACGGACTTGCCGGCCCGCGAGCGACGCTTATCGCTGCGACGGCGTTCCAAGCTTGGATAAGGTCGACAGTCGGCGGTGCTTCTATAGCCCCTAGTTCCCGTTGCGCGGAATTCTCTCCTCGAAGTTTCGCGTGAACACCTGTTTGTCGCCTTCATACGCCTCAAGCGACGCGCTCACGACAAAATCGCTCCTGGTGCACGACATCAAGGTGCGGCACTCGGTGCGGATGCGCCAGTCCTTGCGCTCGAACCACCAGCTCCAGGTAACTTCCGCGGTCGCCGACAGCGGGTCGTCCTCCAGCACGCGGTAACGCTCGGTCGAATGCGCTTCCGCTACGAGATCGATGTCGTCATAACGATTGCGCCCGCTCGCGTCGGTGACTTCGACCACCGTTTCTCCTTTGCCGAGATCGGAATGAATTACGCGGTTGCGGCCGCCGGGGGTG
>MERG01000301.1 GCA_001771985.1 Betaproteobacteria bacterium RIFCSPLOWO2_12_FULL_62_13 | reverse complement strand
GTTGATGATGCGGCCCCACCCCTGCTCCTTCAGGTGGGGGATGGCAGCACGGGCGCAACGCAACGCCCCCATGTACTTAGTGTTGAAGTCGTGCAGGAGATGCTCGTCGACCACCGTTTCGATGGGGCCGGTGGCGCCGGTGGAGCCGCCCGGCGAAGAGCCGCTGTTGACCAGAATATGCAGCCCGCCCAATTGCGCGGCGGCCTGGGCGACCATCCCCTCAACGTGCTCTCGGCTGGTGACATCCGCCACCAGCGGGATGATGCGCCGTCCTGTTTCGGCGCCCAGTTCCCGCGCTGTCGCTTCGAGCTGCTCTTTTCTCCTCGCAACGATCGCCACGTCCGCCCCTTCGCGGGCGAGCTCCCGCGCAATGGCTTTCCCGATGCCTTGGCTGCCGCCGGTCACGATCGCGTGTTTTCCTTTGAGTCCCAAGTCCATTGTGTCACCTCCAGAAGAGTCGCTAAAAAAGCTGTTCACCGCCAAGGACGCGCCCAAAGGAAAACAAAGGAAAAACCATTATCGAAAAGAACACCCGATGGGTGTTCTCCTCTGATTCGACCTTGCTATTGATCTCCTTTGCGTCCGTCGCGTCCTTGGCGGTTCAAATGTCGTACTAAGGATAAATCACGCGGCGGCGGGGCGCTTCCACCCGAGCCAGTCCACAACGGCCCCACCCATCACGCGCTCGAGGTCGCGGCCCTTCAGCCACGGAAGCTCCTCGGTGAACATCGTCACGCATTGCCGGTACGAACACGGCATACGGGTGATGTCGGTGCCCCAGAACGAGCGCTCGGGCCCGAACGCCTCGAAGATCTGGCGCAAATAGCCGTGGATGTTCTTGTACGGATAGGGCTGGCTCGAATAGCTCGGAGCGCCCGACATCTTGACTCCGATATTGGGGAATTTTGCGAGCGCCAGCATGTCCCTGAGGTCGGCAAAGGCCGCGTCGTCCTTTACGCCGCTGCCACCGCCGCCGCGTCCGAGGTGATCAATGTGCAGCTTCAAACGAGGATGCCGCCCCGCAATCTTCGCCAGCGTTGCCATGTGCCCGCCGGTTGCCAGGAGCCCTATGGGCAGTCCCGCCTTCTCGCATGCGGCCCCGAACCAGTCGAGCGAGCCATCGGTCCACCAGGCTTTCTGATGCGGCTGGTTGAAGGTGAACCGAAACCCGAGCATGCCCGGCCGTTCGCGCCAATGGGCGACGATGTTCTCGCGATCGGGGCTTTCGAGGTCGAAATGCCCGAGGATGCAGAATTTGTCCGGGTGCCGGCGCGCCGCCTCGACGGCGTAAACGTTGACTGCCTCACCGAGCGCGCTGGGCGGATGGATCACCGCACAATCGACCCCGGCCGAGGCCATCTCGGCCAGCGCATCTTCGACCGAATAGGTTGGAATCTGGCGATGGTGGGCGCTCATCTTGCCGTTCTGCCAGATGTGGACCTGCGAATCGACTATCAGCATGGCTTCCTCCTATTGGTTACCAGACCTACTGTGTCATTCCCCAGTAGTCGGGAATCTAATTGCTGTCGGCACATTGGATGCCCGCCTCCGCGGGCATGACACAGTAAAGCTAAAATCGGTTTCAAGAATGCGTTACCGCGCAATGACGCCCCGTGTCATTCCCGTGTAGACGGGAATCCATAAGACGGTTAACGCGAGATGATATGCAGAATGGATTCCCGATTTCTCGGGAATGACATAGTTTTTGAGATGGCTACCCCTGCAACACCTCTGCCCCCGCACCGGCCTCCAGCTCGCAGGCGTTCACCGTCATCGCCAGCATGCTATAGTAGCCGATCGTTCCGGTCAGCTCGACGAATTGCTCGTCGCCGAAGCGCTGCTGTAGCGCCTTCATGCTCGCGGCATCGACCCGGTGCTTGCGGATGAGATCCCGCGTAAACTCCACGATCTGCGCGTCGTGCGCCGGGATGCCGCGCGAGTGTTTCTCGCGGATCGCGGCGATGGTCGCCTCCGGAACGCCTTGGCGGCGGGCCGCGCCCGTCTGGGCGCCCCACACGTAAACCGCGTCGAATTCCCGCGCGACGGTCATCGCGGCGAGCACGCGCACGCGCTTGTCGAGCTTGCCCTCGAAGCGCACGTAGGCGCCCAATGGCGCCAAGCGGCCGGCGAGCGGCGGGCAATGGAGGAGCATCGTGAATGGCCCGTGCACCGACCCGCGGCTCTCGACGATGGCGTCCACGATCGGGTGGTGCTCCGCGGGCACCTGGCTCTTGCCGGTGATGGATGTCAGTCTTGCCATGAGTGTCTCCTCCACTGATAGTCGCGGATACCCGACCGCGGTCACGTACCCTTTGGCCAGCACATCGGGGCATTCAATGCGTTGCGCGGGTCCGACCCGGCGCGTTGAGTGGGTCACCCGCATGTTCCAGCGGGCCTGCTGGGAACTTACGCCGAGCGCCTTCGCTGCTTCGGTCACCGAAAGATCAAGCGGCTCAAGGCAAAGAGACTTGATGATTTCCCCAGGATGGGGCGGGTTGTGTATGCGCATGGCGTTTCCTCAGTGCAGTTACATGTTACAAGATTTCAAGGACATTGGTAGCAGCCGGAAAGTTGGAGGTAGACTGTTGCAGGATTCTCGATCGATGTCGGTCGATTTGACCACCAACCTCAAGGAGCGATTCATGCCGTTCTATCAGCTCAACGAACTCGAGAAGAAGCAGTCAAAAGTCAATTCCAAAATCGAGTCGGGCGCGGTCCCCGGGGAATTCATGAAGTTCGGCATTGTAACCAAGCCGGAAGGTGAAGGGCCGCCACTACACGAGCATCCGAACGAGGAGCAGTTCACCGTCATCCTCTCGGGTCAGATGCACTTTGTGCTCGGCGATGAGGACCGGGTGGTCGGTCCAGGAACGCTAATCCACATCCCCCGAAATACCCGCCATCGCTCGGGTTTACCGAAGGCCCCGTGTGGCGCGCGTAGCCGACGACGGCACCCTGCTGGGCCGCGTTATCCTGCCGGAACTGCCCGCCAACCTGGCCTGGGGCGAGGATGGTACTGTCCTCTTTCTTACGGCGCGTACCAGCGTTTACCGGATACAAACCAAGACGCGTGGTGCCCTGCTGGGTTAGTCACCTGCCATATTACCCAATGGAACTCAAAGGTTGTGCAGCAATCGTCACAGGCGGCAGCGGGGGATTGGGGCAGCGCATCTGTCGCGCCGGATGAAAGTGAGCAGCACGCGCTTTCCCGCCTGTCCCAGGAACTGACACGCTTCGGTAATCACGGGCCAGGTGGTCGCGTCGGCAGGACCACCCCGTCGCTTCGCGCCACCCCTCCTTGCGAAGGACGGGAGTTCATATTTGTTTTAGGCTGGGCGATCGTGGCAAAAAAAGCGGATGCACGCTCGCCAGTTTCGGACCCTGGGCGCCCGGCGGCTCGTGATGTCCGATAACGGCGAGCGGCTTCGCCAGCCTGCGGCGCTTCAACGCGCTCTTCAAGCAGCGCTATCGTCTCCGGCCCAGCCAGTTGCGCCGGCATATGCATGGCGCGGCGGCGGCTTCAGCGGCAGTCGATGTCTTGAAATTCGAACTGAGTTTCCGTCCGCCCTACGACTGACCCGCTGTGAGCGCGTTCCTCGGCGCGCGCGATCGCAGGCGTGGAAGCCGTGGAGGGCAGTTGCTACCGCCGCACGGTGTGCGTCCCTCTCGACGGAAAGGAGCACCGCGGCTGGATCGAAGTCGCGATGTCGCCGAAGAAGCCCGCGCTGCACGTCACGGTCTCGGCCTCGCTCGCCAAGGCGCTGCCGCCGGCGCGACGACTTAGGCCCCGCGAATCGCGGCTCAGCAGCGCGCCAAAGACTTCATGCTAATAGTGGAAACGGCACTGCGCGATCTGCAGCACGCCGGCCTTGATGTGGTAGACCAGGCGATGCTCGCGGGTGATCCTTCGAGACCAAAAACCCCTCAAATTGCGCTTCAAAGGCTCAGGTTTGCCCAATCCGGTAAACGGACGGCGCTGAATGTCTTCGAACAACGTGTTGATCTTGTCGCGCACGCGAACATCGATACGCGACCAGTAGAGATAATCCTGCCAGGCACCCGGCGCCCAGACTATTCTCACCGGATGAGTTTGTGCTGGCGGCCGCGGCCCGTTTTAAAGTCACGCACCGCCTTGGCAAGCCGCGCAGCATTTTTAGGACTGGCCGGCAGATAGTCGGTCTCCACATAGCTATTAAAATCGTCAAGCGAGATCAGCACGGCGGGTTTGCCGCGCTGACGAGTGATAATCACCGGGCGATGGTCGTCGTTGACCTTGTCCATGGCCTCGGCCAGTTTGGCGCGCACAGCAGTATAGGAGATCACGTCCATGGCTCACACGTACAGAGTTAAGTACAGGTTGAATAATAGCACAACCTGCGGCGCGGCTTTCAAAAAACCGCTATGATCGGCGTCGAAACCCAACCGCGGGAACGTTCGCGTTCTTCGACTGAACCGGAGATTTGTGATGAAAACGACGGGAGAAGCTCCATGAAGATCAAGGCGGCGAATGGCGTTGCGCGGATACTCAAGGCCGAGGGCATTCCGTGGGTGAGTTGCTATCCCACCAACCATGTGAACAACGCGCTCGGCGAAGAGGGCGTGCGCATCCTGATGATGGGAGAGGAGCGCTTCGCGGTGGCCGTCGCCGACGGCTACTCGCGGGTGACCTGCGGCAAGAGAATCGGCGTGTGCACCGTCATGTCGAACCTCAACGCCGCGGGCATCCAGATGGCCTATGGCGCGATCGCGCAGGCGTGGGAGGATTCGTCGCCGGTTCTCATCATCACCGAAGGCATGGACCAGGGCGCGAGCCGGCACACGCACTTCGACATCGCCGGAGCGTTGAAGCCCGTCACCAAGTGGGTCGGGAAGATCGATCGCGCCGATCTGGTGCCGGACTACATGCGCCGCGCGTTCACGCGACTGCGCTCGGGCCGGCCCGGTCCCGTGCTGCTCGTCGTGCCGCGCGACCTCGGCGAATACGACGAGGACCAGCATCCTTACGTCCCGGTGAAGGGCTGGCGCTCCGCTCCCGACCCGGACGACGTCAAAGCAGCGATCAAGGCGCTGCTCGCCGCGAAGGACCCGCTCCTGTACGTCGGTGAAGGCGTCTACTACGCCGATGCCACGAGCGAGCTGTTGCAGCTCGCGGAGCTCGCGCAGGTACCGGTGCTCACGACGCTGAAAGCGAAGGGCGCCTTCCCCGAGAACCATCCGCTGTCCGTGGGCGTGCGCGGCTCGCTCGCCGAGCATTTCCTGCGCAAGTGCGATCTTCTGTTCTCCATCGGCTCCAGCCTCTTCCCCAACCGCTTCAGCCACGCCATCGCCGATCCGGAGAAGAAGACGATCGTGCAGTGCACGGTGGACACGCTCGACATCAACCGCAGCTACGAGACGCAGCTTGCCGTGATCGGCGACGCGAAGCTCACGCTGCAGGCGCTGATCGATGAGCTCTCGAAGCAGGCCGGCCGCGGCGTCTGGAAGAACCCGAAGCTCCTCGAAGAAATCCATGCCGCCCGGGAGGTGTTCCGGGCAAAGTTCCGTCCCTTCATGGAGTCGAACGAAAAACCGATCAACCCGTACCGGGTGATCGGCGACCTCATGAACGTGCTCGATCCGAAGAAATCGTTTGTCACCGCCGACTCGGGAAATACCCGCGATCAGACCAGCACCGTCTACGAAGCTCACATCCCGCGCGGCCACTTGGGCTGGGGCAATGTCTCGACCCTCGGCTTCAGCCTCGCGGGCGCCGTCGCGGCCAAGCTCGCGTATCCCGGCAGGCAGTGCGTGAACATCACCGGCGATGCGGGCGTGTGCTACATGATGGGCAACTTCGAGGCGGTGGCGCGCTACGGCATCGGGATCACGACGCTCCACATCAACAACGGCGGCTACTCCGGGTATGGGCCGGGCTTCTGGGGCGCGGGTCACGATCCCTACACGTGGAAGGTGTCCGATCACTCCGCGGCGTGCATGTCGGCGATGGCGCGGGCCGTCGGTTTCCGCGGCGAAGACGTGACCGAGCCCTCGGAGGTGATCCCCGCGCTGAATCGCGCGTTCGACGAAAACGCGAAAGGCCGGCCGGCCTTTGTCGAGTTCGTCTGCTCTCACCATCCGGTCCACGGCGGCTGGGTAGGCCGCTCCTGAAGCGGACGAGGGAGGCCTCCCGGCGGCAGAAGGCTTACCTGACGTGTGCGCTTCGGAGCGCTGCTGTCCTGAGTCGTTAATTCGCAGGATAATTTTGAGCCGTTCGTGCTGAGCCAGTCGAAGCATGAACGCCGCCGTTCGCAGGAACCCATCGACACGCTCAGGGCGAACGGGCCGTTTGATACTAACGAATAAGGACTCGGGACGCTACGCCTGCTTCAGTGTCAACTGAACGAGCGCGTCAGCCCGCTCGCGTCGGTCGAGGTCGCGGCAGGTTGCGATGATGGCCTCGAACTGCGCCGGTGGGATCGGCAGGACGGGAATGGCGTCGCGAATGCGGCGCGCCTCCTCGTCGAAATCCCAGATGAATTCGCGCCCGGTGCCCTGCCTGGTGTAACTCTTGCCGTTCTTGGTGTAGATCGTGATCCGCGGGCCGAAGAGCGTCATCGTGTGCGACGGGATGATCGTCACGCGCTTCATGAGATCGAGCACCTCAGGCGGGACGTCGGCGCCGGCCGGGTCCGCCCCCAGGCCCCGCGCGACGGGGAAGCCACGCTTGACCACGCCGTAGGCGGTGAAGTAACCCGTGTTCCCGGGCTTCGCCGGCACGTCTTCCCTGCGGCTCGGGAACGCCGGGCTCGGATACTGCGTCTCGAGCCAGTTCACCACCGCCTCTATGCGGTCGACATTCTCGTATTTGATGTCGTTCTCTTCGCAAAGCTTTGCCGTCACCGCGATGTGACCAAGGTTGTAGCCGGCCGTCGAGTAGATGCGATAGAGCGTTTCGAGGAATATCCAATCCTTACCCAGACCGGCGGTGATCGTGTCGAGGCTCGCCCGGGTGGCGCCGACAAAGCTGTAGGTGAGCCGGCCTTGATTGTTGCCCGCATAGGCGTGATAGAAGCCGGCCTCGCCTTCGAGGACGGTCTCGCCGCCCACGTGCCCCTGCTGCGCCAGCGCGACCGCCAGCATCGCGTTGCGCACCGCGGCGCCCTCGCGCAGGGCTTTGCCGCCGCTCCGGATGCCTTCGACGTTGCTTCCCGCCAGGCTTGCGCAAAGCGCAATCGCGCTGTTCACCTGCGCCTCGGTCATGCGCAGGATCTTCGCGGCGGCAACGGCGGCGCCGAAGATGCCGAACACCGGTCCGGGGTGGAAGCCCCGCGACATCACCGTCGGAATGAAGTCGGCCGCCATTCGCTCCATGACCTCGTAGCCGGCCGCGGTACCGGTGATGAAGTCCTTGCCGGAGACGCCCGCCACCTCTGCGGCGACGAAGGCGCCCGGTACGATGCTCGTATTGGGATGGGTGAGCATGCGGAAAGTGTCGTATTTGCCGCCCGCCAGCGCCATTTCCGAGTTGGCAAACGCGGCGCCGCCTTTCGTCGCCACCGTGCCGTCCACCATGATGGTTGCGCCCTTGCGCACGCCGGCTTCCTCTTCGGTGATGAACCTCACGGCCTGCCTGCCCGCCGATGTCTGCGAGCCGATGAGCACGGACGCGAGGGTGTGGAGCGTGACGCCCTTGGCGCGGTCGACCACCGCGGGAGGGAGATCTTCATAGCGCAGGCCAACGACCCACTGCGCGAGCTGCCGACTTAAAGATGCCATGCTCTTTTTCTCCTTTGTTCATTAAGTGGACGGTTGTCCACCGTTAGAAAGTTGCATTATGGCAAAGAATTAGGACTCGGTTTTGCCACGTCGGCACGATTTCGCCGATATCGTGATTCAGTCCAGCACGGCAAGGCAAACATGACTTCGGGTCGAAAGCGAGCATCTTCGGCGTGCATGGAAGGACCCCGAGGACGAGGGAAATACTTTTTCGAACCAGAACCGGGGTTTTTGACGAAGAAAGAAATTTTCCCCAGGTGCAGCGCATGGTCAGGTCTTGACGGATTTGGGCGGTGTCTTGTCGGGGTGATCAACGCTCATTATCGCGCGGAACGTCAGCACCGGAATAGAAGCTCGGTGTAACACGCGCGTCGATTCATTACCCATGATCAGCGACACCAATCCCTTACGATACCGAGAAGTCATCACAATGAGGTCGCAACCGCGCTCATTGGCGGTGTTAACGATAGCGTCGTAGGGACGGGCATTGGTCGCAACCACGGTGTCGCATGGCACCCCGGCCGCAGCCGCGGTCTTCTGAACGAACGCCAGGAAGTCCGCGGCCAGGGCGCGCGCCTCCTCGTCTGCCTTCTCTTGCGAGATCGGGTCAAACGAGCCTTCGTACCCAATCATCATCATCGGATAATCCGGCATGACGTGAATCCCGGTGACTTTCGCGCCGCAAAGTTTCGCCAGTTCGATTCCGCGTTCAATTGCTCTTTTGGAATGGTCAGACCCATCCGTAGGCATGAGAATATGTTTAAACATAGATCGTCCTTGATGAGTACGTTTTGCCCCGTTTGAGTAACACGGGGCCTATGGATACAGGATATTGGAATATCCCGCGGATTAAAAGTCCCCGGATCTACGGCTTTGGGTCGCTAATGGCCAGGTCGTCAACCGGTCAATTGCGGACGGTCATGGTCCAAGCAAAAGACCCGCGTGTCGGAAGACCTTACAGCTTAGTATCGACCATTCACTAATGAGCGCTTCTTGCGGCAATGCGCCCAATGAGATCAGCAGTGCTGACAATACGAAAACGATTATCTCGTCGAAGATCATGCCTGGAGCCCTCACCGCCAGGGCAGCGCCGCTGCTTTTCATGCGCTTGCAGCTAAACCGTCTAACATCACAAACGCGAAGCCCCACGAAAATCGCGGGGCTTCACAGGGTTGCCACATGGCTGTGGCCTCATTTCGTCGCTTTACGCAACGTGTGACGGCGAATTAATGCCGGCGTCGGGGTCAAGTTACAGTGATTTTCGTCTATAGCACCTCCATTCAAAAGGACTGCTACGACAACGGCCGCGCATCACGATCGCGCACTCCGGAGAATGCCTGGTTCCGTGGTGTTGCGCCCTCGAAACCGGCACTAAGAGCGACGACCGCGTCCCGTGTCGGGAAACACGGGTAGACGAAGCGCGACGACTCCAAACTCAGGCTACACCAAGCCGCGTCGATCTGCAACTCCAACTCGACGGAGTGCCGCTCATTTGGCTGGCGTTGATCCAGATCACACGGGCAGGCTCAAAGAATATTAGCCGCCACTCATCGTCGGTCCTATGGGAGGGGCCTCTAGACGCGCGAGGAAATAGCAAATTGCTTAACACGCTTCAGCAGTCACCGAGACCCCGCTCTCGCTGCATGGTTCTTAGTGACTTCGAGTGTCCGGTTCGGATCGGCAGCGGAAATTCAACCTGACACCGTGCCGCGAGGACGCCTGGGTCCGACCGCTCACCTCTTACGGACTGCGATTTCGGCGTACAGTGACGATCCTCGGGACGATCCTAGCCCTTGAAGCGCGGCGGGCGCTATGCCGCGAACGCCCTCGGGGACTCCATCAGGTCTTCTTTCGCGCCGTGTTGCCTGGGACAAGATCCTGTCGGCCCGCCT
>MERG01000300.1:4805-10574 GCA_001771985.1 Betaproteobacteria bacterium RIFCSPLOWO2_12_FULL_62_13 | reverse complement strand
TGAACCCAAGCCGTTGCGCCGTCTTGATGAAGCGCACACGCGCCACGTCGGATTCCCCGTAGCGGCGAATCCCCCCTAACGGCTTCCGCGGTTCGGGCAGCAGTCCGCGCCGCTGGTAGTAGCGGACCGTTTCGACATTGACGCCGGACGCCTGGGCGAACGCTCCAATCGTCAGGTTTTCGACCCTATCGGCCATGGGTGCCTCCGTACTTGACTACAGCAGTAAGAATACACCATTCCTTTTCTGAAAGGAGACTTATAACTGAAACCGCTAATCGGGAATCTCGCGGTGTGATGATTTTCAAGTCAGCCTCATGGATTTGCGCAGAAGCCGTGCGCGGTGTTGACACCGTACCGCGGTACGGCGGTAGTGTTTTGAAAGGAAGGTGACCGGAAAGACCGGCTATCCCTCAGCGCTGAAAGGAGTCAAGTGATATGGAAACCATCCCGTTGCGAATCACTGGCATAACCTGTGACCAGCGCGCGCAGACCGTGGGACGGGCTCTATCCGCAGTGTCCGGTGTTTTCGGTGCGCATGTGTTCCTCGTAAGACAATGAACGCATACACGATCTCGAAGCTCGCCAGAGACTCCGGGTTCAGCGCCGCCGTGGTGCACAATTACACGCAGCGGGGCCTGTTGCGACCGGCCCGCTGCACGCCTTCCGGCTATCGCATCTACGACATCGAAGCGCTGGAGCGGCTGCGATTGATCCAGGCAGGCAGGAAAGCCGGCATTCCATTGGCCGAACTGGAGGCGATCTGTCGGGCGCTTAACGAGCACGATGGCGTGCGCCTGGCACGCAGCATCACAGCGGCCCGATCGCGGATTACCGAGGTGCGGGCTGCACTGGACGCTTTCGACGGGGTTCTCGCAGCCTTGAACAGGCTCCCCAGCGCTCCCAACAGGGAGCGGCCACCAAAGGTGCGCGGCGCCGTTCTGACCACGCATGCAATATGAACGACGCAGCAAAAGAAAAGTTGACTATGGAACGCGATCTGCCGCGCGCGCTGGCACGCAGTGAGTTTACATTGCGTTACCAGCCGCAACTGGATATTCGAAGCGGCAGCGTCGTCGGGGTCGAGGCATTGCTGCGCTGGATCCATCCCGAATTCGGTTTGGTTAAACCAGCGCAATTCATCCCGGCCGCGGAACAGTCAGGGCTGATCGAGGCCATCGGCGAATGGGTGTTGAGCACAGCCTGTGTTCAAGCCTGCATCTGGCAGGGCTCCGGATTGCCGGAAATGACCATCGCGGTTAACCTTTCGGTCCGCCAGTGTCTCAACCCCCGTCTGTACGATATGGTGGCCCGCGTGTTAAGCGACACGGGAATTGATCCGCAAAGACTGGAGCTGGAGATCACCGAAAGCGTGGCCATGAACAGCGCAGAAGCAGCCGTGGCCAACATCCGGGATCTCAAGGCCATGGGGATCCGGCTTTCCATCGACGACTTTGGCACCGGTTACTCCGCATTAAGTCAACTGAAGTGCTGCCCTGTCAGCAAGCTCAAGATCGACCAGTCGTTCGTGCGCAATCTCGGCTTTGACGCAACCGATGCGGCGATCGTCCGGGCGATCATTTTCCTCGGGCACAGTCTGGAGATGGCGGTGATCGCGGAGGGTGTGGAAACCGACCGCCAACTCGCGCTATTGACGGCGTACGGATGTGACGAGATTCAGGGGTATTTGTTAGCGCCGCCTGCGGCAGCGGGTGATACTCCGGAACTCATCCGCCGTTTACGGATTTACCCCATCGCGGTACGAAAGCCAAGCGAAAAGCGCAACGGCCTGCCCACGGCGGTGCCGTTGTGAGAAAAAGCGTTCGGAGCCCTTGACTCCGTACCGCGGTACGGAGCTTAAATGCGAACTTTTGATCGACGCTGAATGGGACACGCCGTTTTAAAGGGTTGGTTGCACATCGGCAGCCTGACTCGTTGGCATCGCATGGGCAGTGAGACCGCCCGCGGCAGAATTGAGTTTGCACAGGCGCGCGAAACGAAACCTGTGGGCGCAAGCGCTTCGGGCGTGATTCGCGAAATAGACCGGGCGAACTCCCGCGTCAAGATCGACCATGGACCGATGCCCACGATCGGAAATGCCCGACATGACCATGACGTTTAAAGTGCAAAACCCGGCGCTTCTCGATCAGGTGAAGCGAGGCGGCCAGGTGAATTTCGAGATCGAACAGTCGGGGCTGGGCTGGATCATCACGAAGCTGAAGCGCAAGTGAGACGGTCTCATGAATACGCGAATCTTTCATCCAGCGGATTTTGAAAGGAGAGTGGACCTTGGAACACTACAGTGCATCTGACATCGTTCAGAGGTCAGAAGGTGCCTTAATGGCGTTCGAAAAGATTCGGTTGATATGGAAGAGGCCGACATATTTTCTTATCTGGCTTATCACCGCTCTCGCGGTGGGCGGGCTTTACATCGGCCTTTTGACCAATCCACAAGTCTATGACGCGATGGGATGGGTCTTTGCTCTGGCTTTTCCCGTTCTCGTGGGCGCAACGCTGGCTGTACTGGTCGCAAACTACAGGGAGCAGAAGGCTTGCCCGCTCGACGCAACGGGCGGTGGTCTCGGCGGGAGCATTGTGGGCATCTTTACGGTCGGCTGTTCCACCTGCCCGGCCATCCTGCTCAGTTGGATCGGCCTGAGCGCCGCTGTTCCCAGTGCTTTCCTTGCCAGCCCGTGGTTAAAGCTCGCGAGCCTTTTGCTGCTGGTTGCGGCGCTGTACTGGGCGGGCAAGAAGAAATCATCGACGTCATGATCCCGGTGGCAGCGCTGGTACCGTTTTTGTCGCAGGCGAATTACCCGGTCTGAATCCCGGATCCCGATCGAAAGGATTACGCCATGAAGAAGCTTGTCACTGCTCTCATGTTCATCATGTTCATCGCCGTTCCCACCGCGGCCCTGGCCGAGATCAGGACGGTCACGCTGTCGGTGTCAGGAATGACGTGAGCGTCGTGCGTGATCTCCGTGAAGAGATCGTTAACCAAGGTCAACGGCGTGACCAAGGCGGACGTCAGCCTTGAGAAAGCCGAAGCCGTCGTCACTTTCGACGACGCAAAGACAAACGTGGAGGCATTGCTCAAGGCGACTGCCGGGGCAGGTTTCCCTTCCGCCATCAAAAAGCAATAGGTGCACATCATGTCTGAAACGCTCGCGTTACACATCAATGGAATGACCTGCGCCTCTTGTGCGCGCCACGTCGAAGAGGCCCTCGCAAACGTGCCGGGTGTCCGGCAGGTGCACGTTTCCTATCCCCAGGGTGCCGCGCAAGTCACGGGACCGTCGGAACTTGATGCCCGTGCGCTGATCCAGGCCGTGCAGGCGTCCGGTTACGACGCGGCGCTTGAAAAACATGCCAGGGGGCCCGCAACTGATGCGACCAGCCGTCTCGGCCGCGCACTCGGCCGGTTGGGCAAACGTGCTAAAAAAGATTCGGGTGAGAATCGGTTTCAGGTGGCAATTATCGGAAGCGGGGGTGCGGCGTTTGCCGCCGCCATCCGCGCCGCCGAAACAGGTGCACGCGTCACCATGATCGAGCGCGGGGTGACCGGCGGCACCTGCGTCAACGTCGGCTGCGTACCGTCGAAGATCATGATCCGGAGCGCCTACATCGCTCATTTGCGCGCGACGAGCCCGTTCGACGTTGGCGTCGAGGCGCACGCGCCGGCGGTGAAGCGCCGCGCACTGGTGGCGCAGCAACAAAAACGGGTCGAGGAACTGCGCCACACAAAATACGAAAGCATCGTGGCGCAGAACCCGAACATTAACCTCGTGCGGGGGTTCGCGCGCTTCAAGGACGCGCGGACCTTGGTGGTCACCTCGGACGATGGCGCCGAACGCGAAGTGGCTTTCGACCGCGCACTGATCGCCACCGGGGCCTCGCCCGCCATTCCGGATGTGCCGGGACTGGCCGGCACCCCGTTCTGGACTTCCACTGAAGCGCTGGTCGCCGAGGAGTTGCCCAGCCATTTGCTGGTCTACGGCGGATCCGTCGTGGCGCTGGAGCTCGCCCAGGCTTTCCTGCGGCTCGGCAGCGAGGTGACAATGATCGCGCGCTCCACGCTGTTGTCGAAGGAGGATCCATTGATCGGTGAGACCATGCGGAAAATTCTCACCGACGAAGGGATGCGGGTGCTCACCCATCGCACGCTCAGGCGCGTCGTCCATGAGCGCGATGGCTTCAGCGTGGACCTCGGCGACGAGATGCTGCGCGGCGATCGGCTGCTGATCGCCACCGGCCGCCGGCCCAATACCGCCGGGATGAATCTGGAAGGAGCGGGCGTTGCGCTCGACGCAGGCGGAGCGATCATTGTCAACGACCACATGCGAACGTCCGCGCCGAATATTTATGCCGCCGGAGATTGCACCACCCAGCCGGAGTACGTGTATGTGGCCGCAGCCGCCGGCACCCGCGCCGCGATCAACATGAGCGGCGGCGATGTGCGGCTCGATCTAAGCGTGGTGCCCGCTGTAACCTTTACCGACCCGCAGATTGCCACAGTCGGCATGTCCGAAGTACAAGCCACCAGGCAAGGCGTTGCCGTTGAAGTGCGAACGCTGACGCTCGACAACGTGCCGCGTGCGCTTGCCAACTTCGACACGCGCGGATTCATCAAGCTCGTGGCCGAGGCCGGCAGCGGCAGGCTGCTCGGAGCGCAGGCGGTGGCGGGCGAAGCGGGCGAGCTGATCCAGGCGGCTGCGCTCGCGATCCGGAACAAGATGACGGTGGAAGAACTCGGAGGGCAGCTCTTTCCCTATCTCACGATGGTCGAGGGCCTCAAGCTATGCGCCCAGACGTTCACCAAGGACGTCAAGCAACTCTCCTGCTGCGCGGGGTAATTAAAATGACTAACCGAGTGCGGTTTCAAGACGGCGCTGCGCCCGATCTTGTTCAAGTAAGGACAACCCATGAATGAACTCGCAAAGCAGTTGGCAAGCTTGCTGGGTACGGGGTTCGCGGCCGCGTGCTGCCTGGGCGTCACCGCCGCGCTTTCGGTACTCACCGCTGTCGGCGCGGGTTTTCTGGTCAACGATGCGATCTTGATCCCGCTGTTCGTGGCGCTGCTTGCTTTCAGTCTGTGGCTGTTGTTCCGCACCGCGGCCGCGCATCACAATCTCAGACCTTTCTGGCTCGGTGTGGCAGGCGCGGTGGCCGCCTTCGCGGGCTTGTGGGTATCGGCGGCCGTGGTCTACATCGGTATTGGCGCACTCGTCACCGGCAGCCTCTGGGACTTTGTGGCGAGCCGCAGACGCCGCGCAAGTTAGCTGACCGATTCATGATGGTTTCACATGCGTTGGAAACGGCTCGCGTCAGCACGGCTCAGTGACTGCGCCGAGGAAGCGGCGCCGGTCACAGAGAAGCGCACGGGTTTTCTGCATTTTCTTACAAGCGACCGCGGGAACTCGTAGGCGTTGCACGGCGCACCATGCGCTCCATGCAGGCCGGTTGGGCGCGAGACGGCTCCCCTTGGGCATCAGGGCGATCCCGGTGCTTGCTATTCATGGAGAAAACTATGGAAAAGGATCTGCACTTTACGTTGCGCATCGAGGGGATGACTTGCAATGGCTGCGCGAGGCACGTCACGCAGGCGCTCAAGGGCGTGCCAGGGGTAAAGACGGTCGAGGTGGGTGATTGGCGCGCGGGCAGCGCTGCCGTGGTGGCTGATGGCAGTGTTTCTGACGAAGCTCTTGCGGGTGCGGTTGCAAAAGCCGGATACCGGGCCATCATGCAGGCAAAACGGCCAATCGAAGGCGGCCG
>MERG01000300.1:0-4783 GCA_001771985.1 Betaproteobacteria bacterium RIFCSPLOWO2_12_FULL_62_13 | reverse complement strand
CCCTCGAAGACGCTCATCAAGGCGGCGGAAATCTGCTACCACGCAGCCTACTCGAGCTTCGACGGCATGGCTGCCTGTCCCCCGCCGTCGGACTGGCAGCGGGTGGTCGAGCAGAAGGACGAGCTGGTCGCCGCGCTGCGCGAAGAGAAGTACATGAAAGTTCTCGAGGCGTATCCGAATGTCAGTCTCATCCGTGGCCGCGCGCAGTTGACCGGGGGGCGCAGCGTGCTGGTCAATGGGAAGACCTATGCCCCTGGGAAAATCCTCGTGGCGACCGGATCGCGGCCGTGGGCGCCGCCGATCCCCGGGCTCAAGGAGGCAGGCTACCTCGACAGCACCGATGCGCTCAGTCTGCCGGCGCTGCCGCAGAGCCTGATTCTCATCGGCGGCGGCACGATCGGCCTCGAGCTGGGGCAGCTCTTTGCGCGCTTTGGCGTCCGCGTCACGCTGGTGGAAAGCCTTCCTCGCGTCGCCGCCGCCGAGGAGCCGGAGATCAGTGAAGCGCTTGCCAAGGCCTTGGCCGCTGAACGGATGAACTTGGTAACCGGCGCGAAGATCGAGCGCATCGACCGCTCCGCCGCTCAATACCAGGTCCAAGTCGAGCTGAACGGCACAAAACAGACGCTGACCGCTGAGCAGTTGCTCGTCACCACGGGGCGCCGGGCGAACACCAACGGCTTCGGCTTGGCGGAGGCGGGCGTCGTGCTGGGCACCAAGGGAGAAATACTCGTGGACCAGCATTTGCAGACCGGGAATCCCGACATCTTCGCCGCGGGTGACTGTATTGGCGACCCCATGTTCGTTTACGTCGCCGCCTACGCCGGGCAGCTTGCTGCGGGCAATGCGCTCACTGGGGCAGGCAATGTCTACGACCTTGCGGCGCTGCCGCGGGTGACTTTCAGCGACCCGCAACTTGCAAGCGTGGGCCTGACCGAGGCGCAGGCGCGGGCACAAGGGCTCGACATAGAGGCGTCTGTCCTGCCGCTCGAGCACGTGCCAAGGGCGCAGGCCTCGCGCAACACCAACGGGCTCATCAAGCTCATCCGCGAGCGCGGCACTGAGCGATTGCTCGGTGCGCACGCGCTTGCCGCCGAAGCCGGCGAAGTAATCCAAGAGGCTACACTCGCCATCCGCTTCAAGCTCACGACGACGGACATCATCGGCACGTACCATCCGTATCTCACCATGGTCGAGGGACTCAAGCTCGCGGCGCTCACCTTCTCGAAGGATGTGGCGCAGCTCTCCTGTTGCGCGACTTGAGCGCACTTGAAGACGATCACGCTTGCGCTGCAGGGCGGCGGCGCGCACGGCGCCCTCACTTGGGGCGTGCTTGACCGGCTGCTTGAGGAAGAGGAAATCGTCATCGTGGTCAATACCAGACCGGAATCACCTCTTGACTCCGTAGTCAAGTACGGCGCGCTAATACCGGCAGAAGACCGGCGATGCGCGCTTAGCCGATAACAGTGGAATAGCCCGGCGCAAGCGCCGCCACCGGCAGCAACTCCGGACAGGGTACGCGCGCTTGTTTCTGCTTGAGACCGTACTGAAGTACGGTGCTCAAATTTGCATTTGCAAGTGCGGAATTATCATTACTCAACCATCACAAATGAGGTGACTCTATGAAAACTCGTGGATTCAAGGCAATGTCTTCTGTGGCCGCTGCGGCGGCGCTGGACCGACCCACGCTGTGGAATCTGGACCACCGCACGATCGAACGGGAGACTCGGTACTTGTATGCCTATTCAATGAAGTTTCTGCGCGATCCGGACTTGGCGCAGGACGCGGTCCAGGAAGTGCTGTTGGCGGGCCTGCGATTCGCCGAACGTTTCGATGGCCGTTCGTCGATGCGCACCTGGCTCACGGCGATTTTGCGCCGCAAGATCGTCGACTTGCTCAGGTCGCGAACCAAGGAGGCGGTTTTCTTCGAGGAAACCGCGACTGTCGGCGGGGATGAAGACGAGGCCGTGGACACAGGCGGGAACGAAATGCTGCAAACACCTTTGCGCGAAAGCGAAAAGGACACCCCTCCAGACGCGGTCGAACGCGAGCAATTCTGGGCAACGCTCCAGGGATGCCTGGAGCGCCTCCCGGCGGGCGACGCCGAGGTCTTTGCGTTGCGCGAGATATGGGGCGAATCGACTGACGACATCGTGAGGAGGATGGACATCTCATCTTCGAACTCCTACACCATGCTCTCGCGAGCGAAAGCCAGGTTACGGGTGTGCTTCACGAATTGCTGGTTTAGACGGGCGAGACCGTTTGCGACGGACAACAAAGGAGGTGATTGAAGTGCTGCGCAGACGATGGATGCTTCGCCGCGTCGCTCATTGTTGCGGAGGAAGCTAAAGGCGTCCCGGGCACGACGCTAAACTGCTCCGACGGGCCACGCGGGCATGATTTGCCTCCCCATGCCCGCGCCGTCGCTTGGTGCAGGAAATGAAGCGATTCATGAGGACAGTTTACTGGTTCGCACTTACACGGCGTCGCTCACGCTGTATCGCGACCAGAGCATCGACTACCGGCCGCTGAAACTCAAGCCGCAAGACACCGACGTCATCGTGAAATCGGTGGTCAGGCAGGGGCGCGGCGAGCCGATATCGGTCGATTACGCAATGGAGAAGACCGAGAGCGGCTGGAAGGTGTACGACGTCAAGATCGCCGGCATCAGCCTGGTGGAAAATTATCGCACCACATTCAGCGCCGAAATCGAGAGGAGCGGTGTCGACGGGCTCATCAAGGCGCTCGCCGAGAAGAACCGCCAGCTTGGCGGGAAAAAGAAGGCGATAGTTGAGAGCTAGCCCGTTTGCTGGCAACTGTAGCGCGCGACGGGTTCGCGGGACGAGAACGGAGGGACGACAAGGTGAAGAACCAACTTTTTCGCGGCCGATCACCGCATAAGCGAGCCACCCTGTCCGGGCGGGTGAGCCTGTATCGGATCGCGCTGTGCTGCCGCGCGGCGCCTGGGCTGGGGTGTGGGTCGCGGGCCAAGCTGGTCCTGCTCGAGCTGGAGAGCAATCCGGCGGTAGCGGAAGCGTGGCTTAACCGCTCCGGAACTCTGCTGGCGGTGGCGGGGAAGATCACTTATCCCCGTTCCGCGTTTTTGCAGCCGCTCCTGGACAGGCACGGGTTGGCCGGCAAAGCAGTGCGCGGGGAGGAGCGCGCGAGAGCATTAGAGGGTTTTCTCTCCGGCGCCGGCTGGTATCGGGGCACGGAGGTAGACCGGCTGAGCGAAAAGGAGGCGGAGATCATCGCCGCAAGGCTTGTCCGCAGGCTGCGGGCGAGACTTCCGCTGTGCGACGAGAAGGTAGAGGCGCTGCGGTCAGCGTTTGCAAGGGTGTGCGCGCATGAGCTGGTTCAGCATCCCGCGAAACCGGAAAAGGCGCGCCGGGAGCGGATTGCCTGCGAAATCCTGGAAGCGGGACGGCGACATTTAGATGCGAAGGAAATGGCTGTCCTTCAAGAGGTAGCCGCAGTCGGCTATCGGCCGCTTCGCGGGGACGAGTGACGCATCCCGCGTACGACATGACTTCCGAAATGCAATCACCCGTGGCGCTCATCCTTTGCGGTGGCGGCAGCCGCGGCGCACTGGAGGTGGGTTTTTATCGGGCCCTGCGTGAGCTCGGGCTGCCCTTGGACTTCATCATCGGCAGCTCGATCGGCGCGCTTAATGGGGCGTTCATAGCCGGGGGCATGCCACCCGACGATCTGGCGGCGCTGTGGCGCGGGTTCCGCCGCGAGCACGGCATCCGGTGGAACTTGCGATGGTTGCTTGGCCCGAGACGCCGCCCGGGATTGTTCGCGCTCGATCCGCTGCGCGACCTCCTGCGGCGCACGTTGCCCGCGACGCGATTCGAAAACTTGGCTGTTCCGTTTTCGATCGTGACGACCGACCTGCAAAGCGGCAAGGCAGAGCAGTCGCTGGCATATTTCAACCAGAACCCATTGCCGTACCGCGCCCCCACGATCGGCGAGTGCACCCCGAATCGAACTCGCGCCATGCAAACCTGAGTGGAGAGCTTCCGAAGGCGGCGGAAAAGAGTGGCCCGTGCGGGCGCCCCGGCGTCCGGTTAGGGTGAAAACGCCCGGCGCCCGTATTTTTGCGCCAGTGCTGTTCGCGTTTCCCCGGCCCGTAATCTCCGATCGGCGGTTCCCCACGCCCTTGACTCAGTACCAGGGTACGGCGCCTAGAATTTATCGACAATCACCTTTTGCGGAGGACGAGTCGCCACCGCAGAGCATTGGTTTGATCGGCACCAAAAACGGCGATGCCTCACCTAAGCGTTGCTCGGCCCCGCCGCACACTGAGCATTTGATACGTGCTGCATATAGAGGAATGAATTATGGACACGACGAACCCGACGAACACGACTTCACCCGTGCGCGGGGTCATGACCTACATCATGGGCACGATCGCGTTCCTGACGTGCCCCTGTCATCTGCCCATACTCCTGCTGCTGCTTTCGGGCACGGCAGCGGGCTCCGCTCTCGCCGCAAATACCGGTACGGCACTATTGGCACTGCTGGCGATCTTTGCGTCATCGGCCTATGCGACTTGGCGCTTGCTGGACAGAGGCGAGGAGACGCGCGAAGGTGAGCCCGGGGATTCTCGGCTGCGTGCACGTCGCGAGTGATCTACCTCACCCCGTTCTGGACCGGCCTTGCCGTGCTGATCTTGGGCCACGTGAGGGATTTCTGGAATGCGCGCCGGCCGCAGACATTACCCCGTTAGGTTCATCGGGATTCCCCGGCGCGGGGATCCTCGCATCAAAACAATCCTTCCTGC
>MERG01000299.1 GCA_001771985.1 Betaproteobacteria bacterium RIFCSPLOWO2_12_FULL_62_13 | reverse complement strand
CGCCAAACAGAAACGCGCGCTCGAACTGCTCAATACCATCACCGTGTAGACAGAAACCGCACACCCCGAAACGGCATAACTGCTTGCCTCTCAAGTACAAACACGCTCACAGTAAATAGGAACTTCAGCTTAACCTTACGGCGCGCGGCGGGATCGTCGACGAGGAAGCGCTTGCCGCCGCACTCAAGTCCGGGCACATCGCCGGCGCAGGCGTCGATGTCTGGATCGAGGAGCCTCCGCCGCTCTCGCACCCGCTGCTCGCATTCGACAGCGTGATCGCCACCTACCACACCGCCGGCGTCACACACGATTCCCGGCACAATATGGCCGATTGGAACGCGCAGCAGGTTGCCGGAATCCTGCGGGGAGAGCGCCCGCCCCGGCTCATCAATCCCGATGCGTGGGAACTCTACGCGCAGCGCTTCGAGCGAATCTTCGGCTTTCGCCCGGGGTCATGATGGACGAACTGCCGTATTTTTCGGCGTTCTCGCGGCGATCAGAGGACTTACGGCTGGGCCGGGCGTGCCGGCGTTCAATCACAGCTTCATTTCGCGGATGAGCTTGGCCCACGCCGCCATCTCGGAGCGCACGAACGCATCGAACTCGGCGGGGGAATTGCCGCCGGCGACGGCGCCCTCGGCCGCGAGCCGCTTCACGACGTCGGGGTCTTTCAAGACCTTGATTGCCGCTTGGTACAGGCGGGTGATGATTGATTCGGGCACGGCGGCTGGAGCGAACAGCGCAAACCAGGCTGCCTTGTCGTACCCGGGCACCCCGGCCTCATCAATGGTCGGCAGATCCGGCAAGGCCGGCGATCGTTGCTTCGTGGTCACCGCAAGCGCTCGCATCCTGCCCGATTGTACGAAGGGCAGTGCCGATTGGAAGCCGGCCATCAACATCTGAATTTCGCCGCTCATGACCGCGATCTGGGCGGTGCCGCCGCCTTTGTACGGCACATGCACCAGATTGATCTTGGCCATGTACGTGAACAGCGCCGTGGTGAGGTGTATGTTGCTGCCGTGCCCGCCGGAGCCGTAATGAATTTCGCCGGGGCGTCTGCGGGCAAGTACGAGAAATTCCCCGAGGCTTTTCACGGGCAGCGATGGATGCACGACCAGGATATTCGGCGTAGATCCGAATATTGTGATGGGTTTGAAATCCTTGAGCGGATCGTAGGGCAGATCCTTGTAGAGACTCGGGGCAAAGGTGTAGCTCGCCGACGTGAACAGGAGCGTGTAGCCGTCCGGGGCCGCCCGCGCAACCACTCCAGCGCCGAGCGTGCCGCCCGCGCCAGGCCGATTGTCCAGAACCACGCTGGCACCGAGAGCTTCTTCGAGCTTTACCGACAAGGCGCGGGCCAGGACGTCCGTGCCGCCTCCCGGAGAGAATGGAATCACGAGCCGGACTGGTTTTTGCGGATAGGCTTCGGCGGCGACGGCTGGTCGCGCCGGAAGCACGATCAGGATGGCGAAAAGCGCAGCGCAGGCGATGCGGAACATGGACCCCTCCTCTTTATTGGTTTGCCCGGCATCCCGTGACCGGCGCCGGGGCATGGCGGCGTTATGCCGTTCCATAATGTGAACGCCGTTTCTCAGAATAGTTCTTTTTCACCGGTGCTGCAAGGGGGGCCGAACCTCCTCTTCCTGCCCCGAGGAGGGGTGTCACGCCGTCACGGGGTGGTCGTGGCGGGAAGCGACCCGACGCAATCATTCGCGCCCAGGCGATCGCGAAGTTCCGGCCTTTTCCGATCTGCCGCCTAGCGCTGCGGCTCCTTCCCGGCCGCCGTCTCCCGCTGCGGACTCGCAACACTCGTTGCCTCGGACGCCGGGAGTATGCTTGTTTGCAGGGCTGGCGGTGAATCCTTTCCTCCAACGTACTCGACGAGCGGTTGCAGCGGCGTGCGATTGAGATTCAGCGTCAAGACATCGGATCGGTTGTAGTGCCCCGCCACATCGTGACGCAGTTTCGGGGCGATGATGGCTTCGATGTCGCATTCGGCGTAGACAATGCCTTCCTCGCCGGGCGCAACCGTGTCGCTGCACAGCCGTCCGCCGGGCGCGAAGATTCCGGTAAAGCTCATGCACGGCCCCGACATGGCGCGGCGCTTCTCCTCCGTGTCTGCGACTTTGGCAATGACGCTGTCGTCAATGGCCGCGGAGACGACGACGTTGAACACCTTCCCCTCGAAGGCGTGTGTTGCCCCCCGCAGCTCGATTTCCTTGCTGAGGTCGTAGCCGCCGGGATCGCCCCCGGGCAAGGCCGGATAGTTCGACACGTGCACCTGTTCCCCCTGGGCGATGAGGGCAAACCGCGCCAGAGGATTGGCATTCTCGCCGCAGATGAGGGTACCCAGCTTGCCGAGCGTCGTGTCCAGTACGCGCAAAGTAGATCCGTCCCCGAAACCCCACGCCATCTTTTCGGCATAGGTAGGCATGAGCTTGCGGTGCTTGAGCAGGATCTCTCCCTCCGGCCCGATGACGAGATTGGTGTTGTAAAGCGTGCCGAGCGTATTCGACGGCCGCTCGTTCACGCCGATCACGACATAAGCGCCCGCCCTCCGGGCTGCTTCGCACAGGCGAGCGGTGGTGGGGCTCGGCACCTCGACCGCGTTCTTGACGAGCTCGATAAAGCAGGAAGTGGTTCGGAAAGGATTTTCCAGCCGGATCCAGTAGGGGTAGCCCGGCACAAACACTTCCGGAAAGGCAACCAGGTTCGCCCCGGCGCGCGCGGCTTCGGCAATGAGGGAGCATGCCTTGTCCAGGGTCGCCTCGCGGTTCAGGAAGACGGGGGCTGCCTGAACTGCGGCCGCCTTGAATTTTGGAAAGGTATCACCCATCGCAACCTCCTTTCGTGCACACATGCGGCGAGCGCGAAGTCCTCGGCACACGGCAACCGTTCGTAATCTGCTGCGGGCTACGGCCGGTGTCAAGCGCGTTGCGACGGTCCGGAAAACTGCACCGAGACCCTAACCGGGCCGATGACAAGGCAGTGAAGCGTGCGTTTTATTTTTGAAAAGGCGCTGCCAAGCGCCTGGGCTGCTCCTATTCTACGGTCTTATATCGCCGGATCAATGCGTTGCGCAGGTCCGACCCGGTCTTAGACAGTTCGCGGCACCGAGCGGCGGACTTCGTTCGGTGGCGATCCGCCATTGTCGTCGCGTCGCAGCCGGTTTGCATGTGCGCGCAGGTATTCACCCCATGCGATCTGGGTGGATCATGGGATTGAACGCACGAGTGCCCTTCTATAACTTCGTAACTTATTCTTTGCATGAATCAGAAGACTCCAGGATTGCAGGATCAGCCCTCACGCCAAGCGGATACGAAGGAGAGGAAACCATGGCACTCATCACCGAGCAAGACCGGAATTACATGAAAGCTTTTCCCGCCAGGAAAAAAACGGAGATCATTCGCCAGATCATGTCGCGATCGCCAGCGGAAGAGTCGAATCTCGAAGGAAACACCACCTGCGACAAGACCATCCTGAAACTCCGCGCGCGTGGATTGGAACTGATCGACCTGCAAGCACTGGAAATGGAAACCGCCGTCACCACGGTGTGGTATGGCAAGAACACATCCATTCTGGGCCAGGTGCGCTCAGAAGTTGCCGCCCTGCTGCTGTGGGAATACAAGCCGGACGATGAGGATGTTACTACCGTCAGGGTGTGGCACTTTTGATCCTTGACGGCCATTGCTATGTTCCCGTGCGGGAGGAGTTTTTCGGCCAGTTTGATTCAACGGCAGACCTACTGCAATTTAGGGTATTTCACCGATACCCGCGCTTAGTTCCAGGGTTTGCGGTCAACATCTGGTAGGTGGGGAAGGAGCGTCCTGCGCGTGCGGCGAGCGCACAGTCAGGCACGTGGTCGTCGTCGGGGTCGGCGAGCACCAACCGATCAAGATCTCGTATCTGCTGCTGCCCGTCATCCCGCCCAGGTAAAGGCCGGGAAAACTATTCACTACTCACCGGTGTTCGTTACCAGCCATGCGGCTCGGTCTGCAGGATGCCCAGCGCCTCGAGCTGGGTGCGGATGTAGGCCTGGCGCTCCGGGCTTGCCGTCGGCAGCGGGCGCCGGGTCGGCCCGACCGGGCGGCCCATGACGGCCATCCCGCCCTTCAGCGACGACGGATACTGATCGCGAAACAGCAACCAGAGCTGTGAAACCTTGTACTGGCATTCGCGCGCGCGGTCCCAATTGCCCGCGGCGCAGGCTTCATAAAGCTTCACGACGAGGTTGGGACAAATGGCTCCCGCTGAAGAATGCGAACCGGCGCCGCCGAGCGGAATGGAAGGCAGCAGATACTCGACACCTGCGATCATCGCGAAATTCGGCCGCAGCGCGAGCCCCACGCGGGATAGCTCCAGAAACTTCTCGCTGTTGAAGCTCGCTTCCTTCACTCCTATCAGATTCGGCAGCCGCTCGATGAGGCGCGCCAGGAGCACTCCGGTGAGCTCGACGCCGGACAG
Source organism: Betaproteobacteria bacterium RIFCSPLOWO2_12_FULL_62_13 (assembly GCA_001771985.1). Classification (GTDB taxonomy): domain Bacteria; phylum Pseudomonadota; class Gammaproteobacteria; order Burkholderiales; family SG8-41; genus DSOT01. The sequence goes on along the minus strand of MERG01000299.1, from coordinate 15,737 downwards.
ATAACCGGGAGAATTGTAGAGAAGAAATGGGAGGTCGATCGACGTGCCGAGCCGGACAAAGAACTTGTAAATGGCTTCGGGCGAGGGATTCCAGAAATACGGCGTGATGGCAACAACGGCGTCCGCGCCGATTTTCTGTGCGTGCCGCGCCAGCTCCAGCGTGTCTTCAATGGCGAGTGCGCTGACGTGGATGGAGACCGGGACCCGGCCCGCCACCACCTTTACCACCACTTCAGCACCGAGTTTTCGTTCCGCTATGGTGAGATTGAGCGATTCCGACTTGTGGTAAGGCCATGTAATGCCCGTGGCCCCGGTGCGAACGTGAAACTCCGTAACCCGTTCAAGCGTCGGCACATCGAGGCTGAAATCAGCCTTGAACGGCGTCACGGGCGCTTGTATTACGCCTTTGAGAGTGAGCGACATTCCTGGAATTTCCCTGTTGATCGGCGCGCCGCGGCGTCGTTGTTGCCGCCGCACCGGGGCATTTTCATTCCGCCTTGATACCGGCATCCTTGGCGACTCTTGCCCACTTCGCGAGTTCCGAACGGATCAGCGCGCCGAATTCTTCGGGTGAGCCGCTGGCCGCCGTTTCCACACCCTCGTCGATGAAGCGCTTCTTCATTTCCGGGTCCTGCAGCACGCGCACCACCCCGGCATGCAGTTTGGTGACGATCTCGCGCGGCGCGCCGGCCGGCGCGAGCAGGCCGAACCACTGGACCGCCTCGTAGCCGGGCATCCCCTGCTCAGCGATCGTCGGGATATCGGGCGCGCCGGTCATCCGCTTGACGCTCGTTACGCCGTACGCCCGCACTCGGCCGGCCCGCGCCTGCGGCAGCGCGCTCATGCTGCCGATAACCATCAGCGGCACGTGACCGGCAATGACGTCCATCAGCGCCGGATACGTCGCCTTGTAGGGGACGTGCAGCATCTTCGGCCCTGTCATGCTCAGGAAGAGTTCCATCGCCATGTGCTGAATGGAGCCGACGCCGCCGGACGCATATTCCAACTGCCCGGGCCGGGCCTTGGCGAGCGCGACCAATTCCTTCACGGTCTTGGCCGGCAGCGACGGATGACCGATCATCATCGAAGGCGCCGTCAACATCAGCGACACCGGCGCGAAGTCGCGCGCGAGGTCGAACGGGATTTTCTTCATCAGGGCCGCATTACTCGTGTGCGATCCGATGACGGTGAGCAGCGTGTAACCGTCGGGCGCCGTCCGCGAAACGTATTCGGCGCCGATATTGCCGCTCGCGCCGGGGCGGTTCTCGATCACGATATTCTGCCCCAGGTACTCGGCAAGCTTGGGCGCGATGACCCGCGTTACCTTATCGGTACCTCCGCCCGTGGTCGACGGCACGACCCACCGCACGGGACGGTCCGGGTAACCGGCCGCGAGAGCCCCGGGAATCACGAGACACAGAGAGACGGCTCCCAGAATGCGGGCCGTCTTGCATTGCAGCCCCGATACAACCGCACAAATCTTCTGCGATGACATGATGTTTTCCTCCAATCCAATCAACCGTTTCGCGTGACCGATATTCTTACCCAGTGTATGGAACCCAATATGCCGCCTACCAGCCGCGGGGTTCTGCGCGCAGCGCAGGCATCGCGGCGAGTTCGGCCGCGAGCGTTTCATAGTCGCCGGATTCCAGCCCCTCCAATGGCGCGCGGGGCGCGCCGCACTCCCGCCCCATCGCCCGCATCCCCGCCTTCAGCCCCGCCACCTTTGCCCTCTTCACCGCTTGACGCAACGCCGCCAGCGCTTCCTGTGGCCGGCGCGCCTCGGGATAGCGCTCCTCGCGGCACAAATCGAAGAGCTCGCGCACCAGCTTCGGCGCGACCCCCGCCATCGGCGCAAACATTCCGTTCGCGCCAATCGCTCGAGCCGAGATCATGTACTCCACCCCGGACAGAAACTGGAAGTCCGCACGCGCACGGCGCGCGCCCGAGACCAACTCGATCATGAACTGCCAGTCGAGACTCGCGTCCACCACGCCGGCGAAGTTCTTGAGCTTCCCGATGAGCTTGAGCGTCAGATCCGTGGTCACCTTCGTGCCACCCATTTCTTCCGGCGAGTTATACACGAAGAACGGAATGCGCACCGCCGCGCCGATCTCCGCAAAGTGTTCCAGCAACATCGCCGGCTGGGGCGTCCAATAGTACGGCGTCGTCGCCACGATGGCGGCCACCCCCGCGTTCTCGGCGTGACGCGCGAGCGTAGCCGCGATACTCGTGCCGGATTGGCTGGCGTGGGCGATCACCGGCACCCGTCCCTTGACCTGCCTTACCGCAAATTCGATCAGTCCCTGTCGCTCTTCATCGGTCAGACTCACCGACTCGCCCGCGTGCATCGGCAGCGCCAGCGCATCCGCACCGTTACGCAGGTGAAACTCGATCAGCTTCCCGTAAGCGTCGAAGTCGATGCGCTCATCGCGCGTGAACGGCGTGAGCGGCGTATGCACCAGACCTGGTTGAAAATTGGCCATGTTCCTATGAGTTGTTTCGAGAGTTAACGGATGAAGGCGGAGGGAGCATCAACGTGAGGGCGTAAGAGCGTGAGGGCTTTCCATCACCAGCCATGCGGTTCGGTCTGCAGGATGTCCAGCTCCTCGAGCTGGGTGCGGATGTAGGCCCGGCGCTCCGGGCTCACCGCCGGCAGCGGGCGCCGGGTCGGCCCGAGCGAGCGGCCCATGATTTCCAACGCCGCCTTGACCGTTGCGGGGGATCCCACCTTCAAAATGTTGCGGAGCTGAGACACCTTGTATTGAAGGGGTCGGGCCCGCTCGTAATCCCGCGCGGCACAGGCGTCATACAATGCCTTGATCAAACGGGGAGCCACGCCATAGAAAGAGAACGCACCGGCCCCGCCGGCGGGCATGGAGGTAAGCAAATATTCCATCCCGGTGAAAACGGCGAATCCGGGCCGCGCCTCGCTTGTAACCCGGCAAGCCTCGATAAAGTACTCCATGTCGAAGCTTGCATCCTTGAGACCCACAAAATTCGGGCAGCGCTCGATCAACTCCTTCAGAATATCCGGCGTAAGGCTCACCCCCAAATGATGCGGACTGTTATACCCCATCATCGAAATTTCCAGGGCTGAAGCCACCGCGACGAAATGGTCGAGAAGATCGGCCCGCTGCGGCTGCCAGTAATACGGGGTGATCACAACAACGCCCCAGGCCCCGATCGACTGGGCATGCCGGGAGAGTGCGACAACCTCATCCGTGCCGGGCAATCCTGTGTGAATCAGCACGGGAACACGGCCGCTTGCCGCTTCGACCGCCAGGCGCGCGAGCTCTCGCCTCTCCTCGGCGGAGAGGTTCAGACTCTCCCCAACATGCATCGGCAGTGCCAGGCCGTGGACCCCGTGGCGGATCAGAAAGTCCACCAATCTCTGGAATGTCGGGCCGTCCAGGCGGTTGTCCGAGGTGAACGGCGTTGGCGGCGCGCCAATGATCCCCCTGATATTTGGATTCACAACTCCCCCTTGGAAAGGTTGGAATTTGCCGCCCTCACGCACCCGCACGGGTGACGAGGTCGAGCGTCTCGCGCGCGCAGCGGTCCGGGTCGCTCGCCGCGACGTGATAGGAATCCCCGGGCAGCACGAGCAGCCTCGAGTGCGGGATCTTCAACTGCCATGCCCGCGTATCCTCCACCGAGGCGAGCCCGCTGCCCTCGGTGGTGATGACGAGCGTCGGGCATTGGATGCGCGGCAGGTCCGCCGTAATGTCGGCGTTCGGTATGTTCTTCATGAAGCAGATCTGACTCGAGACCGGGGTTCGTCCCATCAACTGCACCCACCACTCGACGCCTTCCGGCGGGAACCGGCTGCCGAGCCGGCCGGCCATGGTCCGGCGCGCCCAGTCCTCGACGCCGTGCTGTTCAATCTCAGCCGTGAGCGAGGCGACGCGCGCGGCCACATCGTATTTGGGCGGCGGGGACCCGACAACGGTGAGCGTGCGCACGCGCTCGGGGCAGCGCGCGGCGAACCGGCGCGCGATGGTGCCGCCGATCTTGGCGCCGACCAGGTGAAAGCGCTCAATGCCGAGCGTTCGCATGAGTTTGATGAAGTCGTCGATGACGATGTCGAGCGACCACGGGAAATCGCGCGGCACGGGCGTCGAAGCGCCATAGCCGCGCATGTCGGGCCGCACCACGCGGAGACTGCGCGCGAGATGCGGCACCCATCCAAACCACGCGGCGCTGCTCTCGCAGTTGCCGTGCAGCAGGAGGATGGTCTCGGGATCTCGCCACGGATCGGTGTAATCATCGATCAGGTAGTGCATCTTCAGGTCGGGGGCGATGCGGGCGGTGGGCATGGCGGGCAGTGTAGCAAATCGACTCCGGCACGGCAGCAAAGGGGGTTGTCGCCTTACTCTTGCGCCTTCGTGCGCGGCTCCATATAACAAGAACGATAGCGTGCTCGTGTGGTGTCACGCAAGTACGTTCCATACCAGTTCCGCCGGACTTTGATCCAGGTCAACGAGCGCGCGGGGCAAGTGCATATATAGTGCGTTCATCACCGGCGCTGATCACAAGGGCAGCACGAACCTGAAGCCGGATCCAAACGAATGAAGATTTCCGCTATAAGCACAATCGTTTTGCGGCTCCCGTTCCAACACGTCGGATCTCCGCTCCTATTCGCGGGAAAGCCGCGTACGGCGATGGAAATGCTGCTGGTGCGGATGGATACCGATGAAGGCATCACGGGGTGGGGTGAGGCCTTTGGCCCGGGTATTTGGCCTGCGACTTGCGCGACAATCGAAAATCTCGTCGCGCCTTTGTGCATCGGGCACGATCCGGCGCAGATTTCGACATTGCATGAGGACCTGCAGCGCAAGCTGCACGCGCTGGGGCGCTCGGGATCGGTCGTGTACGCCCTGTCCGGTCTCGACATCGCTTTGTGGGATATCGCCGGGAAGAGTGCGGGCCTCCCGCTTTGCCGGTTATTGAATTCCGCGCCGAAGCGCGACGTGCCCGCTTATGCGAGCTTGCTGCGCTACATCGAACCAAGCCTCGTCGGCAGAAAATCGGCAGAAGCGGTGAGCCGGGGTTATGGACATATCAAGTTGCACGAGACAGGGGTTGTTCAAGCGAGGGAGGCGCGCGCAGCAATCGGGCCCGATGTGCGCTTGATGATGGACGCCAACTGTCCCTGGTCGGTCGCGGATGCCGTGGCTGTCGCCAGGGAGCTGCGCGATGTGGGGTTAACCTGGCTCGAGGAGCCGGTTTGGCCGCCGGAGGACTACGCCGGACTCGCACAGGTGCGGGAACAAGGCGGTATCCCGGTGGCAGCGGGGGAGAATGCGGGGAACGTGATGGATTTCGGCCAGATGTTTTCAGCGCGCGCCGTGGACTATGCGCAGCCCAGCATCATCAAGATGGGGGGCGTCACGGAGATGCTCAAAGTACTCAAGCTCGCGCAGTCGCACGGCGTCATGGTTATGCCGCATTCCGCGTATTTCGGTCCCGGATTGCTCGCAACGCTTCACGTTTGCGCCGCTTATCCGGCCTCGACCCTGATAGAGCGTTACTACTGCGATCTTGATGCAAGCCCGCTCGGAGAGGTGATCAATCCGGTCAACGGCCGGTTGGTTGTGCCACAGGCGCCGGGCCTCGGGGCCGACCCCGATCCCGCAGTGATTCGCAGATATCAGACGCTGTGACGCGCCTGCCTTGATATAACCCACGATGCGGCAGCAGTACGGTCACGCCGCCGGGTGGCATTGGACACGAAAAGGCAGGCCACCTAGAATGAATTGCGCCCGCACGTTAATTCACCCTGGAGGATGCTATGCACATGCGCTTAGTCAAGCTGTTGTTGGTGTTGGCCGGGATAAGCACGCAATGCGTGTTCGCGCAGAATTACCCGGCGCGGCCGATCAGGCTGGTGGTGGCCTCATCGCCCGGCGGCGCGAGCGATATTCTTGCGCGAACGCTGGCGCAGAAACTGACCGAGCAGTTCGGACAGCAGGTTGTGGCCGATAATCGGCCCGGGGCGAGCGGCGTTATCGGCACGGACATCGTGTCGAAAGCCACCCCGGACGGCTACACGCTGCTGATAATCCAGCCCTCGCTCACGATCAATCCGAGCATGATCAAGAAGCTCCCCTACGACGCAATACGCGATTTCGCGCCGGTCTCGCTGGTCGTCGACGCTGCGCAGATCATGACCGCCAACCCTTCGGTGCCCGCGAAAAACGTGAAGGATTTGATCGCACTCGCCAAGACCAAGCCGGGACAATTCATGTTCGGCTCACCGGGCCTCGGGACCAGTCCGCACCTGACAGCAGAGCTGTTCAAGCTCAAGGCCGGAGTCGACATACCGCAGGTACTCTTCAAGGGTTCCGGAATGGCCTACATCAGCTTGATCTCCGGCGAAATCTCGCTCGCGTTCTCGACCGTCCTGTCCGCAATGCCGCATGTCAAGACCGGCAAGATCCGCGCTTTGGGGGTAACCACATCGAAGCGCGTTCAGGTTCTGCCTAATGTTCCGACCATAGCGGAATCGGGCTTGCCGAGTTTCGAAACCTCGCAGTGGTTCGGCATACTCGCGCCGGCCGGGACGCCGCGTCCTATCATCGACCGGTTGTATCAAGCACTCTCGCGCGCTTCCAGCAGCCCGGACGTGAAGGAGCGGCTGGCGGCTCAAGGTGTGGAGGTGGTCAACCGGAAATCGGAGGAATTCGCAGGCGTTATCAAGAGTGAAACAGAGCAATGGGCCAAGGTCATCAAAGCGGCGGGCATCAGACCGCAGTGAACAAGCGCAGCCGGGACGCTGTCCCGGGCGCCACGGCGCACGGTCAGCGTACCGCGTAGCGCGCGACGAAGTCGCGTCTGATCGTGAGCCCGAGTCCGGCGCGCTCCGGAATCTCGAGCATGCCGTCCTTGACGCGGAACTCTTCTTCGACCAGTTCGTGCAGCAGCGGGTTCGCGGCGAGCGAATATTCGAGAATGAATCCGGCCGGTGAGGCGGCGGCAACGTGCATGCCGGCGGCGAATGCCGGCGCGCCGGTCCACAGATGCGGCGCGAGGCGCAGGTTGAAGCTCGAGGCGATCGCCCCGATGCGCACTGCTTCGGTGATGCCGCCGCAGATCGCGAGGTCGGGCTGAAAGATGTCCGCCGCATGGAGCTCGGCGAGATCGCGGAAATCAAAACGGTTGAACTCGGATTCCCCCGCAGCGATCGGTACCGAGGTCGACGCGCGCACTTCGGCCATGCCGCGCTTGTCGTCGGCCGTGACCGGCTCCTCGAACCAGGTCAGGTTGCAGTCCTCGACCTGGCGGCAGAACTGCTTCGCTTCGGCGACGCTGTAGGTGCCGTGCGCATCGCACATCAATCCGATGCCCGGGCCGAGCGCCTGGCGCGCCGCCTTTACGCGCTGCACTGAATTGGGCACCGCGCCGTCGATCACGCCGACCCGCATCTTCACCGCCTTGAAGCCGCCCTGCGCGATGTAGCCATTGAGCTGTGCGCCGATCTTCGGCGCACCGGCCCAGCCGCCGGATGCATAGGCGGGCATACGCGCCGCCTTGCGCCCGCCGAGCAGTCGCCACACCGGCGCGTTGAGCGACAAGCCGAGTATGTCCCACAGCGCGGTATCAATGCCGCTGATCGCGCAGATGGTGATGCCGCGCCGGCCCAGGATCGGGAATACGCGGCCGTGCTCGAGCGCGTAGTGGTCGCGCGTGCCGTTATACATCACCTCCCACAGCCGCGCGATATCGCGCGGATCCTCGCCCGTGATCAGCGGTCCGAGCTTGCGGTTGATCAGTGCCGCAACCGCATGGCAGTTGCCGGCGCTTCCCACCTCTTCCTTGGCCTCGCCGTGGCCGACGATGCCGCCTTCAGTTTCGATGCGCACCAATACCGTATCGAACGACGCCAGCCGGCCGAAATCGCTGACCACGTGCTGCTGCGCTTTCGGAATCGGAATGTGCAGCCATGTCGCTTCGACATTCTTTATTTTCATACACAAGCTCCTGCCTGCGGCAATAATGTTATGCTACCTCGCTCAGTTTTCGCGGTTGCGCGAGAACCAAACTTCTACCGAGCGTTGTGAGAATGCCTGACTCCGCTCAGCCCTCACCCCCGCCCCTCTCGGTCCCTCATCCCCGACCCTTCTCCCGGAGGGAGAAGGGAGGCTCGAGCTTCCTCTCCCCCTCTGGGAGAGAGGTCAGGAGTGAGGGATGGAGGGGAGATTTGTGGTGCACATGGGTTGTCACCCATTTGCACGAAAGTTAATAAAGGAGAACGATGTTGGACCGAGCGCTATGGGTAACCTGGTATGACCTGCCTGCCGAGGGTCGTGATGCGTACCTTTCCTGGCTGCACGGCACCTATATCCCCAAGCTGCTGAAGCACCCCGGATTCTTGTGGGCGGCGCACTACGCGTGGGAAAAAGGAGTCCGTTCGGCAAGTCGTCTGCGTCATGTTGACGATAGCACGGTTCCCACCGGGAATGATTACATACTGCTGTTCGGCGCCGAAGAGGCGCATGCGTTCGCCAATCCCATCCCCGGCAAGCTTCACGCGGGACTGCCGGAAGAAGACCGGAAAATGCTTTCGCTGAGACGCGGCGAGCGCGCGAATATCTTCATCGAGGAAGCACGCACGGATGGCCCCGAGATAAAACGGCGCGAAGGCAAAATGGCGCCCAGCCCCTGCATACAGCTTGGAAGTTTCAACGCCGGCTCGCCTCAAAGCGAGGACGAGCTGTTGGATTGGTATGCCCACTGCCGCATGCCCGCCATGCGAACGCTGCCCGGATGCCTCGGCGTGCGGAAACTGGTTTCCGTTTCGGGATGGGCAAAACATGGTGTGCTTTATGAGTTTCTGTCGCTGGCGGCTCGCAATGAGCATTTTCCCGATCACGAAAAGCCGAATCCCGAGATGAAGGCCTGGACCGACAGGCTGGTGCCCACACTGATCCACGCCCCGGGATCTCCCAACGTGGCGTGCCGCATATGGCCTCCGGTGAAATAATCACTCCGCCCGTATTCCGGCAGCAAGAAACAGGATCAGTGCCGCCGCCAGCCCTTTCATCTTCTGTTGCATTTGCTGCCTCCTTTCACATGCTCGATCGGGACGCGCGGGATTCAATTGATCGCCACGTGTGCGCTATGGTTGAAGTTCGCTGAACTGTATCACGGCGCATTAGTTTGCCACGAAGCGCCTGGAGCGTGGCTGCAACGGACTCACGCCAGGCGGGAGCACCGTCGATCAGGAGTTGGGACATGTCTGCAAAAGTGAGCGGTCAAGAAAGCGCGGGTACAACCCGCGGCCAGCGGCTAGCGGCATACGTCAGCGGCACACTCAACCGTAAATTCCCGCCCGAAGTTCTGGATGCGGCAAAGCGCGCCCTGGTAGATTACCTCGGCGTGGCGGTCGGGGCCTCCGAGGACGCGCCCGTACGGCCGGTGCGGAGGGCTGTCCAAGGCTGGAAAGCAGCAGGTAATGCGCGGATTTTTCTGGGCGGCCGTACGACGCCCGCGCTCGTCACCGCCGGCAAGCTCGATCCGCGCACGCCGCTCGAAGGGAAATTCAGCGTGCCGTTCTGCATTGCGCTCGGCCTGCGCGGCTACCGCGCCGCCGCCTCGGACTTCAATGACGCAACGATGCGCGATGCCTCCGTGATGGAGGTCGTGCCCATCGTGGCGCTCGAGGCCGTTCACGGCCAGGCGCCGCACGCCGCGCATCTCGACGTATTCCTCGATGGAGGTGAACGGCTGCATGCGGATACCGACATCGTCATCGGCCACCCCGACAACCCGATGAGTTGGGAGGACTTGCGCACCAAGTTCGACGGGCTGGTCGAGCCGATCCTTGGCCCGCAGAAAACCGCAATGCTTTGCGAAACGGCTCGCCGGTTCGACCAGCCGGGTTCGCTGCGCAAGATTACGGATCTTCTTGAAAGCCTGCGGTAGTTCAGTCCGCTTTCATGCCGGCGAGCCGGGCGATTTTTGTCCATTTGACAATCTCTTCCGCGATGAACTTGCCCCATTGCTCGGACGTGCTGCCCACGACGTCGGAGCCCATGTTGTTCATGCGCTCCTTGAAAGCGGGCGCCTGCACGATGCGCACGACTTCGCCGTTCAGGCGCTCGATAATGGGGCGCGGCGTGTTGCGCGGCGCGAACATGCCGGTCCAGATGACGGCGTGGTAGCCGGGCACGCCTGATTCCGCGATGGTCGGGAAATCGGACAGAAACGCCGAGCGTCGCGCATCGCCGATGCCGAGACCGCGCAGTTTGCCTGCTTTGACGTGCGGCAGCGAAGCCACCGCGCCGGCGATCGCCATCTGCACCTGGCCGCCGAGCAGATCGTTGAGCATCGGTCCCGAGCCTTTGTACGGGATGTGCACCACGTCGGTCCCCGTCATTGCCTTGAACAGCTCCATCGGCAGCGCGACCGCGTTCGAACTCGATCCGTAGTTGAGCTTGCCGGGGCGCCCCTTGACGTAACCGATCAGTTCCTTCACCGATTTTACCGGCACCGTGGGATGCACCACCAGGAGCAACTGCTGGTTGGCGGTTTGCGTGATCGGCACGAAATCCCGCAACGTGTCATAGGGCAATTTCTTGCCGAGCGCGACGTTGATCGCGTGGCTGCTTGAGATGATCAGCAGCGTGTAGCCGTCGGGGGTCGACCTGGAGACGATATCTGCGCCGATGATGCCGTCCACGCCGGGGCGGTTGTCGACTACCACGGGGTGACCGAGCGGTTCGGTCAGCCGTTGCGCGATCATGCGCGCAAGCGTGTCAGTGCCGCCGCCCGGCGCATACGGCACAACCAGCCGCACGGGTTTAGTCGGGTAGGTCTGGGCAAGCGCGCCGGCGCAGACGAAGCACGTGATGCCGAGCAATGCACGGAACAGGATGCTGGTCATGGCATTCTCCTTATCGAGTTTGCGCAAATGGATGGCATTCCATTCGTGCCTCGAATCTCCCTTCTCGGTCCTTCATCTCCGCCCTTCTCCCCAAGGAGAAGGGCGGACAAGTGGGCTGTCGCGGTCGCTCATCGCCCGCACAGCGCGCGTGCAAATTCGCGCGCGCCGAGCCGGTCAACGTCAAGTATCGCATCGCGAATCTGCTCGGCGCGGCTGCGCGAGACGGCGAGTTCGGCGTTTTCCGCAAACTTCGCCGCAATCTCATCGCCGGTCAGCGCGCGTTCCCCCGCGCCGCGGTTGATCGGCTCGTGGTGCTTGAGGTCGCGCCCGTCGCGGGTGATGGCGACCACACCGCCGGAAAAATACTTGGGAAACGTCGCCTGGGGGTCGACCTCGCACTTCACTTTCCGTGCGAGCGCGAGAATCTCCGGGTCGGCCAGCGCGTCGCTTTCCAGCTCGGCCAGCCCGAAGCGGCCTCGTACGAAGCATGCCGCAACAACGAACTGCGCGCTGAACTTGGCATCGTAGCTGTTCGTGGGCTTGAGCTTGTTCGCCTCCGGCTCCGCGACGAGATGCAGCGTTTCCTGCGGCAGGAGCGCGCATATGCGCTCGATATCGCCGGCCATCAACCCGTGTTTGCGCTTGAGCTCGAGGGCAGAGTCGGCGCAGGCATGGATCAGGTGGCAGATCGGGAACGGTTTTACAGCGGTCGCGGCGATTTCCCATGTCGCGCCCAGGCCAGCGGTGATTTTCCCGTAGTCGACTTCGGCTTCCTTCTCGTGCAGGTGGCTCTTGAACAGGCCGAATCGCCCCTCGTAGGTGCGCGACGGGCCGACGAAGCCGCCTTTGGCGAGACTGGCCGCAGTGATGCCGGCGACGCCGGCCCAGCCTGGGTGCATGCGTTTGTTCCACGCGCCCTCTTCGATGAACTCCTGGCTTGCCGCGGCGGTGCTCCCCGCGATCCCTTGCGCCATCATGAGCTGCCGGGCACTCAGGTCTTGCAGCCAGCCTGCCTGCAGCGCGCAAGAGAAATGGCCGGCGATGCCAGTGGGATGAAAGCCGAAATGATGGAAGCCGCCCTTTGCGGCGATGCCGAGCCGGGTGGCCACTTCGACTCCCAGAACGTAAGCGGCAAGCAGATCGCGTCCGCTCGCGCCGACACGCTCCGCAACACCGAGCGCGCACGGCAGGGCGCTGGCAGTGGGATGAACGATGGCGTCGATGTGCGTGTCGTCATAGTCCAGGCCGTGCACCAGTACGCCGTTCATCAGGACCGCGTCGCGCAGCGGCAGCCGCTGCGCCATGCCGATCAACGAGCAATCGCCGCCATCGGACATCGCGCCGATCCCGGACAGCACGCGGTGCGCGAAGTCATAGTGCGTCGAAGCGAGCGCGATGCCGACGGCATCGAGGATGAGATACTTGGCACGCTCGCGCACCTTGGCGGGGATCGCCTCATAGCTGAACTCCGTGGCGAAATCGGCCAGCCGGGAAGAAATCGGCGCAGCACTCGCCGCCCGGGCGGGCTGCTCTTCGCTGATTTTTCGCAGTGGTGTGCTCATCTTTTCCTCCTTGGGCGAAACTTACTCCAAAGCGGGAAACTTGGCTACCCCGAGTCCCTAATTCGTTGCGCAATTGGACGTAGCTCGGGGTACGCGCAGCGTTCCCCGACATCCATCGAGCGTCAGGTAGCCGCCAGTGCGGCAACCTGACCTACGGCTTTGTGAGGTATCGGCGTCAATCGGCGTTTATCGGCGGTTGAATCGGCTCTTTGATGCGGCAAGGTTGGTCGAAAACCGCTCTTTGGGTGAGGACAATCGAGCTGCGGCGGCGTAGAATGCGGATGAGAAAACCCCCGACGCGCCGCAGGGGTTGCTTGCCGCAATGTAGTCACCGGGCCGGCAACAGGGCTCGCCTTTTCATCCATGCCCACAGCTTATTCATCAGGGAGGCAACGCATTATGGAGTACGACGTAATCGTGGTTGGTGCCGGCAACGCCGCTTTCGCGGCAGCGGTTTCGGCCAGGGAAAATGGCGCGCGCAAGGTGCTGGTTCTGGAAAAAGCGCCTGTCGAATTGCGCGGGGGCAACACCCATTACAGCGGCGCCGCATTCCGCATCGCCTTCAACAGCCCGGAGGATCTGCGGCCGCTCGTGCCCGATGCCGAGAAGCATCACCCGGGTTTCTTCGCCAACGTCATCCCCTATCCCGCCGAGCAGTTCTGGGCGGACCTGCGCAAAGTGACCGAGAATCGCACCGACGAGCGGCTCGCCGGCATAATGATCGGCAAGTCGTACGAAACCATACGCTGGATGCACGACGTGGGAATCAAGATGGAGCCAGCCGAAATGCTCGGCGCCATCAAATTCGGCGACAAGATCAAGTACCTCTCGGGCGCCCTTATCCGGGCCCAGGGAGAAGGCGTAGGTCTTTCCGCGATGTGGTTCAAGATCGGCGAGAAGCGTGGCGTGGAAGTGCGCTACAGCACGCGCGCCGTGCGCCTGCTCCAGGACCGGTCGGGCCGTGTTAACGGCGTGCTGGTTCAGGGACCCGGCGGTCTGGAAGAAATTCGCGGCAAGGTGGTGGTGCTCGGCTGCGGCAGTTACGAGTCCAACCCCGAGTGGCGTGCCCGCTACCTGGGGCGGCCGTGGGATTTGGCGAAGGTGCGCGGCACCGCGTTCAACACGGGCGACGGCTTGAAAATGGCGACCGACATCGGCGCCGTGCCTTATGGCCAATATACGGGGCTGCACTCGACGCCTATCGACGCGGGTGCGCCGCCGTTCGGGGACCGCAAGCTCACCGACAAGACCAACCGGCTCACCTATCCATTCAGCGTGATGGTGAACAACCGCGGACAGCGCTTCGCCGACGAGGGTGAGGACTTCAACATGCTCACCTATGCCAAGATGGGGCAGATGGTCCTCAGCCAGCCCGGCGGCGTCGCCTATCAGATCTTCGATTCCAAGGTGACCGAGTTTCTCGAGCCCCGTTACAACACCGCCAAGCCCTACATCGCCGATACGCTGGACGGGCTGATCCGCCAGCTTCCGGTCGATCAGGAGCGGGCGCTCGCCGAGTTGCGGGACTATCACGCGGCGCTCGGGGGCGGCGAGTTCAACCCCCTGGTCAAGGATGGTCTGCGCACCAAGGGCCTCCCGGTAGACAAGACGAACTGGGCGCAGCCGCTCGATACCCCGCCGTTTTACGCGTATCCTGTCACGGGGGGTGTGACATTCACGTTCGGCGGCGTACTGGTCAATGACGACGCTCAGGTGATGAGCGTAGGGTACACGCCCGTCGCCGGCCTTTATGCGTGCGGAGAAATGGTGGGCGGCCTGTTCCACTACAACTACCCGGGCGGTTCCGGCCTGGTCTCCGGAAGCGTGTTCGGACGCATCGCCGGGGCGCGCGCTGCGCGCGCTGCCGCCGCGTCAGGGCCTTCGACACGTGCCACACGGGCCGCCAAGAGTGGGGCGAAAGACACCAAGCCGGCGAGCAAGCGGCGCGGCGGCGCTCGCGCACGAGCAACGGGAAGCCGGCGGAAGGTTCCACGCTAGTGCCGTCCGTCATTATTTCGATGCACAATTCCTGGATCCGCTCGTGCCGAGACGACGTAGGTCAGGTTGCCGCTCAGCGGCTACCTGACACCAGGCGTTTGTCGGGGAACGCTGCGCGTACCCCGACCTACGCGTGATTGTGCAAGGAACTAAGACTCGGGACAGCAGCACGCAGCAACAGGCGAAAGAAGGAGTTCCCCTATGCAACTCGTTACCGCGAAAATCGATAAGCCGGAAACGACGAACTTCATCCTTGGCCAGACGCACTTCATCAAGTCCGTCGAAGATATCCACGAGGCTCTGGTTGGGGCTGTGCCGGGCATCAAGTTCGGGCTTGCCTTTTGCGAGGCTTCGGGAAAATGCCTCGTGCGATGGTCAGGTACCGATCCCGCCATGATCGAGCTCGCAAAAAAAAATCTGAAAGCGATCGCTGCCGGGCATTGTTTCATCGTTTTCCTCGGGGACGGTTTCTACCCCGTGAACGTGTTGAACGCGCTCAAGATGGTCCCGGAGGTTTGCCGCATTTTCTGCGCGACCGCCAATCCGACTGACGTGATTGTCGCCGAAACGGAACTGGGACGCGGCATCCTGGGCGTGGTGGACGGGTTTCAACCTCAGGACATCGAGGGCGAGGACGACATCAAGTGGCGGAAGAATTTGTTGCGGCAGATCGGCTACAAGCTCTGACGTATGGATTCGTCTCCGATCCCGAGAATCATCCCGGAACCGGGCCCGAGGTGATGCCGGCGGTCGCAAGTCTCGCATGAAGCTCGGTGCCCTTGCCCGGCGCCGACACAATTTCCAGGCCGCCGCCGCAGAGTGCCGCGCGCTGCTCCATCAAAGCAAGCCCGAGCCCCTCACCGATTTCTACGCTTCGCCGCACGGCCGCGACATCGAACCCCTCACCATCATCCCGAATACAAAGGTGTAAGCCGTCCTGGTCTTGCTTGAGCGATACCCAGACGTTGCGGGCGCCGGCATGAGCGAGGACGTTGGAGAGCGCCTCTTCGAGGATCCGGAAACACGCCATCTCAATATCCCATGGCGGGCGGCTCGCCATGGGCTCTGCCGTGAAGTGCGGGACGACCCCGGCGGCTCGTGAGGTCTCCGTCAGATAAGTCTCTGCGGCGGCAGCGAGCCCCAAATGTTCGATCTCAGAGGGCGCCAGACTGTGCGCGAGGCGCTGCATGCGGTTGATGACACCGCGCACTAATCTCTCCATCTCATCAAGGGTCGGAGCCAACGCATTGCTTGGCGTCGAAGCCTGCAGCGCACCGAGGCGCATCCCG
>MERG01000298.1:3442-8160 GCA_001771985.1 Betaproteobacteria bacterium RIFCSPLOWO2_12_FULL_62_13 | reverse complement strand
TATCCGCGAACAGGTGGTCGTCGTCCAGCAGCTCGGCATAGACGCGAAACATGGCGTGAGCTTCCGCCGGTATCCTGGCAGCCATGCGTTCGCCGCTGGCGCGCAACTCCGCCTGCACTGCGGCCATCGCCTGGCGGAAAGCGTTCTCCTCGGCGTCGACGTCCTCGACGCGGCGATCCGGTACGGAATCGATAGCCGCCGCAGGTGAGGGCAGCACACCCAAGCCTACCCCAACGCCCGGCGCCCCCTTGAACCCTTTCAGGATGCCGGTCGTGTCCCGGCGGCCGCGTCCCAAGGCCTTACCCGCGGCTATCGTTTCGGCGTGAACCAGGCCCGCAAGCTGTGCCGCGATCGCCATGAGGAAGGCTTCGTCTTCGGCAACGAACGTACGGTCGTTCGATTGCCGCACGAGCAGGACGCCTAACACCTTGCGATAACGAACGATCGGCACGCCGAGAAAGGCATGATAGACCTTGGCACGGCGTTCCGATAGCTTTCGGACGTGCGACGACCCCAACACGCACGCCGATCATTCCTTCTATTGGTCATACATCTGCCAGTCTGCATCGTGTGCGGTTTCACCGTGGGAGTTGTCATCCTACATACATCCGCCCTTGAGCTTGGACGCTGCCACGCTGAGCGGCTTGATGTGGATAGGCTCGTGCTCCAAACGGTTACCACTCTTGAACCGGAGCGCGTGTTTGAGCGGGTTCACGTCGTTGCCCTGGTACTATACCCGGCGTCATAAATTCTTGCGCATTTTCAGTTGCGGCGCACCTTGTTCTCAAGGGTGATTTACAGACCGTGCGTGGCGCCTTGCGCAGAAAGTTTAGACGTCATGTACAGGTTCGCATCCATTCTTCGACGCGCTTTCTTGAACGTTGCACTGTGTGCGCCGAGAAGAATTCCGGATGGCGTACCACTACCGCTTCAAAGGCATGATCCTGCAAGCCCATTTCCAGGAGCGCGGTATGATGAGCAAATTCGGCCTCACGATTAACCGCATGCTCAACCGCAGTCAAGACACCGTGCCTTCTGATGATTTGCCAGGTTATTGAGGCGCGCGTTTTCCGGCCATTCTTAGCGGTAAGCACCTCTTCGTAGGCATATACGGCCTCAAGGCACTCTCGTTCCACCTGCGTCTTCGCGCCGTAGGCTTCAGCGCGAAGTTTAACAGCCCTTTTACGTGCTTCACCCGCAAGGTCGAGGCGATTACGCTCGAGCACATTCCTTGCGAACTGCTCACAGTCTTCCGGAGTTTTCAGCCTGGCGACTCTCTCGTCCATATGGGCTGCCCCGGACTCATTTCTTTTCTTTTTTGGCTGGTTCACCGCCAGTGGGAGCAGCCGCTCCCTCAGCGGGTTTCGCCTCTCCTCCGCTAGTTGGCTTGGCGCCACCGCCTTCCGCGGACTTGCTTTCGGCGGGAAGGGTGGTAGCCACAGCCGGTATTTGTGCGCCAGCCGGAGTTTCAGCCTTCGGCGGTTCGGCTTTCGGCGCGACACTGGGTTGCGGCTTCGTTCCAGATGCCGGGGAAGTTGAATACGCAGAAGGTCCCTCTTTACCGCATCCAGCGATCGTTGCTGCGACTAACGCTGCCAATAGGATAGAGTATTTCATGTCGGTTCCTTACGTTGAGTTAAAAGAAGGTAATTGAGCGAAAAAGGTTTGCACTCGACCCACTACGTGGCGCACTTAGAACTTTACTACGCTTTCACCGCGAGGCCGGCGCTGATGACAAACTTTTACCGGCTTTTACGCCTCATGACGTTGGCGAACCGCCAACGCCACACAGAATCAACCACTACTGTCCAAAAATACACTTGCGCGAGCCGTCAGCGGTTTTCTTGCTCTGTATTTTCTTCGCTCAGTGCGCATGCCGTTGAGCTGGAGTATGCTATTCACCTTCGCCCGGGCTCGGTCGTCGATTCCCGGCGTGGCATGGAAACCTTTCTGAAGGTCTGAGCTTGTATATCTCTTTCACCTGTCAATGAACGTGATCGGAACAAAATCGGCATGCCTATAGCAACAGCCGAACGAATCATCGCTCAGTTTCGACTGCACCTCTCGTTTTTGGGTCTGCTCTTGCTTGCGGCGCTGACGATTGCTGGCGTGACGGTGTATGCATTGAGGGGACAACAGGCGCAAATGGCGATGGCAATCCGGGAATCACAGCAACAGGCTCTTGGGTTGCTGGCCGGTCGGGTAGAGGAATCGTTACTTAACACAATGCGGGCCCCAATTCAGGAGTTGCGGAGTATTGGTCCAGGGGCTGCCAAAGTGGAGCACGTGCGGATGCTCCAGGATACGTCACCATCGGTCGAACAAGTCTTATTTCTGGACCGCAGGATGACGGTCGCCTGGAGATTCCCTTTTCGCCTGGGGCGTGAGGACAATCGCATTACGAACTGGGTGATACAGCGAGTGCCGCGGGAGCAGGGCCGCGGAACACCCCCGCACCTGCTATTGACCACTTTTCTGGAAACTATCGATGGGAAGCCGACATTATTTGCGTACGAGGCTATTGACGAAACGTCTGTAAAGTCCAACGGTAATCCGTCTGTGCCGTTGAGTGCAGGTGGGTGGCTGGTGCTGCGGTTCAAGTTGGATACGCTGAAAGCGCACTCCGTGGTCCCGCTGCTTGCCGACTTCACCCGCGATCAAGGCGGTGCAGTAAATCTGCACGACCCGGGATTTGAGGTCAAGAAGGATAGTTTGAATTCGGCTTTGACTCATGTTTTGCCAGGATGGAAGCTCGTTTATGAGCCACCTTCACAAGCAACGGAAAGAAGGCTGGCGGGACAACGTTGGGTGATCATCGGCATTGTAGGGGGGGCACTGATCGCGATCGCGATCACGGGTTATGCGGTATGGCGGGAAATCCAACGCGAACAGGCCCTGGTCGATTTACGCAATCGCTTCGTGGCCAACGTTTCCCATGAACTAAAAACGCCGCTCGCCCTTATTCGCATGTATGCAGAAACCCTGAGCCTGCAACGTCTCAAGGATCAAAATCGGCAGCACGAATACCATAAGGTGATCTTGCGCGAGGCCGAGCGGCTATCCAGGATGATCGAGAATGTGCTGGACTTCGAGCGCCTCCGCTCAGGGGTAGAGGTCTACCATCTCACCGAAACCGATCTGGCAGCCTCAGTGACCGACGTATTGGCGCGCTACGAATCTCAACTTGAGGAGAGCGGCGTCCGCCTTGACGTTAAGCTGGAACACCCCCTCCCACCGGTAGCCCACGATCGGGAGGGACTGACGGAGATACTGCTCAACTTGCTGGATAATGCGGGCAAATACGCTCAAAGCGGTGGGCTGGTGCAAGTGCGGCTCGCTCGCAACAACGACCACGTCGAGCTCAAGGTGAGCGATTTTGGCCCGGGTATACCGCCGCAGGATCGAGCCCGGATGCTGAGAGCATTTGAGCGCGGGGTGGTGCCGGGCGCCGCTGGCGGCAGCGGCCTGGGACTCGCGCTGGTTGAGCAGATCGCGAAATCTCACCACGCCCGTTTCACTCTTGATGAGCCTGACGGGCACAGCGGGGTGAAGGCAGTCGTCTCGTTTCCAATCTCGCAGGGTAATGTGTGAGCGAAGCACCGACAATCCTCATCGTTGAGGACGACGCGGCCATGCGGAGAGGCCTGGAGGACAATCTTGAGATCGAAGGCTATGGTGTCGTCAGCGCCTCTACCATGCGCGACGGCCGCGTTGCTGCGATGAAAAGAAATCCCGATTTGATTATTCTGGATGCCATGCTGCCTGACGGCGACGGCATAGAGTTATGCAAGCAACTGCGTGCTGAAGGGCGCACGGAACCGATCATTATGGTGACGGCAAAAGGCGCAGAGATGGACAAGGTCTTGGCGCTGGAGACCGGTGCTGATGACTATGTCGTCAAACCCTTCAGCTTGCGTGAGCTGCTGGCACGCATTCACGCCCAGCTTCGGCGCAGCCAGATTCAGGAGCCGCTGCGAGGCCCAGTGCGAGTCGGCGCAGCAGAGATCGACTTTCAGAGCCACCGCCTCACGCGGGACGGCAGAGTTTTGGAAACGAGCGCCAAAGAAATCGAGCTGTTGCGTTATCTGGTCGGCCACCGCGGCGAGGTTATTTCGCGCAGTGCATTGCTGGTTGCTGTCTGGGGACACGGAAGCGAGACTGTCACCCGCACGGTGGACAATTTCATCGTGCGGCTCCGAAGGAAATTAGAACCGGATCCCGCCAACCCGCAGTTCCTGCTCACCGTGCACGGTCGGGGCTACAAGCTGATAAAAGGGTAGGCCTCGACGAAACGCTATCGAGGTTCGTACAAGCGTAACCGATCGTCATGTCGACCGCCTCGGGCCCGTCCTGCACCATTGCTTCCACGCGACCGCAAAACTATTCGTCGTGACAACGCGCGCAGGCTGTTTCCGCGCAGGCAAATCCTGATGCGGGCGGAGTTATGCCGGAGCATAATTTGGCAAGTGCAGGCGCAGTTGCGTTAAAATGTTGCGGTTGTGTCTGCGCTTAGCCCGGGTGGTCGGTTCTGGCCACTGCCCGCCGCCGGTCAGTCCGCAAAAACGCCAATAAAATTCACATGGATTTCTCGTCATTGCAGCCGGTCGAGGCCGCCGTCACTTTGTCGCTGATTTGGATCGGGCTCGGCGTCGTCGGGCTGACGCTCACGCGAACGCACCGCGTCATCACCGGCACGGTCTTCCCGGCGGGCGCCGCCG
>MERG01000298.1:0-3397 GCA_001771985.1 Betaproteobacteria bacterium RIFCSPLOWO2_12_FULL_62_13 | reverse complement strand
GCTATGGGCGATCAACGCGCCGCCGAGCGCGGCGGTCCTGCCGCTGGGCCTGCCGGACCTGCCGTTTCACCTGCGGGTGGACGCGCTCTCGGGCTTTTTCCTGCTGCTGCTCGGCGCTGTCGCATTCGGCGTATCGCTCTTTTCCTCCGGTTATTTCCGTGGCCATGGCGGGCAGGGGCTCGGGCTGCTGTGCTTCCAGTATCACATCTTCCTTGCCAGCATGGCGCTGGTGCTGATCGCCGACGACGCATATCTCTTCATGGTGGCCTGGGAATCGATGGCGCTGTCGTCCTATTTTCTCGTCACGGCGGAACACCACGACGAGCGCAACCGCAAGGCGGGCTTCGTCTATCTGCTGATCGCGCATCTGGGTGCGATCGGCATCCTGCTTTCATTCGGCGTGTTGCACGGCGGACACGGTGATTACACGTTCGACGCGCTGCGTCGCGCCGAATTGAGCGGCTTCTGGGCGACCATCGCCTTCCTGCTGGCGTTTTTCGGATTCGGCGCCAAGGCCGGCATGCTGCCCTTGCACGCCTGGCTCCCCGAAGCGCATCCGGCGGCGCCGTCGCCGGTTTCTGCACTGATGTCGGGCGTGATGCTGAAAACCGCGATCTACGGGATGCTGCGCGTGATCTATGACCTCATCGGCGGGATCCGCTGGGAATGGGGGCTTACGGTGCTGTTGTTTGGCGCCGCGACCTCGCTATTCGGCGTGCTGTTCGCGCTGATGCAGCACGATCTGAAGCGCCTGCTGGCGTACCACTCGGTCGAGAACATCGGCATCATCCTGATCGGCATCGGACTGTCGATGGTTTTCATCGGCAGCGGCCATCCGGTCGCCGGCGTGCTGGGATTGATAGCGGGGCTTTATCACACGCTCAACCACGCGGTGTTCAAGGGGCTGCTGTTCCTCGGCGCCGGCGCGATCCTCAAGTCGACCGGCCTCAGAAACCTGAACGAAATGGGCGGCCTGATCCGTTACATGCCGCACACCGCGCTCTACTTCCTGGTCGGGGCGCTGGCGATTTCCGCGCTGCCGCCGTTGAACGGGTTCGTTTCCGAGTGGCTCACCTTCCAGGCATCGTTGCAGGCGCCCCTGCTGGAGAGCAGCGTGGTGCGGAGCCTGGTGCCGATCGTCGCCGCGGTGCTCGCGCTCTCGGGAGCGCTCACCGGCATGTGTTTCGTCAAAGTCTACGGCGTCGCCTTCCTCGGGCAGCACCGGCACCAGATCACCGAGAAGCCGCGCGATGCAAGCGGGTGGGAGCGTGCCGGCATGTTGTGGCTCGCGCTCGGCTGTGCGGCGCTCGGTCTGCTGCCCGTGTTCATGATCGGGCAGTTGAACAACGTCAGCCAGGTGCTGATCAAAGCCGGGCTTCCCGATGAAGCGATGGCTTCGGGGTGGTTGTGGCTGGTGCCGACCTCCAGCGCGCAGGCGAGCTACAGCCCGATCGTGTTTCTGCTGGTGATCGCCGCGGTGTTCGCGCTGACATTTCTGGTGGTGCGCCAGGTTTATCACGGCCGGCTGCGCCGCTCCGATCCGTGGGATTGCGGTTTTCCCGAGCAGACTTGGCGCATGGAGGACACGGCCGATGGCTTCGGCCAGCCGATCCGCCACATCTTCGCGCCGGTTTACCTGATCCATCGCGAGATCCCGCGCCCGGACGACCCGGCGCCGGTTTTCAAGCAGGAAGTCGAGGACCGGCACTGGCAGTGGATGTATCTGCCGATCGCGCGTTTTGCCGAATTTCTCTCCGGTCACGTCGGCAAGCTGCAGCAGGGGCGCATCTCGGTATACCTGCTGTACAGTTTCCTGACGCTCATCGCGCTGCTGGTGTTCGTGCAATGAACGTCGCGAGCGGGATCGTCTTCCAGGTGCTGCAGTCGGTGCTGGTGGTGCTGATCGCGCCGCTGATGCTGGGCTGGGTCAACCAGTGCCGCGCGTGGCTCCAGAACAAGAGCGGCGCGGGGATCTGGCAGCCATACAAGGTGCTGAACAAGCTGTTCCACAAGGACGCGGTGCTCGCGCACGACGCCTCGCCGCTGTTCCGCTCCACGCCCTACATCCTGTTCGGCTGCATGTGGCTTGCGGTGGGGATTGTGCCGGTGCTCGCCACCGACCTGCCATTCGCGCCGGCGGCCGACGTAATCGCGCTGGTGGGGCTGTTCGCGCTGGCGCGCGTGTTCATTTCGCTCGCCGGCATGGACGTCGGCACTTCGTTCGGCACGCTCGGCGCGCGCCGCGAGATGATGATCGGCTTTCTCGCGGAGCCGGCGATGCTGATGGCGCTGTTCACCGCCTCGCTCATCAGTCACTCCACCTCGCTCCCAACGATCGTCGAAGCACTGGCCCATCGCGAATTCGTGATTTACCCGAGCATGGCGTTCGCAGCCATAGCATTCCTTATGGTGCTGCTCGCGGAAAACGCGCGCATTCCGATCGACAACCCGTCGACCCACCTGGAACTCACCATGATCCACGAAGCGATGATCCTGGAGTACTCGGCGCGGCACCTGGCGTTGATCGAATGGGCCGCGAGCCTCAAGCTCACCGCCTATATCACGATCGGTGTCGCCATGTTCGTGCCGTGGGGCATTGCGCAGGCCGGCGACTGGATTGGATTGTTGATCGCGCTTGGCGCCCTGGTGGCGAAGCTCGCGCTGGCCGGCGCGGGGCTGGCGCTGCTTGAAACGCTGTCGGCAAAAATGCGAATTTTCCGCGCACCGGAGTTTCTCGGCACGGCGTTCCTGCTCGCGACCCTCGGCATGCTCACTCACTTCCTGCTGGAGCAGTAGCAAAAGCTTTGCCGCAAAGGACGCAAAGGACGCCAAGGAAAAAAGTGGACGAATGTGAAATGGGTCGTCATCCCGGCGGAAGCCGGGATCCAGAAAGACATTCATTGCACTGGACTCCGGCCCCCGGCTTAATGCATGCGGGGGCAGGCTTCGCCGGAGTGACGATTGTCGAGTTGTGCAGAGCTTCCTTAAGAGAATGTGAATGGGTTGTGATGAATATACTCCGCGTCCTTTGCGGCGAGGCTTTTGAGCAATGAATCTACCGCTGCACGCGCAACTGATCAATCTCTTTGCGGCGCTGCTGCTGGTGCTCGCGTTCGCCATGCTCACGCAGCGGCGCATCCTGTCGCTCATCAAACTTTTCGCCCTGCAGGGTTTCGTGCTGACGCTCTCGACGTTGGTGGTTGCCTATTCCACGAGCCAGGGTCATCTGTATTATTCCGCGCTGCTGACGCTGGTCCTAAAGGTGCTGCTGCTGCCCTGGGTCCTGCACCGGCTGATCCACGCCCTGAATGTGCGATGGGATGTCGAGCCGCTCATCAATATCCCGGCGACGATGCTGATCGGCATCGTGCTCGTGATCTTCGCATTCAACCTTGCG
>MERG01000297.1 GCA_001771985.1 Betaproteobacteria bacterium RIFCSPLOWO2_12_FULL_62_13 | reverse complement strand
TCGCCCGGTCGAGCATGCGCTCGATGATCGGCGCTCCCTGGTTGAGCTTTCCGATCAGGTTTGCGCTGGGCACCCGAACATTCTGAAACACGACCTCGCTCTGTTTGTCTTTCGCCAAGGTGACTAGCGGGACGTGCGAGATGCCGGGGCTCTGCGTGTCCACCAGGAAGAGCGAGAGCCCGGCGTTGCCCGCGGAGGCACGGGCGGTGCGACACGCGACCAGGCACTGGTCGGCAGCGACGAAGTTGTCCACGAAGAGCTTGGTCCCATTGATGACGAAGTCGTTGCCATCGGCAATGGCCTGTGTCCGGATCGTTTCGGGAAGAAGGCGCGGGTCCTGTTCCGTGAACGCCCATGTGAGGATTGTTTGCCCGCGGACCACGCCCGGAAGAACCGCCTCGCGTTGCGCCTCGGTGCCATCCTTTGCGATCGTCAGCGCTGCGACTACAGTGCTATGGAGCGGGAGCGGGGCGACCGCGCGTCCGACTTCTTCCAGGATCAGGCCCAACTGGACCAGAGGCAGATCGAGGCCACCATACTTCTCGGGCAGGGCCATGCCTTGCCAGCCAAGCTCGGCGGTCTTCTGCCACAGACCGCCGGGATATCCCTTGGCGTCAGTCTCCATCTTGCGCACCAAGGCGGGTGAGCACTCCGCCTCCAGGAACTCGCGGGCGGCGTTCCGCAGCATCTCCTCGTCTTGGTTCAGCAGCACGTCCATGATTTTCCTGTGCGATAGCGTATACGGGTCAAGCCTTTTTCCCGCGGGGCATACCGAGGCCGCGGCGCGCGACCTGATCCCGCATGACCTGGACGCTACCGTGATTGATCCCGGACTGAAAGGCACCCATCAGGTTGTGTGCAAAGATCCCTTTTTCGATTGCCCTGGGCGAACCGTTCAACAACTGGCCATAGGGCCCCAGCATCTGGCTGATGGTTTCGGCCGTCTTGATGCCGTGCTCGGGAGACCACACCTTCTCGGCCGAGCCCTCGTAAGTGAAGTTGCCGCCGTGCTCGACGATGGACATGCTGCGCATGGTCATGAGCCGGCATACCTGGGCCTCGATCCAGAGCTCCGCGATCTTGTCCCTGATCGCCGGGTCGTCCGCCGGAGTGTAACCGTCGAACCGGTTCTCCTTGACCCAGTTGATGATGTCCTCGTCCCGCAGCACGGAGATCAAGTAGCGGGCGGCACCGATGCGGTCGAGGTTGAGCCCCATCGCCCCGATGTACCACCCCTTGTTCTCCTCACCCAGCAGCGCCGTCTTGGGCACCCGCACATCATCGAAGAACGTTTCATTGGTCCTGCTCTGGCCGTAGGTGGTGCGCGTGGGCGCTTTGGGGTCGTTCTGGATGGTCCACAGTGGACGAACCGTGATGCCGGGCGTATCCAAAGGAATGAGGAACACCGAGATGCCCTTGTGCTTCGGGGCGTCGGGGTCGGTGCGCGCCATGAGATAAACATGGGTGCAATAATGAGCGCCGGAGGTGTACATCTTCTGGCCGTTGATGACGTATTCGTCGCCATCGCGGACCGCGCGGCATTGCAGGGAGGCGAGGTCGGCGCCGCCCCGGGGTTCGGTGAATCCCTGGGCGAAGGAAAACTCTCCGGTGATCAAGCGGGGAATGTAATAGCGCTTTTGTTCCTCCGTGCCCGCGGCGAGGATCGCGGGCGCGCTGCTGCCGGCCAGCCCTATGTTAACGTTCGCGCGCGCGAATTCCTCTTCGACCACGTACTTGCTGATGCGGTCGCCCCCCTGGCCGCCGTACTCTTTGGGGTAGCTGATGCCCAGCCAGCCGCGCTCGCCGATTTTTCTGAAGAGCTCCCGCACCGCGGGCCCGCGGCTCGTGCCGCGCGTGACGCCGAGCAGGCCCTCGTTATGCCCCTCCATCTCCGCGACCACCTCGGGGGTCACGTGCTCGGCAATGAAGGCGCCGACCTCTCGCCGCAAGGCCTCCTGCTCCGGCGTGAACCCGAAATCCATACTCGGTTCCCTCTCTCTTGGCAGCCTTAGTTTGTCGTCAGCGAATCTTCCTTCCCCCTTCCGCCATTCATGCTGCGACGGCTGCCCTCTCGCGGTACTTGCGCAGATTCCCGCCGCTCTTTACCGAGCCGGGGAGCGGATGGCCGACAACATCCTCGGCAAGCCGTGCCGCTTCGATCAGCAGATCGAGATCGACTCCGGTCTTGATCCCCATCTCCTCGCACATGAACACCAGGTCCTCGGTGCAGACATTGCCCGCCGCGCCTTTATGGGCCGCGAACGGACAGCCACCGAGCCCCGCCACGCTCGCATCAAAGATGTCGACACCCATTTCGAGGCCGGCATAAGCGTTGGCGATTCCCATGCCGCGCGTGTCGTGCAGATGCAGCCCCATCTGCAACTGGGGATATTTTTCGCGCACCGCGCCCACGACTTTGCGTATCGAATAGGGCGTCGCCCACGCCATCGTGTCGGCAAAGTTGAACACCTTGATCGTCACGCCGTGCTGCTCGGCGATATCGAGTGCCCGCTGCACGAGGTCGAGCACGCGCGCAACTGGAATATCTCCCTCGAAGTTGCACCCGAATGCCGCCATCATCGAAGCGCGATCGACCGGCACATTGTTTTGCTGGAACATCTCCACCATCCTGTGCTGGGCCGCGATATTCTCCTGCATGGTCCGGTTCTGGTTGCGCTTGAGGAAAGCTTCGGACGCTGTCAATGAAATGGTGCCTCGCACGTCGAGCCGGCCGATGGCCAGTGCACGCTGCAGGCCTTTCTCGTTGAGCCATAGACCGATATATCGAACGCCCGGATACTTGGTGAAGCCTTTGGCGACCTCATCGGCATCCGCCATGCCCGGAACATTCTTCGGCGGAACGAAGGAGCATACCTGGATCTGTTTGAGCCCGGTTTTCGACAGCGCATCGATCAGCTCGATCTTGCGCGCCGTCGGGATGTGGCCTTTTTCGAATTGAAATCCTTCGCGCGGCCCTTCTTCATTGATGGTTACTTCCTCGGGAAAATCTGCCATGAGTTACTCCTAGCTATGCGAGCTATTAAACACCCTCAAGCAGCAGGTGCGACAAAAGGATACGGCACAGGCTTGCCATTGCGGTAGGGCAATGCAACCGTTGCCTTGCCCGGTGTGGATTCCTTGCCTTGATCGTTCACGATGCCCAGATCGAGCTCGACGAGTCCAAAGTCCGGCGCATTTCGCTTGCCGGTGACCCGGGCCCATGTCCACAGTGTTTCGCCGACGATGTTCATGGCGCGGAACTGAAAACTGACTTTCCACACCCACCCCGTCGGCCCGACCCAGTCCTTGAGAAGTTGAACGATGAACTGCTGCTTGAACGAACCGTTGATGAGCAGCCCGGGCAGCTTGTCGTGCTCGACTGCGAACGGCTTGTCGTAATGAATCTTGTGCCAGTTCTCCATTGCCGCAGACCAGCGCATCAGATGGACGGTGGTCAGCGGGCCTTTCTTGAGTCTGGGCAATTCGTCGCCAACCTTGACATCCTCGAAGAAGACGGTCTTGTCACTCGACATCATACTCACCTCCGGATCTGCGTGCGACGTGCCCGCAGCAGCAGTTCGTCGTCACCGGTCAGGAACTCACTTTCACTGATTACCAGGATGATCGGCCCCTTGCTCGTCTGTTTTTCCACAATATCAACGTAGCGCGCGCGCAACTTCACAGTCTCGCCGTGCCTCGCGTAACGATAGAATTCCATTTCCGACCCGCCGTTCAAGACCGACAAATGTTTCAGCGGCTCGATATCGGGCAAACCGCCGGTCAGCCCGGCAGTGCCGTCGAAGTTGGGATCGTGCGCATGTTCCTGGACCGGGTCAGGCATGCCAAAAGACCGCCAGTAAAACATGTGCGTCGGGAATATGGGCGGGGCGACCGGGCCGCCATAACGCGCGTTTTCTGCGCAGGCGTCCCGAAAAATCGGGTCTTCATCCATGATTGCCTGCGCGTAACGTCTTGCAGCACCGCGTTCCACGCGTTCGCATGCGACCTCGGTTTCGGCTTCAACGCCGATGTAGGCCTTTGCTGCTTCCGGCAGTATAGACATGTTCTTCCCCTTTACTCGGTGCTAATCTCCGATTCGCCGCGTCGCAGGCAAGCCAGTGGCAAGATCTCCGACACCCGGGCTGGCAGACCGCCCGCAATCGTGTCATACAGTTTTGACATGAAGACCGCGCGTCTATGAAAACCCGCGAAACACGACAGAGCCGCCGCGAGCTGATGACAAGCCGCCGCTTGTGTATACAATTCTGGATGCAAAATAGAGTACACTCCCCGTCTGCCTCTTGTCAAACTACGAGCAGGAGGAACGCTTGAGGAACGCTGCTCGCGGCACTGTTGACGGCCGACCTTGATTGAGGCGATGACCAAGGCCGCGCCCAACGCCAGGATTGGCAATGCGGCGCACGGGGTCATCGATCGCTTGTACGAACAGGTCCCGCGTGAGATGCGATCGCGAGCTGAGTCACCGGCGAGGAAATCACAATGGCCGTATCGTTGCACAGTGTGTGGGTAGCAGTGGCTGTCGGAGGCGCGCTTCTTTGGCCGGCGGCGGTGGCCGCGCAGACGCCGCGCTACCCGAGTAAATCGATCCGCATTGTCAGTCCCTATCCGCCGGGCGGCGCGGTTGATGCCGCCACGCGCCCCTTGGCGCAGAAACTCAACGAATCCTGGGGGCAGCCGGTGATCATCGACAACCGGCCCGGCGCTGGCACGATCATAGGCACCGAGATCGTAGTGCGCGCTGCGCCCGACGGCTATACGTTGCTGACAACGTCCGCCGTGATCGCTACCAATGTGTCGCTTTTGCGCCTGCCGTTCGACCCGGTCACCGACCTGGCTCCGGTCGCGCTCGTTGTGCAGACGCCCTACGTGCGTGCGGTGCAACTGATCCTATTGGCCCTCATGAATCGTTACTGAACGGCCGAAGGGGCGTCATCGGCCAACACAGCGTCGAGATCCTGCGCGAAATCGGTTATGACGAGGCGGCCATCGAGGCGATGATTGCCAGCGGCACGACAATCGATGGGCGGGTTGGGCCCTAGCGCTTCTCGCCTACGAGGCTCCAGAAATGGCGCGCGGCGAACTTCATGAGCGGGGTCATGCCGGTGTGGAAGTACCGTACCCCGCGGCGCACGAAATCCCCGATCTGCTCCTCGTCGCAGCTCAACCCCGCGACCTTCCCGGCGCCGAGGATGCGATCGATCGCTTCCCGCACTACCTCTTGCACCTCGGGCGCGTTCTTGTTGCCGGGAAAGCCCATCGTCTGCGCCAGGTCGGCCGCGCCCACGAAAAACACGTCAACCCCGTCCACCTTCAGGACCTCCGGGAGATTGCGGACCGCCTCCCGCTCCTCGATCATCACGCAGACGAGCGTCTCCGCGTTGGAGAACTTGACGTAGTCCGGGATGGACTCCCGGAACCCGTAGCTCGCCGACCGGGTGGCGCTGGTGACGCCCCGCTTGCCCAGCGGGTAGTACTTCACGGCGTCCACCGCGGCGCGGGCGTCCTCCGCCGTGTTGACGTGGGGCACCTGGACGCCCTGCGCCCCGCGGTCGAGGAAGCGCATGATGGTCTCGGGGTGATTGGTGGGCGGGCGCACGACGGAGGTGGTGTCCGCCAGCTCGCAGGCCCGCACCATCGCGGCGCAGTCGTTCTCGTTGATGGAACCGTGTTCGGCGTCGATGAGAATCCAGTCGAACCCTGCGTAGCCCAGCATCTCCACGAGGTCGGCGTCGGGGAACTGCACCATCGCGCCGTAGACGGGCCTGCCCGCGGCCAGTTTCTCCTTGAGCTGGTTCTTCTTCATCGCTTCTCCTTTCTTTCGTAGTCCGCGGTCGCGGCGGGGACTTCCTTGAGATAAGTATGCCGCGCATTTCCACTGCGCGGCATCTCCGGCCGCATCGCCGTCAACAACAACGATGCCGCCCGGCAACGCTCAATCGACCCGCGCGCCGGACACCCGCACCACTTTCGCCCACTTCGTGAGCTCGCTCTTGAGGTGGCTCGCAAGCTGCACGGGCGAGGAGCCGATGGGCTCGAAGCCTTGCCGCGCGAGCTGATCGTTTACCTCGGGCGATCTCAGGATCGCGATCATCTGCGTGTTGAGCTTGTCGACGAGCGGTTTCGGCGTTCCGGCCGGCGCGGCAAAATGAAGACCTCATGTTTGGGTATTCTAGGGGCACGCTTTGTCAGGCGTCAAACCGACCGATCTGGAACGTATGCGATGAGGCTCGAGCCCGAAACTAGCTGTATTGTTCATCTGGTAGAATGCAGCCTCAGGCAGGGAGAAAGTACCCTCGCTGGATGTCTCGATTTGGAACGCAGCAGTGAAAGTCTGACAAATTAAACCCGCAGGTCCTCATCTACAAGGAGAAAACTTCATGGCAGACGCAAAAGAACCCAAAGGCAAGACAGACGCAGCCGCGGCTGACGCACCTGCGGCAGCGGCCGGCACCGGTGCTCAACCCCGCGCTCTCAGCATCCGGCTCGCGCCCGTCGGCAACTCCGATCAGCCCGTCGTCGCAAACTACAGCGCGGTCGACCTCGCGCCCGGCATGGCGTTCATCGACTTCGGTTTCCTCGAACCCAGCGTGCTCGCGGCGTTGCCGCGCATGGCAAAACTGGGCGGAAAGCTCCCTGAAAGGCTGAACGGCAAGCTCGCGGTGCGCGTGGCGATAGGCTACGATGGCCTCGCCAATCTGCAACAACAGTTGGCGCGGGTGCTTGGTGATCTGGCGAAGGCAGCGAAAAATCGGAAAGACGCGTAAGCCGTGGGCGTCGGCATTGGCCATCATATCGTCTGCGCCTACCGAGCGTCGTGAAAATACCTGACTCCGCTCAACCCGTTCCGGCCCGAAGCGAGACGCTTCGGGCGTTCGCCGGCACGGACGCGCGCAGGCGCGTCCGAGAATTCCCGGCTCACCCCCCGCCCCTCTCGGTCCC
>MERG01000296.1 GCA_001771985.1 Betaproteobacteria bacterium RIFCSPLOWO2_12_FULL_62_13 | reverse complement strand
AGCTCAACCACGGAGGACGCCAGCACCACGCCAACGAGATTCCCACCCTCTGGGCGCCGTCGGCGGTTGCCTGCCCGCACAGCGGAGGCGTGCCGCACGAGATGACCAAGGCGGAGATTGCGGAAGTGGTGAAGGGCTTTGCCACCGCCGCGCTGCACGCAAGACAAGCCGGCTGCGACGGGGTGGAAATCCACGGCGCGCAGGGCCACCTGATCCAGGAGTTCGTCTCGCCGTTCAGCAACAAGCGTCAGGACGAGTACGGCGGCGGTCTCGACAACCGTTTGCGGTTCCCGTGCGAGATCATCGCCGCGGTGCGGGAAAAGGTGGGGAATGAGTTTATCGTCGGTTATCGGATGGGAGTCGAGGAATTCACTCCCGGCGGGATCACGGTGGAGGAAAGCAAGGAGGCCGCGCGCCGCCTCGCTTCAATGGGGAGTATCGATTATCTGTCGCTCGCGCAGGGCAATTTCAACACGATCGACGCCCATCTGCCGGACAGCCACTATCCTCCTGTGACCTTCGCCGACCTGCACGCCCAGATCAAGGCGGCAGTATCCGGGATTCCGATAGTGACGAGCTCGCGTATCCGCATGCCCGAGGAAGGCGAGGCCATCATCGCGGCGGGAAAGGCCGACATCATCGGCTTGTGCCGTGCGTTGATCGCCGACCCCGAATGGCCGGACAAGGCGCTGCGCGGTGAGTCCGAAGACATCGTGCGGTGCATCTGCTGCAACCGCTGCTGGAGCGGGGTGGTGGCGAACAAGCGGCTCGCTTGCAGTGTAAACCCGACGGTGGGCTTCGAGAGCGAGCTGCCCGCGCTCGCGCAAGCCGAGCGGGCAAAACGCGTGGTCGTAATCGGCGGAGGCCCCGGTGGATTGGAGGCCGCGCGCACGGCCGCCGGGAGGGGGCATCGCGTGACGCTGTTTGAAAAGAGCTCGAAGCTCGGTGGAAAATTGGAGCTGGCGCGTCACTTCCAGCCGTATCATGAATCAAGTTACGCGGCCGATTATCTGTCACAGCAGGTGGCGAAGCTCGGCGTGGACATTCGCGTGGCCACCGAAGCGACGTGCGAGTCGATCACGGCGGAACGGCCTGATGCGGTGATCGTCGCCACCGGCGCGCAGCTGTATGCGCCCGCGGTGGCTGGCGACGGCTCGGTCCCCGTCGCCACCTATAGCCGGCTTCCCTCGGGCGCCACGGTGCTGGTGATGGATGAGGACGGTTACTTCTGGGCGGCATGCATGACCGAAGCGCTCGCGAGGCGCGGCTGCAAGGTGGTGTACGTCACCCGCTTCCTCGAACCCTTGAGAGAGCTGCCGGAAGTGACGCGCATCAGCACCCTGCGGGCGCTCGACGAACTCGGTGTCAGGTTGCTCACCAACATGCACGTGGACCGCGTGGAGGGCGGCGCAGTCGTCCTGCGGCACTATTACAATGCACGGCGTGAGGAGCGTCTCGCAAACATCGGTGAGATCGTGTGGGTCGGCGCACAGCAGGCAAACGATCGGCTTGCTCACGAACTGCTTGCGGTGGGATTAACCGACGTGCACGTGATCGGCGATGCGTATGCGCCGCGCCGGCTCGGGAACGCAATCGCGGAAGGACATCGCGCCGCGCGCGCCATCTAAGAGCGAGCGAGGAGAGAGGAAGAAGCGTGAGGCGTGAGGCGTGAGGTGTGAGGGACCCGTCGAGGGGCAGGAGTGCTCAGTTTGATTCGACGTTGTATTTTCCAAACAGGTAAAGGGCGAAGCGATGATCAGCAAGGGAAAGCAACTGAAGGAGCTCATACATTCACCGAAAATTCTGATCACGCCGGGTGTCTACGACGGTTACAGTGCGCGTCTGGTCCAGAAGATGGGCTTCAAGACCGGGAGCATATCCGGCGCCGGCGTGTCGGAAAGCCATCTCGGCTGGGCCGACCGCGGTGTGATGGGGTATGGCGATAACGTCGAGGCCTCCCGAAGCATCGCCGCCTGCTGTGACCTTCTTCTGCAGGGCGATGCCGACACCGGCTACGGCAATGCGCTCAACGTTTACTTCACCGTGCGCGGTTTCGAGGATGCGGGGCTCGCCGCGATCATGATCGAGGACCAGGTGTGGCCCAAACGCTGCGGCCACATGGCGGGCAAGAGCGTGATTCCCGCGGAAGAGATGGTGCAGAAGATCAAGGCCGCGGTGGTGGCGCGCCGCGATCCCGATTTCGTTATCAAGGCGCGTACGGACGCTGCCGCTCCTCTCGGTGTCGAGGAAGCAATCCGCCGGCTCAATATGTACGCGGAAGCCGGCGCCGACTGTCTGTTTGCCGATGCACTGCTCTCGGCGAAGGACATCGAGCGCGTGGCGCGAAGCGTGCCCAAGCCTTTGTCGGTCAACATGGGACTCGGCATCCGCTCGCGCCCGACCACGCCGCTGCTCTCGCCCAAACAACTCGAAGAGATGGGCGTCGCGCAAATCAGCTATCCGCGCCTGCTCACCACGGCGGCGGTGAAGGGGATGATGAACGCGATGCAGGTGTTCATGGAAGAGTTAGTCGAAAAGAACCACGTCGTCGACCGTCCCGATCTCCTGGTTTCGTTTGGTGAACTGAACGAGCTGATGGGGCTCAATACGCTTGAAGAGCTCGAACAACGATTTTCGCATTACGAAAATCGGTAATGGGTAATGGGCGAATAGCCCGACTCCGGTTTAGCTCATCACTCATCACCCATCGCTCATCACGACGGAGTTCTTTATGGGCATGACGATTGCGGAAAAAATCCTGGCCAGGAAAAGCGGCCAGGTGAGAGTCGGACCGGGCGATCTCGTGACGGTCGAGGTCGATACCGTGATCCTGTTCGACAATAACTTCATGCCGAGCATCTGGCGCGAGATCCTCAAGATCAAGGACAGGGAGCGCGTGATCGTCGTGCTGGACCACCGCGTGCCGGCCGCGACCCAGGCAAGCGCGGCGGCGCACCGCACCGCGCGCCAGTTCGTGGAGAAATTCGGCATCCCGCGGTTCCACGACGTCGGTTACAAGCAGGGCATCAGCCACCAGTTGGTTGCCGATCACGGCTACGCGCTGCCCGGCACAGTGCTTCTTTGCAGCGATTCGCATACCTGCAGCGCGGGCGTGTTCAATTGCGTCGCGCGCGGCGTGGGCGGGCCTGATGTGGTGTATGCCGCGATCAAGGGCGAGACCTGGTTCCGCGTCGGGGAGACCGTACGTTACGAAATTGAAGGGAAACCCCCGCCCGCGGTGACGATGAAGGACGCGTTTCTTCAGATCGCGGGCCAGTATGGCGACCACGCGACGATGAACGTCGAGTATGGCGGGCCGGGCATCGCGAATCTCAGTATCAACGCGCGGAAAACGCTTACCACCATGTCGGCGGAATTATCGGCGGAATTTGCAACATTCGAACCCGACGAAGTCATGCTCGAATGGGTGCGGGCGCGGAATCCCGCTCCGTTTGAGCCCGTCTACCCGGACAAGGACGCGAAGTATGCGGCGGTCCGCAAGGTCGATCTTTCAAAACTCGAACCGCTGGTTGCTTTTCCCGACACGGTGATCGGGAACTCGCGCCCCGTTGCCGAGGCCGCCGGCACCGCGATCGACCAGGCATTCGTCGGATCCTGCGCCAACGGCACGATCAACGATCTGGCGCTGGCGGCGAAGGTGCTGGAGGGGCGCCGAGTGTCGCCCAAGGTGCGCTTTATCGTCACGCCCGCTTCGCAGAACATCTACCGCGAAGCGGCGCGGCTCGGCATCATCACCAAGCTGGTCGAAGCCGGCGCGGTGGTGACGCCCGCGACCTGCGGCGCCTGTGGCGGCGGACACATGGGCGTGCTCGGCCCCAATGAGACGTGCATCACTGCCACGACGCGTAACTTCAAGGGGCGCATGGGCGATCCCAGCGCGCGCATTTTCATGGGCTCGCCGGCGACGGTGGCGGCCTCCGCGATCCGCGGAGTGATCTCCGATCCACGGGAATTCCTTATCTGAGGCCGCTTTCCGCCACCAACTTCTCCCAGTTTACGATCTCGGCGCGCAGGTGTCTGGCGAACTCCTCGGGGGAGCTGATGATGATCTCGGCGCCTTGCCTGGACAGGCGATCGGCAACGTCCGACTGGTAGGCGGCGTTCCTCAGATGCCCGTTTAGCGCGGCCACCCGGTGAGCGGGCGTCTCGGCCGGCGCGAGCACGCCGTACCAGCTTGAAAACTCGTACCCCGGCACTCCCGCCTCGGCGAATGTGGGGACCCCCGGCAGAGCAACCGAGCGTTCGGCGGAGGTCACACCCAGGGCCCGCATCCGGCCCGCCCTGACGTGGGCGGACACCGCTACCACAGCGAGAAAGCCCACTTGGGCCTCTCCGCGGACCAGGGCCATCAACGCCGGGCCGCCACCCCTGTACGGCACACGGACGATATTGATGCCGGCGAAGCTCTTGAACAATTCCGCCGCCACGTGGAGGTTGGAACCCCGTCTCGACGAAGCGTAGTTGAGTTCGCCCGGGCGCGCCTTCGCATACGCGATCAGTTTCTGGACCGAGA
Source organism: Betaproteobacteria bacterium RIFCSPLOWO2_12_FULL_62_13 (assembly GCA_001771985.1). GTDB lineage: Bacteria > Pseudomonadota > Gammaproteobacteria > Burkholderiales > SG8-41 > DSOT01. The sequence continues at coordinate 5,159 of MERG01000296.1, read as the reverse complement.
CGGCCGGCACGGAGGGATGGAGCACGAGCACGAAGGGCACCGCCGCAACCAGCGAGACCGGTGTGAAATCGCGTAGAACGTTGAAAGGGAGCTTATCGAAAAGGGCGGGTCTGACCACCAGCGGATTGTTTGCCATCAGCAGCGTGTGCCCATCCGCGGTGGCACGTGCCACGAGTTCGGTGCCGATGCTCCCGAGGGCGCCCGGCCGGTTCTCCACCACCACCTGCTGCCCCGCCGCTTCTGCGAGTTCGTGCCCGATTATTCGCGTTACCATGTCGACGCTATCCCCAGCCGGGAAAGGCACGATGATGCGCATCGGGCGGACGGGAAAATCTCCGAGCTGACCAGCGGCAGCCGCGTCCGCGGCGATACAGGCCGCCGAGAGCACGAGCACCAGCGCCGTTTTCGCGACCATCAGCGTTCTCCTGCCGTGCGTGTTAGCATAATAGATGGCGATATCCGGTTAAGACAGGAACAAGTTCAATTGGTTACCGATTTTAGCGGCTCCGCTTATGCTCGACTGGAAAAGACATGAAATTTGAAGCGCGAAGCCACGCCAACTGCCTGAAAACGCGGTGGATCGCTCTCGCTCTGGTTGCGATGATACTGGGTGGGCACGCCTTGATCGCGTTCGCTCAGCCGAAACAGGTCGAACCGAAGAAGACGGGCGGATATCCGGTGCGGCCCATCCGTTTCATCGTGCCGTATGCCGTCGGTGGCAACGGTGATATCGTCTCGCGCATCGTCGGTCAAAGGCTCACCGAAAGTCTCGGTCAACAATTCGTGATCGACAATCGAGCAGGGGCGGGTGGCAACGTGGGGGCCGAGGCGGCGGCACGCGCCGCGCCGAATGGCTATACGATCGTCCTCGGCACCAACACCCACGCCATAAACATGAGCCTCTATGCCAAAGCGGGGTATGACCTCCTCCGGGATTTCGCGCCGATCTCGCTGGTGAGCTCGGCGCCGCTCGTGCTGATGGTGCACCCGTCGATCCCCGCCAGTTCGGTCAAGGAATTCATCGCGCTTGCCAACGCAAGTCCGGGCAAGTTCAACTACGGAACCGGCGGCAGCGGCAGCTCGGCGCACGTGACAACCGAGCTGTTCAAGTCGCTGGCGGGGGTAGACCTGGTGCACGTTCCCTACAGAGGGGTGGCCCAGGCGACGACCGAGTTGATCGCGGGACAGATCCACGTGATGTTCAGCGCGACCTCGACCGCGCTGGCTCATGCGCGCGCGGGCCGCACGCGAGCGCTCGCCATCTCGACCGCACGACGTTCTGCGCTTGCGCCCGAGCTCCCGACGATCGAGGAAGCCGGACTGAAGGGGTTCGACGTGCGCATCTGGCAGGGGATTCTCGCCCCGGCCCGTGCGCCCAAGGACATCATCGCGCAGCTCAACGGGGAGATCGGCCGGCTCCTGGCGACGAAGGAAGTGGAGGAACAATTGAACCGCCAAGGCGTTGATGCCTGGTCCTCCACCCCCGAGCAGTTCGGCACCTATCTCCAATCCGAAATCGCCAAATGGGCCAAAGTGGTGAAAGCGACCGGAGCGCGGGTTGATTGAGATGGCCAAGCTTCAGCCGCCGCTCGTTTCACAACCATTGAAACCGCCGATGAACGCCGATGAACGCGGATAAGATCAAAAGCAATAGACAGGATTAACAGGATTGACAAGATTCAAGTATAAAAGCCTAAACCTTTTTCGGTCTTCGCTTTGATCTAATCCTGTAAATCTTGTAAATCCTGTCTATTTTGTCTCTGGATTTTTGATTTCATCGGCGTTGATCGGCGTTGATCGGCGGCTAAACAAGGGGTGGACCAAATGAAATTCAACGCGAGAGTCTGGAAGTTCGGCGACAACATCAATACCGATCTGATTCTGCCGATCCAGGCGTTCTATCTCACGCCGCAGGAGCAGGCGCGTTTCGTGTTCCACGCCAACCGCCCCGGCTGGGTCGATCTGGTGGAGCCGGGCGACATCATCGTGGGCGGGAAGAACTTCGGCATAGGCTCGAGCCGCCCCGCGGCACGCTCATTGAAGAACCTGGGCTTGGGCTGCCTCATCGCGCACTCGATCAACGGGCTGTTTTTCCGCAACTGCGTCAACTTCGCCTTTCCTGCGATGGAGTGCCGCGCGGTCTTCGACGCGTTTTCAGAAGGAGATATTGCCGAGGTCGACTTCGACGCCTGCAGTGTGCGCAACGTGACCACCGCTAAGACACTTCCCGCGATCGGCCTGCCGCCCAAACTCCTCGATCTCCTCAAGGCCGGCGGCATCTATCCGCTGCTGGAAAGAGAAGGCTCGATCGCGCCGCGGGTGGAGGCAAGATCTTGAACCGCCAAGCCTGTCCTGAGCATGTCGAAGGGGACGCCAAGGGAACCAAACGAAAAAGAAAAAAATGGGGCCGGGTTCACATTTCCGACAAATGTAGACGCTGTCAACCGTCCCTACAATGCCCATATCATCCTGCTTGCAGGGCTCGTGCAACTAGGCGCTCGATCGAACACCGCGTGAACATCCTCTTTCACCCCGGCACCCGCGCATGCGCGCGGTGTCGGTCAGCGAGACGTTCGGCGTCTTGCGACAGGTGGCAGTCCCAGGTGTAAGATAGCTTGTTATGAAAATCGCTACTGGCACCGTCGTGGACGGCAAAGTTGTGGTCGAAGGCGAAATCTTGCCCGAAGGCTCAACGGTCACCATACTGCTCCGGGAGGACAACGAGGCGTTTGAGCTGACGATCGAAGAGGAAGAAGAGCTGCTCGCGTCAATTGCCGAAATCGAACGCGGAGAGTTCATTTCCGGCGCGCAGCTTCTGGAACGCCTGCGCCGCTTCGGTTGACCGCTCCGCTTCCGATCAAGGTCTCTCAACGAGCCTCCGCCCAAATCGAGGAGGCCGCAGCATGGTGGACGCGCAACAGGCCCTCTGCGCCGGGCGCGATCCGCGAGGATCTCGCCGAGATTCTCGCTATCTTGTCTGTTCAGCCCGGAGCCGGCGCGCCATCGTTCGGGGGTTCGCTACAATCGGCGTTGCTTCGTTCAGCGTATTCGCAGATGCCATGATCACCGATCGCGAGCGCTTCGAGCGCGCAATCGCCCTTTTCGACGCCGCGAACGGCGAGGATCCTCGCCAGGATATCGGCCCCGATGGCAAGCCCTGTCCGCGCGAACTGCTGTATTCCCGGCGCATGACAGAAATGGTCGAGCGCTACGCGCCCGAGGCGCCCGACGCGGTCAAGCTGGCGGTGCGCGCGCAGCACATCCAGCGGTGGAAGAGCCCGCGCGCGAGCTACCCCATGGACCGCAACGGCTACCTTCAGTGGCGCACCCACCTCTACAAGTTCCACGCCGAGACGGCCGGACGTCTCATGCACGAGGCCGGCTACGACGATGAGACGATCGAGCGGGTGAAGAAGGCGATCGGCAAGAGAGGCCTGAAGGTGAATCCGGAAACGCAGTTGCTCGAGGACGTCACCGCCCTGGTGTTCATCGAGGACTACATGCTGGAGTTTGTTGGTCAGAAGCCGGAATACAGCGAGGAGAAGTGGCTGGACATCATTCGCAAGACCTGGGAAAAGATGTCTGCCCAGGCACATGCCTTCGCCCTTTCCGGCAAGCTCAAGCTCCCCGAGCCGCTGGTGCCGCTGATCACGAAGGCGATCGCAGGCGCCTGAGGCGCGAGACGGGGTCGCTGGCTTGGCCGGTCGCTGGCTCATGGGCCGCCTCACGGCGCACGTTTAGTAATCTGTCATCACAAGATGATGCTTCTTAAGCGTAACATGTTTGTAACTGCGGAAAGACGGGGTGCAATCCGCCTGTTGGCTTCCTAGATCAAAGTTAGGCAATTTCGCACATGAGTATCCTGGTTGAGATTCTGCAAGAGATCAGCGATGGGCGAAAATCATTCACTCCGTGTGGCTCGTCTGAAGCAGACATGGTCGAGTTCCAACCAGTCGCTAAGGCGCTCGCATACGCAAATAGCCAGGGGTATCTCGACGGCTTCTTGATACATAAAGAAAGCTCAACTGGCAACAGTTGGTACGACTCTGTCGTCGTCAAGAATGGGCTCACGCACTCAGGCGAGGAATTTCTGAGAGAGCCGCACTCAAGCGCCGGATCAGAATTGGACCAGATCATTCAGCTCAAGCCGGAAGTCTATGGTGTTGGCATTGATTTGAAGGCATTGTGGCGAAGATGGAAGAACAGGAAATCCGGCGCCTAACCAAGCGTTAAGGGGCGACGCGCGAAACGCGCGCCCTTAACGCGGACGTCAAAGCGCAAAGAACGGCGGTCACGCCAAGAGCGACGAATTTGAGGGGAGGCTTATGGCACTCATCGCGTGCAGTGAATGTGGTAACGGGGAAAAAAGGGGCCGTGTTCACATTTCCGACACGTCCGGGTTGGCTTCGTAGAGCGACGTTCGGCATCGGTTGTGCATCCGTTGCAGGTCCGGATTATCATTTGCTCATGAAAATCGCGACAGGCAATGTAGTGAAGGGCGCCACCATCATCGACAATCCGGAGTTCAAGGAGGGAACGGAAGTCTTCATCCTCACGCGCGAGCGTGAAGAGGAGGTCCGCCTTTCTCCCGAAGAGCTGGCCGAGCTCGGAGCCGGCATCGCTGAGGCCGATATTTGCCATCGCATCGAGTTCCTTTCCCGGCACTTTCGTTTCCTGGTACTATTCGGAGGCGCGGAGGAATTGAGCCTTGAGAAAGATTTCCAAAGTCAGAGTCTTGCCGGGATATCGGCTGGAGTTGGAATTTGACGACGGCGTATCAGGGACTGTGGACCTCTCTGATAACGTTGGTAAAGGCGTGTTTGCCCTGTGGCGCGATCCGCTTGTATTCGAACAGGTTCGTATCGGTTCGTCCGGTGAGCTGGTGTGGGGCGATCAGGTTGATCTGTGCCCGGATGCGCTTTACCTCAAGGTGACGGGCAAGAAACCGGAAGACATTTTCCCTGCACTTCGTGGCCAGCTCACTGATGCCTGAGATCAGCCGTTTTTTCGGCGTTGTCATCAAGATGTTTTTCGACGATCACAACCCACCGCACTGGTTGCCGCCGCGCGTAACGGGTCTGGTGATCGAGTGGGCGACGCTTCATCAGCAGGAGCTACTCGCCAACTGGGATCGGGCACGGGCGCGGCAGGAGCTGCAG
>MERG01000295.1:7402-9036 GCA_001771985.1 Betaproteobacteria bacterium RIFCSPLOWO2_12_FULL_62_13 | reverse complement strand
ACAGGCACTCGAGCTTGGCGATGAGTGTTTCCGGCTCGCCCATGAAATGCGCATATTCCTCCTTGAGCAAAGCGACGCGCAGCGACACCGGCGCCTCCAGCAGCACGCAAGGGCTTCGCCACATCGCGCCGATCAACGCCTCAGGCACGCGCAGATTGCCGATTTTCCTGCTTTCCGCTTCGACATAAATCTGGCGCGACGGGAAAAACCGGCGCAGCGCGTCCCAGATCAGGCTTTCGAACATTTTTTGCGTCGGTTGGGGTACGTCCGGCAGGTCGCCGAGCACGGAGCCACGGTGTGCGGCGAGCGCTTCGAGGTCCAGCACCTGGCCGCCGCATTCATGAAACGCCCGCAGGAGACGGCTCTTCCCCGAACCAGTGAGCCCGCACACGGCGCGCCATTCGAAGCGCGCCGGAAGCACGCAGAGGTCGGCGATGACCGCGCGTCGATATGCCCGGTAGCCGCCGTCGAGCTGACCCACGCGCCACCCGACCTGCTGCAGCACATGCGCGAAAGCGCCGCTGCGGCTGCCGCCGCGCCAGCAATAGACGAGCGGGCGCCAGTCGCGCGGGCGGTCCTGGAAGCGTTCGCGCAGGTGCCGGGCGATATTGGCCGCGATCAGCGCCGCGCCGATTTTCTTCGCAGCGAACGATGAAAGCTGTTTGTAAACGGTTCCGACGCGTGCGCGCTCGGCGTTGTCGAGCACCGGACAATTGATGGCGCCCGGTATATGGTCTTCGGCAAACTCGCCCTCCGATCGCACGTCGATTATCTCGTCAAACTCGGACAGTTGTGCTACGGTTATGTTCGCAGGACCGCGAGCGGCGGGCTGCGGCGCTGCGCGTTGATCGGCGCGATATGCATCTATCCGGATGGTCATTACGTATAGTTTAGCGGAAAAATGAACAAACCCTCAGAATTAGGGACTCTTAATCAGGTCAGGCTGACCCAGCTCTCGCACGGCGGCGGGTGAGGCTGCAAGCTCACGCCAGCGTTGCTGAGCGCAATCCTGTCCCGGTCGACGGCCACGAAAGCATTCGCGGATCTCCTGGTGGGCACCGAATCGAGTGATGACGCCGCCGTCTATCGCATCAACGACACGCAGGCGATCGTCGCCACCACGGATTTCTTCATGCCGATCGTGGACGATCCCTACGATTTCGGCCGCATCGCCGCGACCAACGCCATCTCGGATGTCTACGCGATGGGCGGCAGGCCATTCATGGCGCTGGCTCTGCTCGGCATACCGGTCGGCAAGCTGCCGGTGGAGGCGATCCAACGTATCGTCGCCGGGGGACACTCGGTATGCGATGCCGTCGGCATCCCGATCGCCGGCGGCCATTCGATCGATTCGCCGGAGCCGATCTACGGGCTGGTGGTGTTGGGGATGGTCCATCCCGACCAGGTGAAGCGCAACGATCGCGCCCGCGCCGGCGATGTGCTGATCTTGGGCAAGCCGCTTGGGGTGGGCATCATGAGCCAGGCGCTCAAGAAAGGCGAACTGCGCGCGAAAGCCTATCGCCAGATGCTGGAGACCGCCACCCAGCTCAATACGCCCGGCATGGCGCTGGCGGAGATGGCGGGCGTGCACGCGCTCACCGATGTCACCGGTTTCGGGCTTCTCGGTCATCTGC
>MERG01000295.1:5548-7281 GCA_001771985.1 Betaproteobacteria bacterium RIFCSPLOWO2_12_FULL_62_13 | reverse complement strand
GACGAGCTATCAGTACGAAGTACGGCTGCCTGCCGGGGCGCCCGACTGGCAGAGGAAACTCCTCACTGATCCACAAACGAGCGGCGGCTTGCTGGTTGCCTGCGATTCCGAAAGCGTGCCCGCGGTGCTGGAAATTTTCAGGCGGGAGGGTTTCAAGTACGCCGCGCCGATCGGCCGGCTCACCGCGGGTGAACCGCAGGTCGTCGTCACCTAGACGAGTGATTGAGTGATTGAGTAAACAGTGATTGAGAAATTGCACCCATCCAATCACCTAATCACTATTCACTTAATCACTGGCCTTTGAGCAGCGGCCGCAACTCTTTCCACACGGTTTCAAGGATGAGCGGCTGCGCGTGCGCGGTGGGGTGGATGCCATCGGGCTGGAAGTAATCCCGATTTTCGGCAAAGCCCTCGAGGAGGAAAGGCACAAGGGCCAGTCGTTCGCGTGCGGCGAGTTCGCGGAACGTGTTCCGGAACTTTTCGGCGTAGGACGGGCCGTAATTGGGGGGCATGCGCATACCGACTAGCAGGACCTTCGTGCCCGCCCTGCGACAGGCCCGGATGATGGTCTCGATGTTGCCGCGCATCGCCTCGAGACTTTGTCCACGCATCCCGTCGTTCGCGCCCAGCGCCAGGATCACGATCGCCGGCCGGTGCGTTTTGAGCGCCCCCTCGATACGGTTCTTACCGCCAATCGTGGTTTCGCCGCTGATGCTCAGGTTCGCGACGGTATAATTCAGCTTTTTTTCGTGCAGCCGTTTTTCCAGCAGGCTCACCCAACCCTGTTCGCGCGGCAGGCCGTAAGCCGACGACAGGCTGTCACCATAGACCATGATGGTTGCTGCGGTGGAGAACCCCGGCAGCGCCAGACCTAAGACGAGAACAAGGCGTATCAGCATATGCCACCGAATTCCGCGGCGCCCATTGTGCGGGTAAGTGCGCTCACCAAGCAAGTGGCGACGGGTGACTCGGAGCTGACCATATTGCACGGCGTGAGTTTGGACGTGCGTGATGGCGAAGCGGTTGCGATTGTCGGCGCTTCCGGCTCCGGCAAATCGACGCTGTTGGGACTGCTGGCAGGTCTCGATACCCCCACCGCTGGCCGGGTTCAGATCGACGGTCATGAAATGTTTGCTCTTGACGAGGACGGGCGCGCCGAGTTGCGCGGCCGCATGGTGGGCTTTGTTTTCCAGTCGTTTCAGTTGCTGCCTGCGCTCGATGCGCTCGAGAATGTGATGCTGCCGCTGGAGCTTGCCGGGCGTCAGGACGCAGCCGATTCCGCGCGCGCGATGCTCGCGAGGGTCGGGCTCGGGGAACGGCTGCACCATTACCCGAAGCATCTATCGGGAGGCGAGCAGCAGCGCGTGGCGCTGGCGCGGGCGTTCGTGGTACGGCCCAAGCTGTTGCTCGCGGATGAGCCCACCGGCAGCCTGGATCCCGCCTCGGGCGCGGGCGTCATCGATCTGATGTTCGAACTCAATCAGGACTTCGGCACGACGCTCATCCTGGTGACGCACGATGAAACGCTCGCGCAGCGCTGCGCGCGCATCGTGCGGCTGGCCGCGGGCCGCATCGTGACCCGTGACTCGTGACCCGTGACTGGTGATTCGTGATTGTTAGGACAGGCGTAGGCTGGGGTGCGTGCAACGCTCCCCAGCATCAGAGGGTGTCAGGTAGCCGCTCGCGCGGCAACCTGACCTACGGCTGGTGATTCGTGATTGTTAGGACAGGCG
>MERG01000295.1:2174-5428 GCA_001771985.1 Betaproteobacteria bacterium RIFCSPLOWO2_12_FULL_62_13 | reverse complement strand
GCAACGCTCCCCGGCATCAGAGGGTGTCAGGTAGCCGCTCGCGCGGCAACCTGACCTACGGCTCTGAGGATTGAGCATTGAGGATTGACCACTGTCCACTGACAACTGACGACTGCCAACTGACGACTAATAACCATGGGAACGACAGCGGTGCTCCCTTTGCGGATGTTGTTGCGCGACTGGCGCAGCGGCGAGGTGCGGCTGCTCGCGATTGCGCTCACGATTGCGGTTGCGAGCGTCACCAGCGTCGGGTTTTTCACCGACCGGGTGGGGCAGGCGCTGGTGCGCGACGCGCACCAGTTGCTCGGTGCCGACCTGGTTCTGGTCTCCGACCATCCGTGGCAGCGCGAGATCCCTGCGGAAATCGCGAGGCGCGGACTCGAACTGGGCAGCGCGGCCAATTTCATCAGCATGGTGCAGTTGCAAACCGGCGGGGAGGAGGCAAGCCAGCTCGCGGGCGTAAAGGCAGTGACGGAAAACTATCCCCTGCGCGGCAGGCTGCGTGTCGCGCCGGGCCCGAACATGCCAGACGCGCCGGCCCGAAGCGGGCCTGCCCGGGGCGCGGTGTGGCTGGATGAACGGCTCACGTCAGCGCTCGGGGTGGCTCCCGGCGGGCGCGTGCGGCTCGGCCGGTCGGAGTTCACGGTGGCGGCGGTGCTGACTCTCGAACCCGAACGCAGCGCAAACTTCTTCAACCTTGCGCCAAGGCTGATGATGCACGGCGACGATGTGGCGGCCACCGGGCTGGTGCAGATCGGCAGCCGCATCCGTTATTACCTTTACGCGGCGGGCAAGCGCGAGCGGGTCGCTGCGTTCGAGGCATGGGCCAGGGCGCGCCTGCAGCAGGGGCAACGGGTAGACAATCTGGAAAGCGGGCGGCCTGAAGTGCGGGCCGCGGTCGAGCGCGCGCAGCGTTTTCTCGGACTCGCCGCATTGCTCGCAGCGGTGCTCGCCGGTGTGGCGATTGCGCTCGGCACGCGCCGCTTCGTTGAACGTCATCTTGACGGCTGCGCGGTGATGCGCTGTCTCGGCGCAACCCAGCGCCGCCTGATCGAGCTATACAGCGCGGAGTTCGTGGCTCTGGCGCTCATCGCGTCCGCGGCGGGTTGCGCGCTCGGGTTCGTCACGCAGGGACTCATCGCGTTGTGGATGGCGGATCTCATCCGGGCGCCGTTGCCGCTGCCGACTCCGCTTCCTGCGGTGCAGGGGTTTCTGGTGGGCGTTGTGCTGTTGCTGGGGTTTGCGCTGCCGCCCCTGCTGCAATTGAAGGGCGTACCCGCGGTTCGTGTCATGCGGCGCGAGGCGGGGGCGCCACGGCGTCCGGCGCTGTTCGCCTACGCCTGCGGTTTCGGGGCGTTTGCCGGGCTACTCCTGTGGCAGGCTGGAGATTTGGGGCTGGGCACCTACCTCGTCGCCGGCTTCGCGCTCGCGACCTGTGCATTCGTGGGCGTTGCCTGGCTTGCGCTGCGGGTGCTCACGAGCGCGCGGCTCATGGCGAAGCTCGCGGGGCGGAACGCGACGCTTCGTTATGGGTTGGCCAACCTGCGCCGGCACGCGCGCGCCAATGCGGTGCAAGTGGCAAGCCTCGCGCTCGGGCTCACTGCGCTCCTGCTGCTTACGGTCACCCGAGGCGATCTCGTGGATGCCTGGCGGCGAGCCGCGCCGCCCGACGCGCCTAACCGCTTCATCCTCAACATCCAGAGCGACCAGCTCGACCCGGTGCGAAGCTTTTTCGAAGAGCACGGCGTGGCGGTCCCGGAGCTCTATCCGATGGTGCGCGGCCGGCTCATCGGCGTGAACGGGAAAGAAGTGCGGGACAGTGACTACGCTGACGAGCGAGCGAGGCGCCTCGTCGAGCGCGAATTCAACCTTTCCTATATGGAGCGGCCGCCATCGCATAATGTGGTGAGTGCCGGTCGCTGGTTCCCTGCCGGCGAGGCTCGCGATGCGGAGCTCTCGGTCGAGGAGGGCATCGCCAGGACGCTCGGATTGCGGCTGGGCGATGCGCTCACCTACAGCGTCGGCGGCGAAACCTTCACCGCGCGCGTGTCGAGCCTGCGGCGGTTGCGCTGGGATTCGATGAAAGTCAACTTCTTCGTGATCGCTCCGCCGTGGCTGCTCGAGCGCTTTCCGGTGAGCTTCATCAGCGCGTTCCGGATCGCGCCGGAGCAGGAAACCCTGATGAACCAGCTCGCGTCCCGCTTTCCCAATCTCACCATCGTCGACGTGGGCGCGGCGCTGCGCCAGGCGCAGAGCGTCATCGACCGATTGATTCTCGCGGTGCAGTTCGTGTTCTTCTTCGCGCTTGGCGCAGGCCTGTTGGTGCTTTACGCCGCGCTGATCGCCACGGAGGACGAGCGCCGGCGCGAGGCGGCGCTGATGCGCGTGGTGGGCGCTTCGCGGAGCCAGGTGACCGGCAGCCAGCGCGTCGAGTTTCTCGCCATGGGGTTGCTGGCGGGTGTGCTCTCGACGTTGGCGGCAGCCGCCATCGGTGAAGTCATCGCTTCGCGCGCATTTGACCTGGACCTGCCGCCGAGCTGGAGGCTGTGGATCATCGGACCGATCGCCGGGCTTGCCTTGCTTTCATTCAACGCCTGGTTATCGGCGCGCAAGGTGCTCGTCGCATCGCCCGCGCTCACGCTTCGGGACGCCGCCTGATCGCTTCTACGGTACAATGAACCATGAATGAAAATGCGCAGGAACTGCTCGGCGACAAACGGGCGCGCGGCGCGTTCGGCGAGGTGCAGCTTGAGGCGCTGGTGCGGAACGTGCTTCCGGCGAGCGCATTCGAGATGCAGGCGACGCTCAGCAACGGTACGCGCGCCGAACTCGAGCAACCTGACGCCTCACTGCTGCGGGTGGTCGAACTCACGGGAGAAGATACGGGGGGCGCTTGAAGCGACGGCTCGCGCCATTCATCGTCCTGCTGTTCGGAGACGTCGAGCACGAGCTCGCCGCGGCCAGGATGCCGAAATGACGGCCGGAGCCGTGCGCTGACTCATGGGATGGTTAGGGGCTCTTACCAAGTGGCGCCGTGCCCGCATTCTCAGGCGCGCGGCGCTCGACGAGAACCTGTGGCGCCTGGCGGTGGAGCGTTATTCGTTCGCGCAGTCGCTGTTGAATGCGGAGCGCGCCCGGCTCAAGGACTGCGTGAACCTGTTCCTGCACGAAAAGACGATCCAGGGTGCGGGAGGACTCAGGATTCGTGACGAAATTCGCGTGTCGATCGCGTTGCAGGCGTGTATCCTCATCCT
>MERG01000295.1:0-2159 GCA_001771985.1 Betaproteobacteria bacterium RIFCSPLOWO2_12_FULL_62_13 | reverse complement strand
TTACTATCGCGGGTGGGTTGAAATCATCGTTTATCCGGATGAATTCGTGGCGGCGTATGAATTTGTTGACGAGGCTGGTGTGGCGCACGTGGTTCACGAGCCCATGTCGGGCGAGTCCTGGCTGCAGGGACCGGTGATCCTCTCCTGGGCGGACGCGGAGGAGGCGGAGCACGGCACCGGCTACAACGTCGTGATCCATGAATTCGCGCATAAACTCGACATGCTCAACGGCGACGCCAATGGTTTCCCGCCGTTGCACGCCGACATGAGCCGCGAGACGTGGTCGCAGGCGTTCACTGCGGCCTACGAGGATTTTTGCGCGCGGGTCGATCGCGATGAGAACACCCTGATCGATCCCTATGCGGCGGAAAACCCGGCGGAATTCTTCGCAGTGGTGAGTGAGGCGTTCTTCGAGATTCCGGCGGCCGTGCAAGCAAGCTACCCCGAGGTCTATCGCCAGCTTGCCTTGTTCTATCGCCAGGATCCGGCGCTGCGCCTTCAGCGCGGGGTGCGGCCGACACACGATTCCCGGCCGGTGAGACGATGAGAGCTGTGTGGCGCGCGCTGTCGGCGAAATCCAGCTACGCGCTGCCGGTGGGTTTCGGCGTACTGCTGGCGCTGATGCTGATCGTGACCGTGCTGGGCATCGCTGTCGTGACCATGGAAGAAGCGATTCGGGCGAGCGCATCGGCTCGAGGCGCCTTGCTGCTCACCGCCGGCCTGGGCGCGCTGGGGGTGCTCGCCGGCGGCCTCATCGCGATCCTGGTTACGCGCAAGGTAGTCCGTACCGAGAATGAGCTCGAGGTCGAAAAGGAGCTGGCGCAGGTCACCCTGCATTCGATCGGCGACGGGGTGATCACCACCGATGCCGCCGGGCATGTCGAGTACCTGAACCCGGTCGCCGAGCAGTACACCGGCTGGCGCACGGCAGAAGCGCGCGGGCGGCCGCTCTCGGAGATCTACCGGGTCATCGACGAGCGCAGCGGAAAAATCGTGGAGTCCCTGCCTCGAGCAGCCGGCAACGGCTCCACGGATGGATTGGAAGCGGCATCGATGCGGCTGGTCAGCCGGGATGGCAGCGAGTGCGCGATCCGCTTCTCCTATGCGCCGATTCGCAATCGCGCCGGCGAGCCGCTCGGCATGATCGTCGTGTTCCACGATATCAGCCAGATCAGGGCGATGGCGCAGCAGTTGATCTGGCAGGCGAGCCATGACGTGCTGACAGGACTCGTCAACCGGCGCGAGTTCGAGCGCCGGCTCGGCGAACTGATCGAAACCGCGAAAACCAAGGACAGGCGCCACGCGCTGATGTTCATGGACCTCGACAACTTCAAGGCTGTCAACGACAGTTGCGGTCACAGCGCGGGAGACGAACTGCTGCGCCAGTTGACCACCGTCATGTTGAGCCGCATGCGGGGCAGCGACACGCTGGCACGGCTCGGGGGCGATGAGTTCGGGGCGCTGCTGGAGTCGTGCCCGTTCGACCAGGCGCTCAGAATCGCCAATGCCATGCGCGAAACGGTCCGCGAATTCCGGTTCGTGTGGGAGAACAAGACCTTCAGCGTGGGGGTGAGCATCGGGCTGGTGCCGATCGATGCCGCGTCCGGTGACTCGAACCATATATTGACGCTTGCCGATGCCTGCTGTTACGAAGCGAAGAACAGAGGACGGGACCGCGTGCAGGTGTATCGTCCTGAGGAGCGTGAGCTTACAGCCAAGCAAGGCGAACTGCAGGTGGTCTCGCAGATCAATCGCGCTTTTGAGCTTGGCGAGTTTCGCCTCTATCGGCAGTCCATTGTGCCGCTCAATCCGGCGCTCAAGCGGGAGCGGCGTTATGAAGTGCTGGTGCGGATGCTGGACCGGTCGGGAACGCTGGTGCCGCCCACCGGTTTCATGCCCGCGGCCGAGCGCTACAATCTGCTCACTTCGATCGAGCGCTGGGTGATCAGCTCGCTGGTCGAGTACCTCCACCGGCAGTGGAAGAGCGGCGCGATTCCGCACCTCAGCGATCCCGGTGGTGCGCGGCACCACTATTCGGTGAATCTCTCGGGCGCGAGCATCAACGACAAGAGCTTTCCCGATTTCCTGCGCAACCTGCTGACGCGTTACGAATTGCCGCACGGGCTGCTGTGCTTCGAGATCACCGAAACCACCGCGAT
>MERG01000294.1 GCA_001771985.1 Betaproteobacteria bacterium RIFCSPLOWO2_12_FULL_62_13 | reverse complement strand
CGGCTCAAGCCCGGGCAGCGCTTTTTCGAGCGGCCGATCGCGGAAAGCGTGCGCGCCGGGCTCCCGAGCCCTGCCGCAGATGCCGGGCCGGAAACGCTGACGATCGACGAGTATTTGGTCCCGCACCCGTCGCGAACCGTGCTCATCACGGTCAAGGGCGATTCGATGATCGACGCGGGTATACATGCGGGCGACGTAGTTATCGTCGAAAAGAGAGTTGCCGCGAATGTCGGCGACATCGTCGTCGCGATCCTCGACAAAGAATTCACGTTGAAGCGCTTGGACAGAGAAAAAGGCCGCATCGTGCTGCGGCCGGAGAACAGAGCTTACCCGGTCATCCGGCCCAAGGGTGACGCCGAAATTTTCGGCGTGGTTGTCGGGTTATTCAGGAAATACCGATAGCGCGCAGCTTGGTGGTTGGGGTATCCAATGTGATCTTCCCCTCGATGCTGTCCTCATAGTGCCCCATTGCCTCCGCGTTGCGCATACGCCCTCGGCGAGTCTAGTTCTCGGATGAGACCTTCATCGTATCGGAAACGCCTAGCTCCTTCAGAATCTGCTCCAGATCTCCGATCAGCGGCTTGGCCACATCCGAACTGGCCACGGTCGAAAACCCAACGTGCACGGTCAGTCCTTCGCCCATTCTGAGCTTGGGTAATAGTTTCGTGCCCACCCGATTCCAAACTTCGGGGGGAATTGACCCCTCGACCCGGACTGTCCACTTGGCGGCCGCAAGAGCCGGGCCCGGAGCAGGTCCTGGCTCTGGTCCGGGTCCCGGTTCGAGCGGTTCGGGCGGCGGAAATGGCTCGGGTGGAATAATGACCGAACTCCTGAACATCCTGGCCGTAGTTTTCGTCAACAGGAAAACATCTTTGTCGAAGGTCACGTCCGCAGGATCCAATATCTCCTCGAACCATACCCGCTCGTAAGTGCCATCGGGTTTCTGCCCCGAGCCGAATCCGAAGTCGCCTTTGCCGACGAACTCGCACACCTTCCCCTTCAGCACCGAGTCAGGATCGAGCAGTCGGGTAAGTGCCCCATTCAGGAAGCTCTGTCTCAGCCCGGACAGGGGCCATGCACCAGAGGTCTTGAGGGCAGGCGGCCAGTTGCGCTCGATATAACCCGCGCCTACCGACTCGTTCAGGAGTGACTCTGCCTTGAGCATTTCTATAATCCGCCCGCACAGCGTCGTACCGGCGCTCGCGTGACCCGATCCCAGATCGATCACCCGGATTCCCTCCGGTTCGCCTGCATCAGCGACGGCGACGAATCGATAGCTCGCCCACACCTCGTCGACGACGGCTCCTTCGGCATCCTTGACCTTGGCCGTGAGTTCCGCACGGTCCGCCTTGTCGAATTCGCCGCCAAGCGTTCCCTCGTCAATCTCACGTTTCACGCGGCGCCAGGCAAGGGCCTCCTCCATCCTGTGCACGAGTTCCCTGCCAGGTTTCTTCAGGCACCAGACGAGCGCCGCCGGATACGAACGCGGCGAGCTGCCGCGCTGCTTCGTCCACTCCGCAAGCTTCTGGCGAAGCGCGGTGTCCGTCGCCCGGTACTCGAACGCGGGATCAAGCACAACCAGCGACAGCTTCGGCGTATCGGTCACCTCGCTGCCGTCCGCGGGAAACGGCGTCCACGGTATGCTGCGACCGCGGTCAAATTCCGCCCTAACCACTTGCTGGATCGCCGGCTTTACCTCGGCGTCGGGGTCCAGAGATGCTCGACGGTCGTTCACCACTTTCTTGAGCGTCGGCTGGTAGCCGATGCGAAAACCGTCCGTTCCCACCCTTCGCATGTAGTAAGCCCGAGCCTCTAACGCGAGAGCCGCGTTATCGATCGAGGTCGTGTCGAGCATCGGATCGCCCAATGCGAAACGTAACTCCGGGAGATGTGCACTCTTGTCGGTCTGTCCACCCGAGGACTCGAAGAAAATGGCCGTGCCCACCCGCCGATGAATGTCTCGCAGCGGCCCTTTGGTATCGGCATCCAGGGCACGAGCGTGCGAATGCGCGTCGGCGATATCCGAACCGATCGCCGCAAGCAGTCGCGTCTCGCCAAGCTGCCCAAGCACCATACTGCGGAAATCCGGAGCATCGAGCGGCGCCGAGCCGAGGGTAATGAGCGGCTCGTTGCGCGCCTGCTGGAAAGCGTTCTTGTGCGCGTACGAGATCCACTGCGCGAACATGGCCAGCGTGCCGCGCGTCTGCTGAAACATTTGCAGCGACTGCCATTTGCGTTGAAAGACGGACAGCGTCGCCGGGTGGAACGGGTAGCAGGTCTCGAAGCGCTGTTGGAGCAATTCCCTTGCCTTGGTCTCGGTCGAAGCGGTATCGACCGCAGTCCACTCGGGCGGAAGCCGCGCCCGGCGCTCGAAACACCAGTCCGCAAACTCCTTCGCCACACGTTTCCGGATGCGCTCGTTCCCGAGGTCCTCAAACAGCCGTCGCCGGATGACCTCGCCGATCTCCGCCTCGTCTGCAACGATCAAGTCCTTGGCGACCCGCTTCACGACCTTGGTGATCTTCTCCTGCCACTGCTGGTCTTCGGCGCTCATCTCAACCTGACTGCGGGGCAGGCTGATCAGCGCGGCGCAATGCTGCAGGCCGGTAAGCGCGACCGTCAGGTTCTGGATAAAGGCCTGGAAGGCGTCATAGATTCCCGGATCGCGACGCTTGTTGCGGTCGAGAAAATTTAGCACCTCGTCCATCAGAACCAATACCGGTTGCTTCGCTGCACGGAATACTTCCGCCAGCGTCTCGGTACCAGGCGGCACCTGCTTGGCATCCGGCCCCAAGAGCCTCACTCCCGCGTCACCCGCGATCTGCCATGCAATGTCCATCCACGGCGTCTCGCGGCCGGGCTTGGGGTCCCATGCATTACCAACAAAAACCACGACTTTCGCCTTTGGGATCGACGACAGACCTATCTGGGTGGCTAGATCACCGACCCCGGGAAATTTCTTGGCGGCGTCGCCATGGCTCGCAATGTGATGGAGGGCCGTAAGGGTATGCGTCTTCCCGCCACCGAATTGCGTGATCAGTGTCAGCACCGGGGCTGTGTTAGCCGTTTCGCCCGCGAGTCGTCTCAGAACCAAGCCGGAATGGTCACGGAGCGCGCGTGTGAAGCAGGTGCGCGAAAAAAACTTCTCGGGTTCACGATAGTCCTCTGGTGCGGTGCCGGCGACCACTTGCTCCAGTGCAATCGCGAACTCATCCGGATTGAAGGAGCGGCCCTCGCGTACTTCTTTGCGTGGAGTCGCAATCTTGTACCAAGGATCGAGAGCCATTTTCGTTCTCCTACGGCCGGCGCAGGCGATCGAACAACTGAGCTGCGCTTTGTTTCAAATTGGCGAGGTTGGCATAGGCGACCGGAGCAAAGTCCTTTGCCGCATCATAATAGCGATAGCGGATTCCGTCCGTCACGATCACGTCTCGCATGACGCCCAACATATCGAGGTATCGCCGCGCCTGATCGAGAGCGAATTCGATTCCATCGCCGAGACGTTTTGCCTCGAACAACTGATGCACATGTTCCGGCGTCCGGGGCAGAGCCCGAAACACCGTCACATCGGCATTACGCCACTTGACTGCTATGCGCTCCGGCGGCCACCCCAATTGCCGCAGCAGCGGCACCACGAAATGCACAATTAACTCGTCCTCGCGCGGCCGCTCACCGAAATGCGCGTCGTTCCAGTACAGCTCGTGCACGTCATGCGCGAGCGCGACGAGGTCGGCTACGGCTTTAGGCGGTTCCGAAAGTGCGGGCTCCAGAACAGGAAGAGCCGGTAGTGGCACCGTTTGCCACCCAGTGGTCGGGGATTTCAGGAACCGCTCGACATAATCCAGCACCTCGGCTCCGCCCACAGCCGAAAAGCGCGCCGGCATGCCGCCGAACACGGCATCCGCAAACTCGTAGTCTTCCGGCAGCCGGCACCATCGCACGCGCCGCGCGTGCTGGAGGTCCCAGCCGTAAACGTCGTCGAACTGCGGCAAATGTTCGTACTCCCCCGCAAAGAAACCCACCGCTGCGATGCCGGACGTGCCGACGCGCATCACGACCGGGTCACCCATTCCCACCTCGGTGACAAATCGCCGGATCGCACTCCCGTCAAACTCGTTGTCCCTGCGATCCTGCCGCCACGGGCCGGAATTTCCGGGACCGATGAGCGCAACGCCGTGCCGCAGCAGCACATCCGAGTACCGGCGCTTCGTCGGGCCCGCGGAAACTTGCCACACTGTCATCACTTGCGACTTCGCAAGGCTTGCCGTGGGAGCAACCTGCGCACAGCCGCGCGAACCCGGCGCGCGAGCGCCAGCGCCTGCCGCGCTTCGCCAAGCGGAATCTCTCCCCACCCCGGATAGCGGGCTGCCGTCGCGTAATTGGTCAGGCGACGCTGCTGCTCAATCGACAGGGCAAAATCGCTTCGTCCCGGCACGAGCGCGATCACCGCTCCGATGTCGTGGGTCTTCGGAAAGTCAATGCCGCGCAATGTCAGGAGCGCCTTCAAGTATTTCTCGACGCACTGCTGGGCGTGAAAGCACACCGTATCGGTCGGGCAGTCTTTTCCCAGTCTGAGGGTATACGCCGCGGTCTTGAGATCGTTCTCGGCTTTGATGACCCACTCCCCGACGACCACCAGCACCTTCTCATTGGCGGACATACAGGACCTTCCCTTCCCTCGCCGCGGGCCGCTCGATCGTGCCCGGAATTTCCTTACGCCACTTGAAATCCTCGGGCGTGGTCACGACGATGTCTTTGGGGACAGGAATGTCATGCAGCGCGACCCCGATCTCGATCGCCTTTTCCCGCCTTGAACCCTCGACAGGCATCACGATCAGCAGATCGACGTCGCTGTCCGGGCCAGCCTCGCCGCGGGCATGCGAACCGAAGAGGATCACGCGCTCTGGGTCAAAGCGCTCGATGATGCGCCGGACCATCCGGCTGATCGCCTTGTTTACGGGTTGCGCTTTGATGGTCTTTCTCATGTGTCGCCCCTATCTTGGCGCCGCGAGCAACATCGCATCCAAGAGCCGTTTCTCTTCGCTCTCGCGAGGATAAAGCGCGGAGAGCGCGTTTGCCAAACGCAGAAAGTCCGCGCCGCGTTCCTGTTCGGCCTGGAGGAGCGCGCGCAACGCGTTCGTTTGCCCGCTTCGTTGTAGCAGCATCGCCGCGTGCACCCGGTCGAGGGTGGTCGCCTCGCGCCGGGCCGCAGGAGGTTCGCTGGAGCTTGTCGTGTTCGCTTTCTTACGCCCACGTCCTTTCACTTGTGGTGCTGTCTCCGGGTCGTCGGGGAAAAGCGCGAGCTGCGCGGCGGCAACCGGGTTGCGCTCGAACTGCGCGGCAACCGTCCGTGCACCGTCTTCGCCAAAAAGCTGCTTCGCACGCTCCGAAACGGGCAACAGGCGCACAACGCCCTTCTCGGTCTCGATGATCCGGCCTTCCCATTCGGGCAGGCGGATGCCGAGCGGCTGCGCAAACCGGCGAGCCACATCGAAGACCAGGCTGTAGCCGCCGGCTTTCTTCTTTTTCGGCCCGTCGTCCTCGTGGTCTTCATCGCGCTCCTCGTCCTCTGTGTCGTCGCCTCCTTCGGCTACTACGCTGTTCGAACTTTGCAGTGTCCAGAGGAACAGGGCAGTCAGTCGCGCGTCTTCTTCCAGGGCGCCAGCGCCACCTGCGTCACCCAGTACCTGCTCCAGCGCAGCGCGGCCCACCACTTCCCATACCTTCTCCAGATATTCCACTAATGACACTTCACGCCCTTCGGCCGTCTCGACCTTTGCGTAGCGAGAAAAGATCTCCAGTGCCGGGCCGATGCATGCGAACACAAGGTCCGCGCCACGAACGTGTTCGGCCTGAAGACGCTGCATCCATTCTGTGACACGCTTGGGCAGTGCGCGCAGCACCTCGCCCCAGTCGCCCACATCTTCCGACGTTCGGGGCCGACACACTAAGTGCACGCTCGAAAGGAGCATTGCCTTCTTATCACCGCCTTGACTCCCACTAACTTTGTTTTCCATCTCCGTTCGGATCGGCCAAGATCCTGTTACCACCCAGCCTGCTCTGAGAAGACCCCCAAGTAGCGCTTCCCATCCTTCAGTCGTCTTGTGAGCGAAGACGACCGACGCTATACCGCGCTCCGTTATGACACGCCGACCCTCAGCAAATGCAGCAGATATCTTTTCCTCGAAGAACCGTGCGCCCTTCTTTACTCCATACACTGGCAAGAAAGTATCGTCCTGAATAATTTCTCGGATTTTTGGGCTCGCGACTTTGGCTTCACTGGGCCCAAAGAGCGATGCATCGCCCAACGGAAGCATGCGCTTCAGCCAGACAAGGAAGAAGTCGGACGACTCTGCGTAGCCGATTGCGTCGTAATACGGTGGGTCTGTAAACCAGACGGCTACACTGTCGTCCGGAAGTGGCGACTCGAGGGCATCTGCCTGCTGAACGCTGCCGGTTTGTCCGCGAACGCTCCCGACGCTATCTGCGACTCGGGCAATCCAATCGAGAGCTCCGTCAAAGCAGCCTGATCCTTCGCCGAGCGGTGCAATCTCATAGAAGTCCCAAACGATGGGAAGTGCATTTCTCGCCCATGTGTTACGGACAACATCGCGACCCGCGTGCAGCGAACAGTTCGCAGAACAGTAGTCTGCTGTTCTACTTACCGCCAGTGCCAGCGCCGGTGTCAGATTCCGCGTGACCTCAGAGTCACGCGTCCTATGCACAGCCTGTGCGAGAATCCTAAGCGCAAAGAGTTGCCGTCGCGAAAATAAATCTGCCCACTCACGGACTCCATACCCGGGAACGCGTAACCCAAGGGTATTACGTTCAGGCAGACGCTCGTCTGGAAAAGGTGATACCTCAACGCTGCTGGCGCTTTTCCGTTCGTCTGAAAGTTGGCGTACCCGCAAGCTCACCTGCCATACTGGTGCATAATCTGACTCGGATACTGGTCTGAACGCTCTTCCACCCTCACGCCCGCCGACAGTGACCACGGCGAGCATGAGTGCTCCGCCAGTGCGGTTGCCCTTCGCATCAAACTCGACATCCGCTCCCCCGCGTTGCGCCACGAGTTGCGCCCGAACGCGATCAGGCACAAGTACTGAATTGCGCCCGCGCACCTTGCAGCACAGGCACAGCGCTTTTGCCCGACTCACTGTCCCCTTCGGCACATCCTCCTCGGACGCCGGTTCAAAGATTTCGAACTCAACGTGCGGCGTGCCGCCATGAGGACGCACGACCTTGGGCCTAAGAGCACGCCGCCTGCTCGCTTTCCTAGAAAGCCAGAACGAGCGCACCAGCGGAATCTCGGCCCCGCAGTCCGGCGACTCGCAGCGCACGGTGCGTGCCCACAGGTACGCGATCGGCCGCGCGCCGTCCGAGTCCGGAGGATAGAATTGGGCCAACTCCTTCTCCACTTGCTTCTTGATTTCTGCGCCCGCCTTCCGCAGCTCCTCCGCCAGCGCTGGCCCATGACGCGGAATGTCTTCCAGCATGACCTTGAGTATGAGGCACGCGACAGGATTAAGATCACTCGCGAATGCATCACAGCCGAGTCGCAGCGCTTCGAGGGGAATCGATCCGCCGCCCGCGAACGGATCGACCACCAGCGGCGTCTCTTCCGGATGCGCGGCCCTGCCCAGCCCGCGCGAGACTTCGAGGTAAGTGGCATTCGAAGCCAAATCCCAGTTGGCAAAGTCGCCGATGAGCTTCAACAGCGCCTGGCGTAGGTCTGCGTTTTTCGGCCCAGGGTTGCCCTGAACCTGCGGCAATAGG
>MERG01000293.1:4823-6836 GCA_001771985.1 Betaproteobacteria bacterium RIFCSPLOWO2_12_FULL_62_13 | reverse complement strand
CAGGCTCGCAAAAGGCCCGGCAAATCGCCGGATCGCGGGCCTTCCGGCCGCTCAATACCTTGGCCGCGAAGCCCATCATATGGAGCGCCGAAACAAAGTTGGAAAGCGCGCCGCCGGCAGCGAGCCACTGCTCGTGCGGCGGCACCCGCTCGTGATCAGGATCGATGCGGGCAATGAAAGCCAAGAGCAAAGGCGCGAGCATCGCACGATTGCGTTCGATCGCGATTTCTTCGTCGGTCTTACCGCTCGCGCGGGCGAATTCCGCGTAAAGCTCCCCCAATAGCGGCCGCCCCTCTTCGGGGATGAGCACAAAGCGGAACGGCGTAAGTTTCTGGTGATCAGGAGCCCTGAGTGCGGCGCAAACCGCGAGCCACACTTGTTCATCGGTGGGCGGCGGCGGCCCCAAGTGCTTTGGGCCCACGGAATGGCGGTCGAGCAGACGTTGCAGGCCACCAATGCCCAGTTCCGCAGGCAGGTCGTTGCGACATGCGTTCATGCGATACCCCTGTGCAATGCCCGGGCGGGCGGGCGTGCGAGCACTCCGCGTTCCGGGCCGTCGATCGCACCTATTTATACGCGTCCCCGAAATTCTTCACGCGCAGCAGGCGCTCCCGCCTTTGGCTTCCAGCGCCGCCGCTTTGGCCACAGGCTTTGTTCCGCGGACGAAGGCGCTCATGAATTTGCCATCAACCTGGGGACCGACCACGTCCAGGTCGATTCCTTTGTCCTCGAGAAACCCTTTGGCGTCCTCGGCCCGGTAGATCCGGGTCGGCTCGATGTCGATGTTCTGGAAGCCGGCCGCTGCCAGCTTTGCGTGGTATTCGTTTTCTTCCAGCGCTCCCGCCACGCAACCGACCCAAAGCAACATGCTGTTGCGGATGTCCGAGGGCACCGCGCCTCTTGTCACCACGTCAGAGACGGCGAAGCGCCCGCCGGGCTTGAGAACTCGGAATGCTTCGCGCAGTACGCGATCCTTGTCTGCCGCCAGGTTGATTACGCAGTTCGAGATGATTACGTCCACCGAGTTGTCGGGCAGCGGGATGTTCTCGATCTCGCCCTTCACGAACTCGACGTTCTGCGCCCCGGCTTTGCGCTTGTTCTCGTTTGCGAGTGCGAGCATCTCGTCGGTCATATCGAGCCCGTAAGCCTTGCCCGCCGGACCCACGCGCTTCGCGGAGAGGAGAACGTCGATGCCGCCGCCCGACCCGAGATCCAGCACAACCTCCCCGGGCTTCAGCTCCGCCAGTGCCGTGGGGTTCCCGCAGCCGAGCGAAGCCAGCACCGCGGCCTCGGGTAGCTCGCCGGTCTGCGCCGGCTCATACAGGTTGGTCGTGATCGGATCGCAGGATTGCCCCTTGCCGCGCGCTCCACCGCAGCAGGATGCTTTCGCGCCGCTTGAAACGCTCAATGCGGCCTGCGCGTAGCGCTCTTTGACGACGCTCTTGATATCGGTCTCTTTCATGGCTACTCCTATCGGCAAACGTTGACTATCTTCTTCGGGCTGATTGCCTTGCTGCGCGTACAGCACTCCGAATACAGGAATGCGAGCAACTCCTGGAGAGTGTCGCAGTTCGCTCTGTAGCGCAAATACGTCCCTTCCCGCTGAACCTCGACCAAGCCTTCGTTTTTCAGCTTGTCCAGATGATGAGACAGATTCGATCCGGACACGCCCAGTTCGGACTGGATCTCGCCCACCACCATGCCGTCGGGGTGGCTGGAAAGCAGCAGCCGCATGATCCGCAATCGCGATTCCGCTCCCATCGCAGCGAACATGTCGGCATACCGGATGATCTGTTCCGCGCTGACTGGTTTCATGGTCTGGCCGTACGGTTCAGTAATTCAATGATAATGGAACTATTGAATACGTCAAGACCTGGGCGGGGTGCACAGCGTTTTGACCTTGGGACAGAAACGTGCTACCCGACGCGGCTCGCTTCCATTGCGACCACTCGTTCGGTAAGCTGCGCCAGTTCGCGGTAGAAGGCCGTCTCGGCGCCGGCTTGCATTGCCTCG
>MERG01000293.1:0-4794 GCA_001771985.1 Betaproteobacteria bacterium RIFCSPLOWO2_12_FULL_62_13 | reverse complement strand
GTCCTGCATGAGCGCCTCCTCGCCGGTCATCCAGACGGAGCCGTAGGGCCTGGCGAGGATATCCGCAGGCCCGAGAAAGAGGTGCGTGTAATCGACGAGAAGTTTCTCGAGGGTTTCACTAGAGAACACCTCGCCCAGGCTCCGTGCGCGCTGGGCGAGACCCGGGTCGATGCGGATGGCTGCAGCAAGCATGGAGTCGAACAGCCGCTCTTCGGCGAACTCCGGCCCCGGTTCGTAATAACACGCTGCGACGAATCGGCACAGATCCGCGCGAGCAAGGCGCCGCTCCTGATCTTGATACTCCATGAAAGCTCCACAATAAAAAGGGGCGAGGTAGTCCCCGCCCCCCGTCGTTGCCCGCAACCGACCTAGGCTCGGGCACTGTACTTGTTAATATAGTGCACGTTGGGCTTCGTGCCCTTCTCCTCCTGGAGGCGGAACGATTTCTCTGCCTTCAGCACCTTGGCGATCTCGGAGTTCGGATCGTCCTGGTCGCCGAAGATTCGCGCTTTGGCCGGACAAACCTCAACGCACACTGGCTGCATGCCGTTGCTCACGCGCTGATAGCAGAAGTTGCATTTCTCGATAATGCCGGACCTGCGGATCGGCTGCACGTCTCCTCCCGCGAATTGGTTGAGCGCCGGCGTTGCCGCTCCCGCTGCCTTCGCGGTTTCGGCTCCGGAGGCAGTAGCCCCCGGAATCATCGCTGACGTATCGCTCCACTGCGGCTGCGTGTTCGCGTCGAAGGCGTTGAAACTGATCACGCTGTAGGTCTCGCCGTTGAGGCTCTTCTCGTCGAGTTCCATATTGCTGTACGGACAGGCCTTCTGGCAGAACCGGCAACCGATGCAGCGCTCGTTGTCGTACATCGTGATGCCTTCGGGCGTCTTGAATATCGCCTTCGGCCTGACCGGGCAGGCCTCGACGCACGGCGCGTTCGAGCAATGATTGCAGAGCACCGGCATCACCACGTGCACCGCGTTGGGGAAGCTGCCCTCGGTCTTCATCAGGAAATCGGCCCAGTTGAAACTCTGACCGCCGGCGCGATTGCGGGTATTGTTCTCGGCTTTGCAGGCAAGCGCGCAGACTCCGCAACCCACACACTTCTGCAGGTCGATGACCATTCCAAGTCTTGCCATCTTTTCTCTCCTTTAGCTCGAGTTGCGGAATCAGGCTCTCTCGACTCTGACGCCCGTGAAACCGCCGTTGCGCGCAGTCGCCCCGCTCAGGCGGTCGTAATCATCGACCAGGATCTCGTTGTTGTTGCCGCCCCTCGGCAGCGCCTTGGCGTAGTCCCGTGCGGCCACGCGGCCGTAAGCCCAGTGACCTTGGCCGTAGCACTTCGCCACAGTGCCTGGCCGCACGCCTTCCCACAGTTTCAGCTTGGTGACGATCGACCCCGCGACCGAAGACACGCGCACGACGTCTCCGGTCTTCAAACCGAGCTTTGCGCCGTCGGCCGGGTTCATCTTCAGTACGTCATCCCATGACACGTCGCCCGGGTCGACCTTCTTGAACTCCCGGTACCAGGGCAGGTTCTGCGAACGCCCCTCGCGATTGAGACGCGACTTGTAGTCGATGAAGGTGAATGGATAGTCTTGCAGGCTGCCGTGACGCTTGGGCGGCTCGTAGTGCGGCACGAACGCCAACTCGCCGCGCGCCACATAGCCGGAGACCGCGAGAATTTCGTCGATCGTGGTCTCGTACTTCTTGGCGTGCTCGGCGAGACCCTTCTTCACGGTTTCGCTGTAGAACTCGAACTTCTTGGTCGCGGTATTGAACTTGCCGCCCCAGCCCTTCTTGAAGCTGTACTTCGGGCCGCTGTACATCCCCTTCTTGCGGAAATCCGCCCAGCCTTCGATCCTGTCGCCCTTCAGCGGCTCCTTCGGCATCCACATCGGAGCGCTGGCGATCTTGGCTGCGATCTCGATGAACTCTTTCGCGTTCTCCGGGGTCTTGCCCGTCTCCGGATCCTTGAACTCCTTGGAGTAATAGTCGTAGAGGTTGGGGAATCCGCGGGCCTTCAGCTTCTCGGCAAGCAGCCACACCACCTCGGTCTCTTCCTGCTTCACGTCCCACAGCCGTTTTCCGACCGGCTGCTGGATTGTGGCGTAACCGTGCAAGTTGCCCATGTTGGTTACGATCGAGAATCCTTCGCTCGAGTTGAACGTAGCGGGGAGCACCACGTCGGCGAACTGCGTCATCTCCGAGGCGTTGGTGACCATGTGTACAAAGAACGGCACGGCAGCGAGCGCCCTGTCCCAGCGCGACGGGTCGGTGCAGGAGAAGTTGAAGTTATTCCAGGAGGCGAGCAGCAGCTTGACCGCACCTGGGTCCTTCAGCATGCCGTTGGCGACGTTGTTGGTCACGACGCCGCTGCCGGGCCGCGCGTTCATCATCGCCGGCATGTCCTTCGCGCCGCGGCCGTCGAGCTTCTTGCCCTTGCCAGCGACCTTGGCGATGTCGTCGACGTAGGCATCGGAGCTCGGGAAGCGTCCGATCGGCACACTGGAGCTTTGCAGAGTGCCGCCTTCGACGTCGATCGAGCCGAGCAGACCGTTCAGCGCATGCACCGCCATCGCGGTGTACGTCCCGCGCGGATTCATCGCAACGCCGGGTCCCATCCACACCGCCACTTTCGGCGCTGCCTTGCCCATGGCGCGCGCGACGCGGATGATCTGCCCGGCCGGGATCAGGGTTTCCTTCTCGGCCCAGCCCGGCGTGCGGTCTTTCAACTCGAGGTTCCACCATTTGACAAGGCCGTGCGTCTCCTTTTCGGCGAAGGCGGCCTCGTCAACCGTCTGGCCGGCGACGAACAGGTTCTCGCCGTCCTTGAAATCGCCGACGAACTCCCTGTTCCAGAGTCCCTCGGTGAGCAGCGCGTGTGCAATCGAGCCGGCGAGCGCCCCATCGGTCCCCGGTTTGACGGGAAGCCACTCCTGGGCTTTGGCCGCCGCATTGGACAGGCGCGGATCGACCACGACGACCGTGCCGCGCGCGAGGATCTCACCGAACCGGCGGATGGTGTTGGGCACCATGCGGTTCGAAGCGAGCGGGTCCGTTCCCCAAGCGACGAGGCAGTTGGTGTTGGCGAGGTCGTAGTCGCGGTAGCCGAAAAAGCCCTGCGTCAGGCCCGGCCCCATCTTTTCCGCTTCGGCGCAAATGGCGCTGTGGGAGAAGTAGTTGGGCGTCCCGAAGACCTTCGGCAGCGTACCGTAAAGGAGGTTAGTGGACGTCGGCGAATAGCGGCCACGGAGATAGACGAGCTTCTGCGGCTCCTTGTTCTTGCGCAGCTCGATCATCTTGTCGGCGACGCGGTCGAGCGCCTCGTCCCACGTGATCGGGACGAACTTCGGATCAATGCCGCGGCCTTTCTGCGGGTTGGTCCGCTTCATCGGCACCTTGACCCGGTCGGGATCATAGGTCTGCTGTGGAATCAGGTGGCCGCGGGGGCAGACATAACCGTGGTTGGTCTTGGATAGGGGATTCCCGCGAACTCTGACCGCGCGGCCGTTCTGAACGAAGATCTGGATCGCGCACCATTGGGTGCAACCCTGACATGCCGTCGCGACCCACTCGCCCTTGGCGGGGCCGGCGGGTTTGGCCTTGCGCAGCGCCATCGCGCTGGTTGTCGGCTGGGCCAGAGGCAACCCGGCAACCAGCCAGCCGCCGGTGGCGACCGAAGCCTGAATGAAAGCCCGTCTTGTCAGTTTCATACAAGAATCTCCTTAGCCGCTGTTAGAGTCGACACCCCGTGCTGAAGACCGTGCCAATTTCACGCTCGATATCTTCGTGGCGCGCTTCAAGCCCGAATTTCCATAGCCGTGGTCTTGAAGAGAACGCTCAGAATGACGGATCGTGACGGAGCACCATTGAGGATCTTGTATGGTTCTTCGTCATTGAAGATGATGCTGTCACCCGGCATCAGATCGGCGGACCGGTTCGATGCCCGAAAGACTGGGGTTCCGTCAATGACAAAGTGGACGGCGGAGAAATCCCCGAATTCCAGGCTGTCGAAAGCACTTCCCACATCCATCTCCGTGCGCAAGATCTCCAGCGCGTCACACGCATAGATCACCTGGGTCAGCACCCCTCGATGCTGGCGCGATCGCGCACTTTGCTCGCGCCTGACGATCTTGAGGTCGGTATCCAAAGGCGCTGTTGCTGCTTATGACGGTGGCCTTACAGCGAAGAAAAGCAAAAGCGATGCGGGTTGTTCAGTAGAGTTCCCTTTGCTGGAGCACGGCGTACCGTGCCCCAGCGTTTGTTATCGCGATGCAACCTCGATCAGACTACTTCGCATGCATGGCCTTGATGGCCGCGACTTTGCCTTCAGCATGGCAAAGCATGCATTGTTCAGCTTTCGTAAAGGCCATAGCGGAAGCCGTGCCAACAGCCGGGCGCACGGAAACCGAGGAGACGCTCGAGAACAGCCGCACGAGCGTACCGCCGTTCGACTCCATATGCTGCACGGCCAGGCTGCTGTCATGGCAACCGAAACAGGCAGAGGCAATCGGTGAGCTCACCAGATTGTCGTTCCTGTAGTCGATCTGCCCTTGGCCCAATGTCGTGACCCACGGTGAAAGGCCGATGGGCGTAATGCCGGTGGGATTAGTCGCAGCATCATTCAGCATGTTTCCTCTTGCATCGGTGGTCCAGAGGAGGTTGGCCAGAGCAGCATTGTTCGCTGCAGCAGTGAAGTCATAGCTGCCAGCCACATGACACGTCTCGCAGTTTTTCAGTACGCCCGGATATGTGACTTCCCCGAAGCCGTCCGGGTTCGTGGCGGTTGCT
>MERG01000292.1:4617-6226 GCA_001771985.1 Betaproteobacteria bacterium RIFCSPLOWO2_12_FULL_62_13 | reverse complement strand
CGTTCGACCGCCTGATTAAGCGCAGTGGGCGTCGCCGTGACCGCAAGAATTGCATTCTGAAAACAGCGTGGCATGAGCGCATGCTCGTCGGTATCGTCGGCGCAGGCGCAGATCCGCTTGGCGAGTTTTTCATCATCGCACAGCACGAGTTGAAGCTCGGCTGATTCGGTAACCTGAGCCGCGCGCCGGCCATGCGACCAGCTTGAACTCCGGGCCGCCAAAATACTGCTGCACTTCAGCGAGAACACGCGCCCTCCCGTCTCCGACCGATATGTCTGCGATCCGCTCCTCGATCTGCTTGATGATGTTGGGCTCGTAGCGAAACTGCCAGCCGCGTCCGCCGGGCATGGGATAGGTGTGCCAGCACATACCGACCAGACGGTCCAACGCTTCCGCAGGTTCATTCCCGGCTTCATCGGCGCGTACCACCGCAAGCGTCAACTCGGCGGGATCGAGCCCGCTGTTCGACTGCATCGGCACGCTCTCAAGGAGCGAGGCCGAGGCGACGCGGCGATGAACACCTCGCTTCTTGCCGCCGTCGAGTTCTGCCGCGTGCTTTTCGACATCTGCGGAAATGGCCGCCTTGAAGTTGTCACGATTGAGCCGCTGCAACAAGTCCGCCTGGAGGCGCGCGCTCGACCAGTCGAGGTCCCCCGCAGAGATCAACTCCAGGGGTTCCTTGCGTTCCCACGCCGAGCGCAGAATGCGCGCGAAAAGCCGAAGCGTGCCCCGGCTCTTGTTGAACTCCTGTAACGCCCCGGGCCGGTCCTGCGCCGTGTCGAGCAGACGCGGGTGGAAGGGATAGCACTCGCGGACGCGCTTCGCAAATTCGGGCGTGAGCGCCGCGGGAGGAAGGTGTCCGGGCCAATCGCGCGCGACCCGCTGATAGAGGTCGTAATAGCGGGCGGAAGCTGCTTCCACCGCGGCACTATCTACAGACTCGAACAGGCGGCGCACGATCACGCGCGCGGCCTCATCACCGACTGGGTCGAAATCGGACGCCCGCCGACCGAGGATGTCGTCGAGCCGACTCGCCGCCGCGTTGACACTCGCCGCAAGAGCGGCGCTCTGCGCCGCGTAGGCGGCTTGCCCCGCGGGATCAGTAACGAGAACCATAGTCTGAGGCCGTTTCCCCGCGATCGACCCCAGCGAGTTCACGAACCCGAGCAGGTTTCCCTGGCCACGGTCGGAGAGTTTCGCCATGTAAATAACCAGCTCGTCCAGCAGGAATAGCACCGGCCCTTTAGGCAGAATCTTCTCGACCTGGGCCTCGTTCGGCGAGGCTTCCGGGTCATCGGCCTTCCCCAGCTCCTTGAGCGCCTGTTCGCCCCCGAGCTGGAAAAACGCTTCGCCCCAGAGGCTATGCACCTTGTGCTTGCCGTGTATGGAGAAGTCGGGCACGCTCCCCTTGCTTGCATCGATCGCTATTACCTCGACTTTCTTCGGGCGGCCCGCTGCGGGCAACAGCTCTGTCCCCAGCTTGAGATCGGAAATACTCCGGGCGAGATGCCACAATGCCATCAACGTGTGGGTCTTGCCGCCGCCAAACCCGGTGGAAAGTCGAATCAGCGCGCCCGGCTCCTTGGTATTCGCGAGGCGCTCGAAAACC
>MERG01000292.1:0-4611 GCA_001771985.1 Betaproteobacteria bacterium RIFCSPLOWO2_12_FULL_62_13 | reverse complement strand
ACGACCTTCTTGAGCTGGGCCGCTGGGTGCGTGTTCTCGAAGAAGGTTTTTGCGTCGCGATAAACCTCGGGGCATTTTCCGCCGGAGATCAGGTTCCCGAAGTCGGCCGCGAAGATGGCGTCGTCCAGGTCGCCGTGAAGCACCTCATGCCGAGGCGTGCAACCATTAAGGACTGTCACAGCTCCTCCCCGTTCTCGTTCTCTTCCATTTTATCCGAGAGCGTTCCAAAAAGCTCGGCGCTGATTGGCCCCTCATCTTCAACTCCAAGGGCAAGCATAAGGGGTGCTATAAGGCAACGACGGACTCGAAGCATCACGTGGGCACGTGAAGTGCCCCCGCATAGGTGGAGTGCGCCACCGGGAATGGACTCAAGCTCACAATCAAGCTCGAGGTCGCGCCCGTGAGCGGGGTTTCGCAACTGAGGATCGAAGGAGCGCGCAGCAGGAACTGGGGTTGAACGACAATCTCACATAGAACTAGGCCGCCAGCGCCACAGATCAGCCGCGCACGACTACACAGGAATAACACAAGCACGTATGGCAAGCTCGTGACAGGCGGCGCGGTCATAGAAAACTGGGCCGCCTATCCCGAGCGAGCGTTTCATCGAGCCCAAACAGCTCGACCACAATTTAATTCTTGGCAAATCATTCTCGCGCTGGTCTAAATTCGGCAATCTCGCACAGTTGGTCTGCGATCATGATGTCATAATCCTTACCCTTGTCCTCCGGGATCGTAAGGTCGGCGTGAAGTGGGTTAGCGAATGAAGGGGTGCCGCGGACCTGCATTTGCCATCCGTCGTCGCCTTGAACGGTTCGGACCTTTGCTGCCGTGAATTCGGCAACTCCATAGAAAGTGTGATCCCTCTTCTGGCCATGTATTCTGCCCAAAGCCATGAAAAGAGAACGGTTCGCCAAGCTCATTCTGTTTACAGAAATTGGGCGACGGCGGGATTTCTTGTGCAAGAAAAGGCCAGGCTTCACTTTCTTGGCGCTCTTCCTGATGTGGCTTTCCGAAAAGACTTCGCGGCCAAGCAGCTCGAAATCTGCCACGAAATGCGGAGATTGGCGTTGCGTGAAAGCTCTTACGACGTGACGAAAATATGCAAGCCAGAGCCTATAGTACAGCATTCAATACCCGAATAACTGCGTCTGGCTTTGATTTATTGCCTCTGTGGACAGCCTCATTTGCCCTAAATACATACGCAATGAGCCCATCTTCATAAAACGATAGATACGCGACCTTGTCTTTCTTATGTGCTTCTAAACCGACAAGTCCGTCTGGATCCGGGAAAGGCTCAAAGTCCTTGCTACGTGATCCCAGGGCATCAATGAAGGCACATGCGTGTTCAATAGAGTGCGGCGATATTGGTTCAGCGTCCTCTCCATCCCATCCTCTCTTTAGGTTCAAAAGATCTCTGACGGACGCTTTCAATTGCTCGGTCTCAACGCCCCATGCTCTCAGGTCTAGCAACCACGCGATAAGTGCTGTTCGCGCGGGAGATGAAGCTGTCTGTTGAGAGGGATATTCACGAAAGGAAGGCTTAACGGCAAACTCTTCCACTGCCGACTTAGGTGACGCGATGGGATCTATCAGCGCGAAAAGCTGACCAAGTTTTCCAACGTGCGCTTGCAGCGATTGAGCACGGGTTACTGCCGCCCTTGGCATCTGCAAAGCGGTGATCGAATCCTCCCATGCAACTGGAACGGCTTTTGTTCCCGGCTCGGAATCCCTATATTTCGGATACTCAAGAGTGGCAGAAGCTGGCATCACTGCGCTCTTAACGGTAGTTGTTTGATGAGAGCTTGCAATTCCTTATTCTTCGCTGACAACTGACGGATGAATGCTGCGCGCGTTTCCACGTCAGGTGGAGTAAAGTCGTGGTGACAATTAGCAACAACCATGAACCCTTCAAGGACCTTGTGCTCCCCGTCGACACGCTCTCGAACGGCGATCCTAAGCGACAAATAAGGCTGGGCCTTACGATATTGGAGGTCCAAATTTACCCCCGTGATCCCACCGCAGAAATCAAGCCAGTCCCCAGATTTGAGCATGCTCGTGATAAGGATGTTTTCAGCCGCTTCACCAGAAGGGTCATCCGAAAATAGTGTGTAGTTAAGCCCTACAGCCCTGTAGGCTACATGCGGTAGCACCTCTAGATATCGGATAACAACACCCGGCAAGAGTTCGTCCCATGAAAGTAGTCGAGTTGCGTCTACGGCAAACTGCAGCTTCGTTTCCTCAACGGAAATCGTCAAGCCTTGTTCATACGGAACGGTCGCAAAAGGCGGCGTGACAATCACATTGGTTGGGGTCCAGTTCTCGGGAACGATCTTGTTGCGCTCAAGAAAGTCAGGATTCAGAAGACGTGGATTGTTGCTTTCGGCAAGCACCACCACGTTAACATGCACCAGCCTGAACTCTGCCATGGCTAATTATATTTAGTCCCACAAGACCATGCTCAAGGGCCGCGGAACAACAAATAGTTGTATAACATAGGGGAGGCACCACCGCAATAGACTTGGCACAAATCGACAAGCACATTTGGCGCGCCGCGCCAACGTCAGCGACTAACTGATACACACAAGTTCCAAAACGTCAATCGCAAAGTGCCTGAAATTGATGGCAGGGACGGAATCTAACCGCCGAGACACGGATTTTCATTCCGCCGGCAGGCCGTTCTTCAACAAGTCCCGGGCGAGCGTCCAGCGATGTACCTCGCTCGGACCTTCGACGATGCGGTAGACGCGGACAACGCGCCACTGCGTCGCGCAGCATGCGCAGTTCTTCGGGCAGCGTGAGGTCCATAAGATCCAAGAGAGGCGAGAAAGAGCGGGGGAGGAGTAGTTGATGACCGGTGCCCGATGCTGGACGCTTCTCTTGCCTCTTCTT
Source organism: Betaproteobacteria bacterium RIFCSPLOWO2_12_FULL_62_13 (assembly GCA_001771985.1). GTDB lineage: Bacteria > Pseudomonadota > Gammaproteobacteria > Burkholderiales > SG8-41 > DSOT01. The sequence continues at coordinate 1,722 of MERG01000292.1, read as the reverse complement.
TTTCCTCCGGCCCTTTCTCAGCGTCCTCTGCGTCCTCCGCGGTTCAAGATGTTGTCGTCCTTAGCTTGAAGCGCGGGATCGTCACCTCCCGCGTCACCGGATCGAACACCGCCTCGACCTTGTCGCCGATTTTAACCGCGTCGTTGTCCACGCCGACGACGTTGCTGAACATGCGCGGGCCCTCCTCGAGCTGCACCAGCGCGACGTTGTACGGGATGTCCTTTTCGAACGCCTTGTTGTAGAGCTGGTGGAAGACGACGTAGGAAAACACTTCGCCGTGGCCCGAAAGATCCGTCCACTCGAAATCGTACGAGAGGCATTTCGGGCAGACGTGGCTCACGGGATAGCGGACGTGGCCGCAGTCCTTGCACTTCTGCATGCGGAGCTTCCCGCGCTTCGCGCCGTCCCAGAACTCGCGGTTCTCATCTGTAATCGTTGGTAACGGTTTCGTGTATTCACTCATGGTAGGACCTCATTTTCAGCCACAGAGAACACAGAGTTCACAGAGAAAGATCAAAAGCTGAACACAAAGGACTCAAAGGTGAGAATCGAAACACCCTGAAAACTTCCTGTTTCATTCTTTTCCTGGCGGCCTTGGCGTCTTGGCGGTTCAACAATATTTTCCTCGGTGACCTCTGTGAACTCTGTGGCTATGCTTTCTAACCTTTTCGAAGAATCGTGACGTTGGAGCAATTGAGCGCCTGGCCGCGACCGGTCACGAGACACACCTCGGCGTCCTTCACCTGGCGCTCGCCGCATCCGCCGCGCATCTGGCGCACGCCTTCGACGATGTGAAGCCACCCCTCCATATACGACTCGGAAAGATTGCCGCCCGCTGTGTTGATGGGAATTTCGCCGCCCAACTGGATGCGCCCGCCCTCGACGAACGGCCCTGACTCGCCCACCTTGCAGAAGCCGCCGTGCTCGAACCACAGCAGCACGCTGCTCGTGAAATTGTCGTAGAGCTGCGCTACGTCGATGTCCCTCGGCCCAACGCCCGCCATGTCGTAGGCGTCGTTGATCGCGAGCTTCTGGTGCGGCACATACCACCAATCCTCACGCTCCAGGATCTCGGTGGTATAGGCTTGCCCCATGCCGGAAATCAACACGAGCGGCTGCTTGAGGTCTTTGGCGCGCTCTCGCGTCGTGACGATCACGCACACGCCGCCGTCGGAAATGAGGCAGCAGTCGAGGAGATGCAGCGGCTTCACGATCCAGCGCGAGGCCTGGTGTTCCTCAATCGTGATGGGCTTCCTCATGATCGCATTGGGATTCATCGACGCGTGCTTGCGGCACGCCATAGCGATCTCGCCCAACTGGCGGCTGGTCGTGCCGTAGAGCGCCATGTGGCGCGACGCCGTGATCGCGCTGTTGGCGCACGCGGCCATGAAACCCCAGATGGCGTACGAGTCACCCCAGCCCGAGGCGCGCGAGAAGCGTGAGCCGCCGGTCGCCGCGTTGTCGCCGAACAAGCACGCGACGTAGGTGGCGAACCCCGCGTTGACCGCCATCGCCGCCTCGTGCACCAGCGCGCCCGCCGTCCCACCGCCCATCACCTTGCTGCCGGTGTAACGGGGATTGACGCCGAGCGTCTCGCCGAGGCGCAGGTAGTTGAGTGCGCCTTCGGGCGAAGCGCTGCCCGGCATGGTGAGGAGCCCGTCGATCTGCTCCTTCTTCAACCCGGAATCGTCGAGCGCGCGCTTGAACGCTTCAACTGCAAGC
>MERG01000291.1:4885-9660 GCA_001771985.1 Betaproteobacteria bacterium RIFCSPLOWO2_12_FULL_62_13 | reverse complement strand
GATGTCCCGCCCTTCCTTATCCTGCACCACTCCCCGAGCCCATACCGTAATCTGATGCACCTTACCGGCCATACGATCCTCCTTTGTTGCTTGGGTATTCCCTGCCAGATATCCAAATCGTGACCTACGGCGTAGGTTAAACCCCTTGCTTGGAAACGGTTTGATGTAAGTCAATAAACATAGCAATTGAGTTTAAGTTTATTATCGTTATGATAAGCTTTAGCCTATGCATTGCGGCGGCGGATCGGAATGAAGAACGCTACATTTCGCCAGCTCAAGGTGTTCGAAGCGGTGGCGCGGCATTTGAGCTATTCGCGCGCCGCGGAAGAACTGCGCCTGAGTCAGCCGGGGGTGTCGATCAAGGTCAAGCAGCTCGAAGGGCGTGCGTGGCTGCCCCTGTTCGAGCAACTGGGAAAGAAAATCTATCTGACTTCCGCCGGTCACGAAATGCTGCGCTACAGTCGCGCCATTATCCAGCAGTTCAAGGAAGCCGACGAGGCGCTCGCCGCGCTAAAAGGGATACGCGGCGGCCGGCTCGATATCGCGGTAATCAGCGCCGGCGACTATTTTTTCCCCGGCCTCCTCGCTGAATTTTGCCGCCGCCACGAGGATGTCACGGTGCGGCTCACCGTCAACAACCGCGAGGAAATCGTGCACCAGTTGGGAGAGAATACGACCGATCTCGCCGTGCTGCTGCGCCCGCCCGAAAATCCCGACATGCTTGCGGAGGCGTTCGCGCCGCAACCGCACGTAATCATCGCGGCGCCCGAGCACGGGCTTGCGCGCAAGCGGCATGTTTCGCTGCAGGCATTGACCAAGGAGGCGTTCATCGTGCGCGAGCAAGGCTCGGACACACGCCTCGCGATGGAGGAGTTGCTTGCGGAATTCCGCGTCAAGTTCAATGTCACGATGGAGATCAAGAGCACTGAAACCATCAAGCAGGCGGTAATCGCAGGCATGGGAATCAGCTTTCTCTCGGCCCACACCATAGGCACCGAGCTCGAGCTCGGACGACTCGCGGTGCTCGACGTCGAAGGATTCCCGGTCATGCGCAAGTGGCACATCGTGCATCACAAGAACAAGCGCTTGCCGCCGGTCGCCGTTGCGTTCAAGGAATTTCTGCTGCAGGAAGGAGCGGCACTGATCGAACGGCTGGTCGGGCGTGCCACGCCGAAGCGCAAACTTAGAGCATGACTTGAGAAGGCTATCGCACTATATCGTGAGGACCTGAAGGGAAAGTTATAAGTCTTTTTTCATGGTTCTCGACAATGAGCAGGCACGGCTTCTACTAATGGTCCATGCCGTCACGCCGCACCTGCTCGATGCGCCGGGCCGCGTGCGGCGTTTCATGCGCAAACACGCCGAGCTTGCGGACCGCCTGCCCAAGAAAGAACTCGCTTGCTACCTCAACCTCTCGCCGGAGACGCTCAGCCGCCTCAAGCGGCGCGGTAAAATCTGACCGCCGCGGCGCCACGGCAACGGCCGCTACAGCGCAGCCTGTTCGGACCTCGAGGCGCGCAGGCGCGCGATCAGCCTCGCAATCAGCGGCCAGAACAGCGCGAACAGGGCGAGACCCGTGATGCTGCCCACCAGCCAGTTGGAGAAGAAGATCCTGAGGTCCCCCGCGGCGATCAGCATCGATTGCCGGAAAGCGCTCTCCGCCATGTCGCCCAGCACCAGGGCGAGCACCAAGGGCGCCAGCGGATAGTCGAGCTTCTTGAACACGTAGCCCACGACGCCGAAAACCAGCATATACCAGATGTCCGACTGGGCGTTGTTCACGGTATAGGCGCCGACCGCGCAGATCACGATGATGACCGGCGCGATGATCGAGAACGGGATCCGCAGTATCGCGGCGAACAACGGCACGCAGGTGAGCACCAGGATGAGGGTCGCGATGTTGCCGAGGTACATGCTCGCGATCAGGCCCCACACGAAGTCCGGCTGCTCCTTGAACAGCAGCGGCCCGGGCTGCAGGCCCCAGATCAGCAGCCCGCCGAGCAGCACCGCCGCCGTTGGCGAGCCGGGAATGCCGAGCGCGATCATCGGGAGCAGGGCGGAGGTTCCCGCCGCGTTGTTCGCGACTTCGGGCGCCACCACGCCTTCCATCTGGCCGGTGCCGAACTTCGCGCCGTCAGGCGAAATGCGTTTCGCCACCCCGTAGGCCATGAACGAGGCCGGCGTCGCGCCGCCGGGCGTCACACCCAGCCAGCAGCCGATCACCATGCTGCGCAACGCGGTCCCCCAGAACCGGGGCAGCTTGCGCCAGGTCTCCAGCACCACCTTGGGATTGATCCTGGCCGTCTTGCCGGTAAAGGACAGCCCCTCCTCCATCGACAGCAGGATCTCGCCGATGCCGAACAGCCCGATCACCGCGATCAGGAAGCTGAACCCGCGCAGCAGCTCGGTGAAGCCGAAAGTGAGCCGCAACTGGCCCGTCACGATGTCGATTACCACCGCGGCGAGCGCGAACCCGATCATCATGGACACAACGACCTTGAACGGTTTTTCCTTCCCCATGCCGATGAAGCTGCAGAAGGTCAGGAAATACACCGAGAAGAACTCCGGCGGCCCGAACTCGAGGGCGAAATTGGCCACCGCCGGGGCGATGAAGGTGATCATGATCACCGCGCACAGCGCCCCGAAGAACGAGGCCGTGAACGACGTCGTCAGCGCTTCGCCGGCGCGGCCCTGCTGCGCCATCGGGTAGCCGTCGAAGGTGGTCGCCACCGACCACGGCTCGCCCGGAATGTTGAACAGAATCGAGGTGATCGCGCCGCCGAATAATGCACCCCAATAAATGCAGGACAGCATCACGATCGCCGAGGCCGGCGGCATCGTAAAGGTGAGCGGCAGCAGGATCGCCACCCCGTTCGCCCCGCCCAGGCCCGGCAGCACCCCGACGATGATGCCCAGAAACACCCCGACGAACATCAACACCATGTTGTACGGGGACAGCACCACCGAGAACCCGTACATCAGCGAATTAATTCCCTCCAACCGCCATCCTCCTGTGTCTTGCGCGTGTTCCCCGTGGTCAATATCCGAAGTAGCCCAGGATGTTGTAGGCACCCTTGGGCAGCAAGACCTGGAACCACACCTCGAACATCAGAAACAGTGCGAAGCTCACGCCGAAGCCGACCGCAAGGCCCTTGTGCCACGAATACTTCCCGATCCAGATCATGAATGCCGCGATGTAGACCAGCGCCGACACATAGATGCCGACGAGGTGAATGCCGATGACGAACAGTGCGGCCGGCACCAGCACCGCGAACACGCGCCTGAGCGCGCCCCATTCCACGAAGATGCGCCTGCCGGCGGGAATGCTGGCGGTGGCGGCCTGGATCAGGTTGATGATGCTTCCGATGCAGATGATGGAGCCGACGTAGAAGGGCAAATACCCCGCCTAGGGCCCATCCGCTCCCCACTTGGAACCCAGGCGATAGCTCGCGACCACCACCAGGGCGCCGAGCGCGAAAGTGAGGAGCGCCACCGCAATCTCCACCCCGCGCGCCGGCAGCCCCTTTTTCGAAGACCCGCGTTTTTCCATCGCTGTCGAAAATCCGAAAAAGAACGGCGGCAAGCTGCCGCCGGTTCCGGAGAATGCCGGCGGGAGCCCACGCGCCCCGCAGGCGGCCTAACGGTTACTTCTTGGCGAGAAAGCCCGCTTCCGTCATCAGGTCGCGGTGCCGGTTTTCCGCTTTCGCAACCCAGTCGACATACTCCTTGCCGGTCATGAAGCTCGGGTTGAAGGCGCCGTCTTGCATGAACCTCTTCCATTCGGGCGTCTCGCGCACCTTCCTGAAAAAACCGATGTAGAAGTCGACGACGTCCTTGGACACACCGGGCGGCATGAAGATGCCGCGCAACATCAGGTAGTCCATGGGAATGCCCGCTTCCTTGCAGGTCGGGATATCGTTCCACGACATGGTTTCGGTCACCTTGTTCTTGTACGGCATGCGCGCGTTTTCAAATACGCACAGCGGGCGGAGCTTCCCGGCCCGCCAGTGCGCCACCGCTTCGATCGGATTGTTGACGGTCGAGTCAACGTGCTTGCCGACGAGTTGCAAGGCGACCGCGCCGCCGCCCTTGAACGGCACGTAGGTGAACTTCACGCCCGCGGCCTTCTCGATCGCGACCGTGATGATCTGGTCCTCCTGCTTGGCGCCGGTGCCGGCCATCTTGAACTTGCCCGGACCCGCCTTCTTCACCGCGTCCAGATACTCCTTGGGCGACTTGTAGGGCGTTTCGGTGTGGACCCAGAGCACGAAGTTGTCCAGGGCCAGCATCGCCACCGGGGTCAGGTCCTTCCAGTTGAACGGCACGCCGGTCGCGAGCGGTGTCGTGAACAGATTGGACAGGGTGATGATGATCTTGTGCGGATCGCCCTTGGCACCTTTGACCTCAAGGAAGCCTTCGGCCCCGGCGCCACCGGACTTGTTGATGGGGATCAGCGACTGTTTCATCAATTTGTGCTTCGCGACGATACCCTGAGTCAGGCGCGCCATCTGGTCGGCGCCGCCGCCGGTGCCGGCCGGGATCACGAATTCGACGGGTTTAGTGGGTTCCCACGCCGATGCAGGCAATGCGCCGAACGCCAGGACAGCGACAAGCAGCGTTATGCCGAATGACAGTGCACGATTGAGATGGATTTGACTCCTCCATTCAACAAGTGTTGAACCACAAACGACCCGGGAGCCTCATCCTGAATATCGTTCTTCTTATGACCGCGTAATCATCCGCAAGTCAGCCAAAAAAGAATTGACCCGCGTCAA
>MERG01000291.1:0-4870 GCA_001771985.1 Betaproteobacteria bacterium RIFCSPLOWO2_12_FULL_62_13 | reverse complement strand
ACCCGCGTCAATGTTTTCGAAATCGTAATGCCGCAACCCGGATAAATCAACTACAAACAATTAGCTTATGACGGCGCATCAGCCCTACTTCACGGGCAGGACGGGCATCTCCGCCAGGCGAATCGCCTTGGTCGCTACGGACTCAAGGAGCAGATTGGACAGCGAACCCATGCCGCGAGTGCCCATGCGAATCGGGCCGCAGTCGCCAGCGCGACGAGGATCACAACAGTGCCGGTGGGGCGAGACTGGTTAGCGGAAAATCAGCACTGGGATCCTGGGGTTGGTGGGCACCTTCTGCGTCTTGCTGCCGAGGAGCACGCCGGAAATCCCAGGCGGCTGAGGCAAGCCATGAAAATGAGGTAGCCGTTCTTCTTCCTGGCCGTGCTCAGCATGGCGCCGGCCGCGAAGGTGTTTGCAATGCCAAAGCGCTCGCGGGCCGCGCCCGCCTGATTTGCCGCCTTGCCGTACCGCCTACCGCTGCCCCAGAGTGAACACGAAGTAGAGCGCGCCGACATAAATTACGGGGATCGCGGGGGTCAGCCTCCGCACCCACACCAGCGCAGGAGACTGGAAGCTCCTCATGATGAGGTAGCCCATGCCCATCAGCCCAAAGGCAGCGGCCGCGGCTGCGAAGTGCTCTCCCCCCATGGCCGCCGACAGCGGCCCCTTCGCGTAAAACAGGTCCGAGATGGAAATAATGAAGACGTTGAACGCGCAGCTTCCGTAGACATTGCCGACCACAATGCCGTATGACTTGCGCATGGCGGCCGCTATGGTGACCGACCCTTCCGGCAGGGTTGTGACGAGAGAGACGAGCAGCACGCCGATGAAGCTCGCACTGATGCCGGTGATCTCCGCGATGCTTTCAGCGCTCGCCGCAAGGTAACGCGCCGCCACGATGACCACCAGCGCCGCTAGGCCGAAGCCGATCCAGGCTTTTCGCGCGCTGCCGGCAGGTTTGGCGTCGTCCTCCGGGTCCATGCCGTCACGCCCCGCCTTGTAGACCGCTCGCATGCCGGCGATGTACGTGACCGCGATAAGCAGTCCGCCGAGACTCGCCGGACCGAGTCTCACGTCCCCCGATGCTCCCATCGCTGCGGCGACAACAACGAGGCCGATCGCCACCAGCATGAGGATCGGGATGTCCCTGCTGTCGGTCGCCCACACGTTCCTCACCCCGAACAGCAGCGCGACGACCCCCATCACGAAGATGTTCATCATATTGGCGCCAAAGACGTTGCCCAGGGCGAGCCCGGGCGAATCTTCGAAGGCGACCGCGGAGATGTTTACGGTGAGCTCGGGAAGCGACGTGGCGATGGCGACCAGGATGGTTCCCACCCAGAGATGGCCCCATCCCGTCTTTTCAGCGAGCTCGTCCCCGAACCGGGCGAGGTTGACCCCCGCGGCGATCACAAACGCCGAACTGACAATGAAAACGAGGATCGCACCAGTCAGGCTTTCCATGTAGAAGGGTCCTTTCCGTAAGCATTTCAAAACCGGGGAGGCGAATTACCCAGTAGCCTGTGTCCTCGGGCGCGTTGTCTACGATAGCTTCTACCGCTGCCCCAGCGTGAACACGAAGTACAGCGCGCCGATGTAAACCAACGGAATAGCCGGCGTCAACCTCCGCCCCCACACCGCGGCCTGCGTCTGGCAACTCCGGAGGATGAGGTACCCCATGCTCATCAACAGCAACGCGGAAGCGGCGGCCACGAAGTGTGCACTCGCCATGCTTGCCAGCAGTGGTCCCCTGTCGTGGAACAAATCGGCGAAGAAAACAATGGAAACGTTGAACGCATTGCTGCCATACACATTTCCGATGACGATGCCGTAGGACTTGCGCAGCGTGGCGGCGACCGTAACGGACGCCTCGGGCAGTGTCGTGACGATGGAAACGAGCAGCACGCCGATGAAGCTGGCGCTGATACCGCTCATTTCCGCGATGCTGTCGGCGCTGGCCGCAAGGAACCGCCCCGCAACGATCACCACCGCCACTGAAATGCCGAAACCGATCCAGGCATTGCGCGCGCTGCCCTTGGGGCTGGGGATATCCGCGGCGTGCATTTCCGTGCGTCCCGATTTGTACACCGCACGCATGCCCGCGACATAAGCGGCGATGAGGAGCAATCCGCCGAGGCTGGTTGGGCCAAGCTTCACATCACCCAATGCGCCCATCACGACGGCCAAGACCACCATGCCGATGCCCAGCAGGATCAGGATTTGCGTATCACGGCCCTGATTCTCAAACAGGTTCCTCACACCGAAGGCTAGCGCGGCCACTCCCAATACGAAAACGTTGATCATGTCTGCGCCGAACACGTTTCCCAAAGCGAGTCCAGGCGAGTCTTCCAGCCAGACCGCCGAGATGCTCACCGTAAGCTCGGGAAGCGAAGTGGCAATGCTGACCAGCAGGGTGCCCACCCAGAGGGTACCCCATCCCGTTTTCTCGGCGAGTTCGTCGCCGAAGCGGGCGAGGCCAACGCCCGCGAAGACCACGAACACAGCACTGACAACGAAGACGAGGATGGCGCCGGTGAGAGTGTCCATGAATGACGAGCCTCCCTATAGTTATGGTCGAAACCTGGGCTCCAGCGAGCGCGCCGCGAGAGTGATCACTTCCGCGTTTTCCCCTGGAAAGAGGATGTTGATGCCAACGATCTGCCGCAAAGCTGCCCGGAAGCCCGGGCCGCGGGAACTCATGGTTTAAGTCTTCGTTGTGTGCCGCGAAACGCCGCGCTCGGCACGGCGGATCCTCGACGCGGCCGGGCGCGCCTCGCCGCGTTGGACGGGCGCAGTATACCAGATCAGAACAGCCCTACCACCCTGCCCTCTTCGGTGAGATCGATCTTTTCGGCCGAGGGCACTTTGGGCAGCCCCGGCATGGTCATGATGTCGCCGCACACCATGACGATGAATTCCGCCCCGGCGGCAAGCCGCACTTCTCGGATATTGATGATGTGGCCGGAAGGCGCGCCGCGCAGTTGCGGATCGGTCGCGAACGAGTATTGCGTCTTCGCCACGCATACCGGGTAGTTTCCATACCCCTCATCCTGAAGTTTCCTGATCTGGACGCGCACTTTCGAATCTGCGGTGACGTCGCGGGCCCCGTAGATCTTGGTTGCGATCACTTTGATCTTGTCCCACAGCGGCATCGAATCTTCGTAGACGAATTTGAAGTCGGCCGGCACGTTTTCGATCAGTTCGACCACCGTGCGCGCGACTTCCTCCGCGCCTTTCCCGCCGTCCGCCCAATGTGTGGCGAGGATCACCGGCGCCTCGTGGTGCGCCATTTTCTTCTTGAGCAGCTCGATTTCCGCAGGGGTGTCGAAGTTGAAGCGGTTGATCGACACCACGCACGGCAGGCCATAGTGGTTACGCACGTTGTTGACATGCCGCTCGAGGTTGGCGATGCCCTTCTCCAGGGCCGCGAGGTCCTCCTTGTTTACCTCCTTGAGGTCGACGCCACCGTGGTATTTGAGCGCGCGGACGGTGGCGACGATCACTACGGCGGAAGGCCTGATGCCCGACTTGCGGCACTTGATGTCGATGAATTTCTCGGCGCCGAGATCGGCGCCGAACCCCGCTTCGGTCACGACATAATCGGCAAGCTTCATTGCGGTCCGGGTCGCAATCACGGAGTTGCAGCCGTGCGCGATGTTCGCGAACGGACCGCCGTGGATGAACGCCGGATTGTTCTCCAGCGTCTGCACCAGATTCGGCTTCAACGCATCCTTGAGCAGCACCGCCATCGCGCCGTCGACTTTGAGATCGCGCGCGCGCACCGGTTTCTGGCCGCGGGTGTAGCCCACCACGATGTTGCCAAGCCGGGTTTTCAAGTCCTTGAGCGAGGTGGCGAGGCAGAAGATTGCCATGATTTCGGAAGCGACCACGATGTCGAAGCCGTCCTGGCGCGGAAATCCGTTGCCGGGCCCGCCCAGCGCGACCGTGATCTCGCGCAGCGCGCGGTCATTCATGTCCACGACGCGCCGCCAGGTGATGCGCCGTACGTCGATCTCGAGCTCATTGCTGTGATGGATGTGGTTGTCGATCGCCGCAGCAAGCAGGTTATTGGCAAGGGCGATCGCATTGAAGTCGCCGGTAAAGTGCAGGTTGATGTCTTCCATCGGCACCACCTGCGCATAGCCGCCGCCCGCGGCGCCGCCCTTCATGCCGAACACCGGCCCGAGGGAAGGCTCTCTCAGGCAGATCGCCGCCTTCTTGCCGATGCGGTTGAGCGCGTCGCCCAGACCCACCGTGGTGGTGGTCTTGCCTTCTCCGGCGGGCGTCGGAGTTATCGCGGTCACCAGAATCACCTTGCCGTCGGGTTTGTTCGCGAGGCTGTCGACGTATTCGAGCGACAGCTTTGCCTTGTAATGCCCATAGGGTTCGAGCTGGTCTTCGGGGATGCCCAGTTTCTCGGCAATCTTGTAGATGCGCAGCATCTTCGCCTGTTGGGCGATTTCGATGTCGGTTAACGGCATGGTGCTTATTCCTTCTCTCGAGGAGTTTGTCGGACCCCGGATCGAAGTCCGGGGCAAGCTTGGGGTCGGACAAACTCCTAAGGCAAAAACGGCTGATGTTGTCGTATTGCACAGCGGCGCGGAGCGCCATCGGACCGGTTAACTATAAGGGCAGGCGAGGCCCCGCAGCCTTGACCGCGGTCAATTTTACGCTCCCCGAGGAGTTTGTCGGATCCCGGATCAGAGTCCGGGGCAAGCTTCGGTCTGACAAACTCCTAACAGTTCGTTCACAATTGCGCAGGTAATCGCGATTCCGTCACGCCGGCGAAGCCTGCCCCGGCATGTATTATTCGCGCCGCCACGATTCAGCCCCGTTCGTCCCGAGCGTAGGAGGACACGACGAAGTCGAG
>MERG01000290.1:14809-33111 GCA_001771985.1 Betaproteobacteria bacterium RIFCSPLOWO2_12_FULL_62_13 | reverse complement strand
ACCGGAGGCGCCAACTTTCCGATGAAACCGCGCTACGGAAGCCCGCATCTGATCGGAGATGTTCAGTCAGAGCTGCCCGACCTCAAGATCATCCTCGGGCACGCGGGATTTCCTTATCAGTGGCAGGAGGCGATCACGGTCGCGCGGCGCAATCCCAACGTCTATTTTGAGATCTCGCAGTGGTACCAGCTCGCGTCCAGGGATTACCGCCGCTTCCTCAACGTGCTGAAGGAAGTGGCGGATGAAGTCGGCACCGATCGCATCCTCTTCGGAAGCGATCATCTGACGGGTCCCGGCCTCAAGGATTCGAAGGCGGACCTGACCGCGTGGGTCGACTGCATACGCCGCCTCCCTCAGGAGGACGCCCGCTTCAGCGCTGAGGACGTCGTGCGCATCCTCGGCCGCAACGCGCAGCGCCTGCTCAAAATAGACGGAGCACAATATGCGTAACTCGCTCGCCGGTGTGCGTATCCTCGATCTCACCAGTTATCTCTCCGGTCCTTTCGCGACGATGACACTCGCGGGCCTCGGCGCAGACGTGATCAAGGTCGAGCGCCGAGACGGCGGCGACCCCGCCAGAACGTTTCCGCCGTTCTGCGGCCCGAACGGCACGTCGCAGGTCGAGCGCACGACGGACGAGGACGAGACGGTCGCGATACTGAAGCGCAATCGCGGCAAACGGAGCCTCACACTCAATCTCGAAGCGCCCGAAGGCAAAGCGCTTTTTCTGAAGCTCGTCGCAAAATCGGACGTCGTGATCGAGAATCTCGCTCCGGGTGTCATCGAAAAGTGGGGCCTCGGTTTCGACGCGCTCGCGGCGAGAAACCCGAGAGTGGTGATGTGCTCGATCTCGGGATATGGGCGCGCCGGTCCGAAGAAAGACCTGCCGGCGTTCGATCCGATCGTGCAGGCGAGCTCGCTGACGATGGCGACCAACGGTTATCCGGATCGTGCGCCCTCGCGCACCGGGATCAGCTTCGGCGATACGGTGCCCGCGCTTTACGCGGTGATCGGCATTCTCGCGGCGCTGCGAGAGCGGGACCGGACCGGAAAGGGAAAAAAGATCGACGTCGCGATGCACGACTCGCTCGTGGCGATGCTCATGGTCGAGCCGGTCGAGTACCAGCTCGACTGGGATTTCCCGTTACGCACCGGCAGCACCATCCCGCGACTTACGCCGTGCAACGTCTACAAGTGCAAAGACGGCTACGTGGCCCTGAATGCCGCGCCGCCGCGGCTGTGGCGGCGCCTCGCAACGCTGATCGATTCGCAGGATCTGCAGGACCCCAAGCTCGTGCCGCTGGCGGGGCGCCTCAAGCGCCACAAGTGGATCGACGCGAGCGTTGCGGAGTGGGTCGTGCAGTTCGCCGTCGACGACATCGTGAAGCTCACGGCGAGCAAGGGCATACCGTGCGGGAAGGTGGTCGAGAAGCTCGCCGAGTTGATCGAAGATCCATCGCTGCGCGAGCGCGGCATGCTAAAGCCGCTCGAGCATCCCGCGACGGGCGTACTTGCAGGGCTGTATGCGCCGTCGATCCCGATCGCGAGCGAGGCCGAGCCCTCCATCCCCCTGAAGCGCGCGCCGGCGCTTGGAGAGCACACCGCTGCGATTCTCAGCGAGGAGCTGGGGCTCACTGCCGATCAGATTCAGGACTTGAGCCGGTCCAACATTATTTAGAACAGGAGCCGCTGCATGGACGCGTATCCCATCATAGACAGCTGGTGCAACCTCTTCACGCCGGCGTCGATGAAAAAGAACTTCATCGAGAACCCGGAGATGGCGCACATCGTGAAGTGGTGGCACATGGACGATCGCATGCGCGGATGGACGCCGCAGGAGTTCGCGAGGGTGCTCGATGCGGCAGGCGTGAGCACCGTCATCACGCCGGTGTGGCAGATGCGCTCGTGGAAAAACCAGGCGATGTTGTGGGATATGAGAATCGAGGAAGTCGCCGAAGTGATGGCCGCCGATCCCAAGCGGTACAAAGGCCTCTTCGGCATCAATCCGTATCACAGGATGAAAGGCGTGGCGGCGCTCGAGCGCGCGGTGAAGGATCGTGGCTTCATCGGCGCCCACCTTCACCATTACGGCTTTGGGCTACGTCCCGACGACCGCGCATTTTTTCCGTTCTACGCGAAATGCGCCGAGCTCGGGGTGCCGCTGATGATCCAGATGGGGCATTCGGCAGAGCTCATGCCGAGCGATGTCGGCCGGCCGATCTACCTCGACGAAGTCGCTCTTTATTTCCCCGAATTGACGATCGTCGCCGGGCACACCGGCTGGCCGTGGGTCGAGGAAATGATCGCGATGGCGTGGAAGCATCCGAACATTTACATCTCGACGAGTGCACATGCACCGAAATACTGGGACAAGTCGCTCGTGCGATTCCTGAACAGCCGCGGCAAAGGCAAGGTGATGTTCGCGACGGACTACCCGGTGCTCAAGCAGGCGGAGAGCATCAAGCAGGTGGACGAGCTCGGATTGAAGCCCGAGGCCCGCAAGGCGCTGCTGCACGATGCCGCCGCGAAAGCATTTAAGCTTGATTAAGCAGCAGAGACAGCTCACAAAGGAGAACTGCAATGAAGTTACAGGACCACCTTGCCATCATCACCGGCGGCGGACGCGGCATGGGCCGTGCCGACTGCCTGTTGCTCGCGAAAGAAGGTGCAACCGTCATATCTCTCGACAAGAACGGCGAGAATGCGAGGAATGTTGCCGAGGAAGTGCGTCAGCAGGGCGGGAGGGCGGAAGCGTATGGCGTCGACATCACCAACACCGCGGAAGTGAACCGCGTGGTGCAGGAAGTCGCGGACAAGTACAAACGCATCGACATACTGGTGAACAACGCCGGTTTCGACGACATCAAGCCCTTCATCGACACGACCGAGAAGGACTGGGATTTTCTCATCGACTTGAATCTCAAAGGTCATCTGCGCGTGACGAAGGCCGTCCTGCCTCACATGATTGCGGCGAACAAAGGTGCGATCGTTTTCATTTCGTCGGACGCCGCGCGTGTGGGCTCGACAGGGGAGGCGGTTTACGGCGCGGCCAAGGCCGGCATCATCGGTTTTACGAAGACGCTTGCACGCGAGGAAGCGCGGCATGGCATACGCGCCAATTGCATCTGCCCCGGCCTGACCGACACCCCGCAGTTCCAGGCGAACCTCGCCGATCCGAAGATCGGCAAGATCATGCGTTCGGTGGAGAAATGGATACCGCTGAAGCGATTTGGCAAGCCCGAAGAAATCGCGAAAGCAGTATTGTTCTTCGTGTCGGACGACTCGAGCTTCGTCACCGGCCAGGTCTTAAGCGTGAGCGGCGGTCTGACGATGGTATGACCTCGAGCTTCGCATGAACATCGTAGCGGACTTTCTAAAGCGGTCCGTTGCGCTGTATCCGGGCAAGGTCGCGCTCGCCGATGGCGAGCGGACCTTCACCTATCGTGAGCTCGAAGTCCTCGTAGGCAAAGTCGCTGCAGGAATAAGGTCGCTCGGAATCGTGCCGGGAGAGCGTATCGCGTACCACGGCAACAATCGCTGGGAGATCGTCGTAACGCTGCTCGCCTCGATCGAGGCGGGCACCATCCTCGTTCCGCTGAACGTGATGCTGCGTCCGGCGGAGCTCACGCCGATCCTCGAAGAAACCGCGATACGCCTCGTTCTCACGACTGCGGAAGGCGACGGAACGCTCAGAGAGCTGGCAGGCTCGCCGCTCTATCCGCAGTGGGTCTCTTCATACGATGACCCGCGAGGATTGTTTTCTTCGTGGATCGAAAAACAGGAGTCGCGTTCTGACGCGGTTGCACGGGCGCCTGCCGATATCATCGCGCTCTTCTTCACGTCAGGAACGACGGGTAAGCCCAAGGGCGCCCCGATCGATCACATCTTCATCGAGCACCTAGCGCACAGTTGGGTCATCGCGTGCCGCTATACCGCCGCCGACGTGTTTCTCGTCACGACGCCGATGTTCTGGACCGTAGCGCCGATCCACGGAATTCTGCCTATCGTTCTAGTGGGCGGGACGCTGGTTCTGATGAACCGGTTCGACACCGCCCAGTGCTGCGAGCTCGTGAAGCGCTGGAACGTCACGTCATTCTTCGGGGTCCCCACGATGTACACACTGTTGCTCGATCGGGAGCGCGAGAAGCTGGGCCAGCTCAGATCGCTTCGCGCGTGCTCGGTCGCAGGCGCGCCCGTAGCCAAAGATCTGGTCGATGACTTCGAGCAGCTCACCGGGGCAGCGTTGCTCAACATTTATGGCGCGACCGAAGCGGGCGCCATCTCGCGCGACCTGCTTTCAGCGCCGCGGCGCGCGGGTTACGCCGGGCCGTGGGGCGGCACGGTCGAAGCGAAGATCGTGGACGCTGAAGGCCATAGGGTGGGCCCTGGCGTTCCAGGTGAGATCCTCGCCCGGGGATTCACAGTGATCCGCGGCTACTGGCGCGGCGGAAGAGTGGTTCCCGAGTCGCTGCCGGACGGCTGGTTTCACACCGGCGACATCGGCGTGGTGGAGGACGGGTTCGTGAAGATCCTCGATCGCGCCAAAGACATGATCATCACCGGCGGCGCAAACGTGTATCCGGCGGAGGTGGAGGCGGTTCTCGCCAAGCATCCCAAACTGACGCTGTGCGCCGTGATCGGCGTGCCCGACCGGGTGAAAGGCGAAGTCGCGGTGGCGTACGTCATTCCGAAAGAAAGCGATCCGCCCACCGCCGAAGAGCTCGACGCGCACTGTCGCAAGCATCTCTCGAACTACAAAGTCCCCAGGAATTACGTGTTTGTCCCGTCTTTGCCGATGACGTCTACAGGCAAGATCCAGAAGCGCGCGCTTCGCGCGATGGCAGCGGAGGCGATCCGCTCGGTGTAAGCAGCGAGCAGATGACGTCGCGGCATGCATGGGCGGCTCGGTGTATCCCGAACGCGTGAGGTCCATTACCAACAAGACGGTGGCGCGGATTACGGCGCTGATGAAGGAGATGAAATCGGATGACGAAGCCTAGAACTGGCGCAGTGGCGTTCGCAGCGGCCAAGCCCGGATCTTGTATCCGGTTGTGCGGACTTGGGCCCGGTGGCGGTGCCTCGTGGACTTAGGGATTGCGGGGAAGCTTGCGATTGTGACTGCTTGCAGCGGAGGCCTGGGAGACGCAGTCGCCCGGTCTCTTGCCGCTGAAGGCGTTCATCTTGCACTTTTCGCGCGCTCCGAGGCTCGCCTCCGCGCGAATGCCGTCGAGATCCAGCGACGTTACAACGTGCGTGTCGTACCGGTGGTTGGCGATATGCGCTCGCGTGACGATGTCGAGAACCTCGTCGCCATTGTCGAGCGGGAGTTCGGCGGACCAGACATCCTCGTACTCAACACCGGCCGACCGCCGCTTCCCACGCGTGACGTGCTCGAAGAAACGGATGACGATCGTTGGGAACAAGCTTATCGGACGCAACTCTGGGCGGCCATTCTTGTCGCACGCAGAGTAACGCCGCTTCTGGTGCGGCGTGGCTGGGGCCGGGTGATCGCGATCACCTCGGCATCGGTCAAACAACCGATGCCGAATCACGGCCTTTCGACGATTTTTCGCGCTGGCGTAACTGGTCTAATGAAGCACATCGCGAACGAAGTTGCTTCGAAAGGCGTCACCGTCAACACTGTGTGCCCCGCATCGATCGTAACTGACAGTTTAGAACGGACGTATGATCTTTCCGAGCGCGTCAAACATATTCCCGTTGGCCGACTCGGCCGGCCGGAAGAGCTCGCCGCGACTGTCACATTTCTTGCCTCCGAGTATGCTGGTTTCATCACTGGGACGAGCATCCACGTCGAGGGAGGAATGGTAGCCTCACTCCTTTAGGTGCTTCTTGTAGCAGATTCACTGCCAGCACACCAGTAGTGCCAGGACGGTTACACCGGGCAGCGATATCCAACGCGGGTCGATTGAGGCCGAAACAAGCAGGCAGAGCGCGGCGGTCGCGGAAATCAGTGAGAGTTGGAAATACTTTGCCCGGTGGTAGATGCTCGATGGCTCGTGGCCACCACTCGCGCGGCGGATGGCACGCTGAGCCAGCCCGTCAGCCATCGCAACCGCGTAGGCCAGGCCGAATAGGGGCAAAGACGTGAGAAGAACGGCCAACCTTACGCCGAGCAACTGAATACCGATCATCGCCAACTGAATCGCCTCGTAATTGACAAGGTAGGTGTTACGCGCAACCGTGTCGGGAATCGATAACGACGTACTCTCGGCGAATCGCGATCCCATGTCGTGAATCCCAGTGAGCTTGAAAACCACTTCGTACAGAAAATTCGCTGTCCCTACCGCGAACCGCGGGAACTCATTGCGCCAACCGCCAAGCGCCCCGGCACGGGCGAGATCTGCGTCAAGGACGCTTTTCAACCGGACTAAGCCCTCCGGAGACACCTTGAACACGAAGATCCAATCGACGATCCACGCGGCAAGCATCAGTGCCAACAGCAGCATCGAGAGGTAGAAGAACCACTTGAGCGGCGCAAACAGCGCGCCCGAGACACCGGTCCCGTAGAACGTCGCGTTCCTAGAAGCCAATACCCTTCCCGTCCACGGTGAGCCGGCTGTGCTCGAAAGCCACCGCTCCCCCGTATTGCCGTTCCATTTCGCGGGCTATGGCCTCCAGATTTCCCGGCATCGCCAAGGATGAACCGCTGTTCGGCGTAAAAGAGAGGGACCGGGCGGGGATCACACCATGCGTGCCACCACACTGGAGCGCACCTTGGTCGATGTATTCGCCCGTCCTGATCTCGCCGGCGGCTGGGAAGAAATATGGCGCTCGCTGGAAACGGTCGAGTTCTTCGACCTGGACGTCGTCGTGCAATACGTCCTCCTGCTAGAGAACGCGACCACGGCAGCGAAGGTCGGCTTCTTCCTCGAGCAGCACCAGGGCAAGAACTGCAGATACGCGCTCGCGCGACATGGCGTCAGTACGCAACCGCCCGGAAGACCGGTATCAATAAGGGTTTTCGCGCAATAGAGTCGCTATACTTACTTCGGCAACCACCTGCAGAAAAAGCAAAGCTGAACTTCTGACATCATTGAGGTCGCTCTTGCAACCTCATGATATGATTGATTGGTCGGGGCGGTGAGATTTGAACTCACGACCACCGGCACCCCATGCCTGGTTTCAAAGCAGACCAACCATTTGATATAGCGCATGAATTCGAAGCGTGTTCACAAATTTTAGCGAGCCGGAGACCGCTAAAACGCTAGGGGTAGAAGGCGCGAATTTTCCAACTTTTTCTTTGCCAGAAACGCTGATCTAGGGGAGTCGATCAGACTAAAAATTCATCGCTTTTCGCGTCGTCCAGATCTCTAAGCGCACAGCGAATATCGAACGCGACAAACCTGGGCATGTCACTATGGCGTTTCACCACGCGTCCGAGTGAGCGATTGACGCCGTTGTAATCAATCACAGTTAACCATATCATGAGCGATTAAACGAACCCCCATCGCTCATGTCGTGGAATTGGCAGCAACCGGATTGGCCGAACTTTTCCTGGAACAAGGCGCTTCTCGTCAAGGCCGATGCGCTTTTTCTCGTCGAAGCGGGCGAATATGTCGGGACCGTAAAGCATCTTGTGCCGGAAGACCGAGACCAGCTCACGGTCGCGGCGATGGGTGCCGAAGCGGTGACCACCTCGGAAATCGAGGGAGTGATCCTCGATCGCGCCAGCGTGCAATCCTCCATCCGCCGCCAGCTCGGTCTGGCGGCCGCCCACCGGAAGATCGGAGCAGCGGAACAGGGAATGTCAGAGATGATGGTCGATCTCTATCGCTCCTACGCCCAACCGCTTTCCGACGACACGCTGTTCCGGTGGCATCGGATGCTGACGAGCGGTCGGAGCGACCTCAAGGATATTGGCCGCTACCGGACCCACGTGGAGCCGATGCAAATTGTATCCGGCGCAATCCACAAGCCCAAGGTCCACTTCCAGGCGCCAGCGTCAAGCGACGTTCCGGTAGAAATGTCTCGCTTCATCGAGTGGTTCCGTCGCACGGCGCCGGGGGGAAGCGAACCGTTGCCCGCGTTGACACGGGCAGGAATCGCGCATCTCTTTTTTGTTTGCATCCATCCGTTCGAGGATGGCAATGGCCGTATTGGTCGGGCGATCGCGGAGAAAGCGCTTGCGCAAAGCCTCGGCCACCCGACGCTGACGGCCCTGGCCGCGACCATTCTTGCCAAGCGGAAGACCTATTATGCCGCTCTGGAGGCGAACAACAAGCACAACGAGATCACACCTTGGCTCTCATGGTTTGCGGCGACTGCGATCGAGGCGCAGCGACGGGCAATTGCCCTCGTGGATTTCATGATCGACAAAGTCCGCTTGCTCGACCGGCTGCGCGATCAACTCAACGACCGCCAGAAAAAAGCGCTCCTTCGTATGTTGCGCGAAGGTCCGGAAGATTTTGAAGGCGGTTTGAGCGCGGGCAAATACGCCAGCATCACCGGCGCGTCGCCCGCCACTGCAACACGCGACCTCGCTGATCTCGTCGCCAAGCACGCCCTTGTGCGCACGGGCGAACACCGCCACGCGCGCTATCACATCGCCATACCTCTCCGGCCCGTCTCGACCGTCGCGCTGGACGAACATGGCAACCTGAAATAGTGCTGAACGAAAACCCACCCGTGGGCCGACATCCGCACTTCGACGAACGGCAGCTCACGACCCAAACCTGTTAACCCGTTATTCGCTTTTCTCGAAAGCTGTCATTCACGCAATATCGCTCGGTCACCCCGTCGGCGCGCAGCAGGATCTGTCAGGATCTTCATGCCAGGGGCACGGGCAGATAAGTCGCTGTTTGCTTGCTCGCAACCCCCGGTCGCCGGCTCCGCAGGTTGGATGCAAAGGCGTCAATGTTCTTTTCGCCAGAGCGAAGGAAATCGAGAAAATCCAGTCCCTTGTATTTGCACGTTTCGCAGATGCTCAGCAGAATCAAATATTCTCGAATGCCCTTTTCAGTGCTGCTCCCCCCGATGACTTTCCGAAGTGTGGCGAAAGCTTTGACCGCGTGCTCGGCATTGTTGTTGTTCCACGGCACTCCATCAAAGCTCAAAAATGTAAACAACTTTTCCCGGTTTTTCTGGAACCGGTCTCTTAACTTCACCGCTGCCTCGCTCTGGAGCGCCACGGCGGGAAGCTGTCTGTAGAACCGATCTACAGACACCCTATGCTTCCTCAAGAAATGGCTCTTCAGGCCGTGACGATCTACGGTGCCCACCATCGGTCTGACCAAACCAGCGAACGCTTGGGCGAGTTGTTTCAGCTCCTCGTCGTAGGGATGCTTCAAGGCGTCGTCGTTGAGGTCTCGAATGAGGTGGATCAAGCACTTCTGCTGGAGGCAGCGAACTCCGTCGTAGGCCGCGTAGAAATCGGATACCAAGACTCCCGTGAAGTCCTTGAGCAAAGCATGAAGCAGGTCGCCCTCGCGGGTTTCACTGTAGATGTAGGCCACCTCCTCCAAGTTGGCAAAAACCCAAACGAAGGCAGTCTTGCCCTTGACACTGACCTTTGTCTCGTCGGCATGGAGCAGGCGACCACTGCACAGGCTCTTTACCAGTGTGTTGTAGCTTTCTTCGTAGGCTTTCGCTGCGGCTCGCTTGAATGCTGATGTCGTTCCGAGCGGCAGATGGAAGCCGAACAGTTTGTTCAAGCTGCCGAGAACGCTCTCCGTCGGCAGTCGGAGTCCGATGTTCTGGTAGAGCGCATACGCCACGATGTCTTTGCCGAACTTGCTGCGAGTCCACCATTTCTGCTCGGGGAAGAAGGTGGCGCCACAAGTCAGACATTTATAGCGGTGGAATCGGTAGCGGGAGACCCATCGTTTTACTCCGTGCCGCATGAACCTGATGTCGAAGACGGTCTTGCTCTTCTTGCCATGCCCGAACATTTCTGTCGAGTTGCACTTCGGACAACAGCGCGGGCGCGGGCACTCGATTGTCTTATCGGGTGGCACGGCCCGCTTCGGCCTCGATGTCCGATCCAAAGCGCGCATCAAGTTTCCGTTCGATTTCACATAGACTCGCTCACGCTGGTAGTCCCAGTAAGCGGACTTGTTAATGGCATCCAGTTCCGGGAAGACGAAAATGTTTCTTTTGAAGCCGTATGGGTGTTCCCACTTCAGCCGCGCCGTGTCAACGAACCCATCGAGAGATGGATCTCCGGTCCGAAGAGATGCTTGCTGCAATTCAGCCAGCTTGCTCGCCAACACTTCGAGAGCCTCGCAATCCTGGGCGTTGTAGGTGAGGAGAGCTTGTTTCGTTGAATGTGCTGTTGAAGTTTCCCATTCGTGTCGCAACATGATGCTCTGGAGGCCGGCGGCAGTGCTCTCTGACCATCGAAAGCCCAGATATCCCGCAATGTCCTTCAGTCCGTTGGAGAAGGTGGGAAAGTAAACCCGCGCGAAAGTCACAGACAGCAGGTTCACCGCTGCTTGAATGGCTCCGTCCGCCACCGAACCTTTAAGCGGTTTTCCGTATCGTTCGCACATTCGCCGCAGAAAAACCGTCTCGTAGCTACCATAGTGGATCAGGACCGGATTCTCCACTGTCGCGAGGATGCCAAGCATCTCGTTCCAAATCGTCCGCTCGTCCTCGACCGTGTCGCCCCACAAACTGTGTTGCACCGCCGCTTCGCCCTTCCCAATTCGTACGCCAATCAGATAGTAGAAATCGCAGTCAGGCAGACCTTCAACGTCGAGATAGACCGGCGTGCCCGCGATCTTCAGTTCCGGAATGCCGACGACGTGGATTTTCTTTTCCCGGATCGCAAGCGCCTTCAGGGCGTGGTGATACTTTTCCCGCTTGTCCCGTTGCCGCTTGGCACGCCGACGAGGCCGAAATGTGTAGGAGAGCTGGGTCACCGTGAAGATGCCTTTGCTGTGAAATTTCTTGCGCTCCTTTTGCGTCATGAGGGCCAGCAGGCTGAGATCGTTTTTCTCCACCGCCTTCTGGTGGCAGCGGGTTTGGAACTCGCACTCAGCGCAATGCCGGTTCAAAATGAGATCGGGGGGCAAAGGGCTGGAAAGCAGGGTGGCGGTTTTCGCGATGAGTGTCCGCACCTCGCTCACCAAGCCTGACGTCTTCACCTTCAGCACCGCATAGTCGTCGCCGTGGATGATCTTGCCGGCAGGCGCGTCGCGTCCGAGCATTTTCGATAGCGCAAGGGCATCAAACGCCAGTAGCAGTTTGTCGTCACGGCCGACCTTGTTGGTCCAAACGAAGCGGATAGGGATGAACTGTGCGGCCTTGCCCCGGCCCGCCGAGGGCGCACGCTCGACGATGGGGATCCGAGTCTCGAGATTTAGCGCTTGCGCTGGGAGGTCTGCCGCCATTCGCCATGTTGCCGTCTTTAGATTCTCCGTCGGCGACGCCACCATACGCTCGCCGTCGGGCACCTCAGCAACCAGCCGTTTGATTCCTTCCACCCGATATGCCTCGTTTTTCGCCTGAACCCAGGCCGCGTATGCGTTGCCCGTGGCATTCTCGCCCGCGCACCGCAGCCAGTATTTGGTCGGGCACTTAACATAAGCTTCAAGGAATTGCGAGGTAATCATCATCATTGGCTGATGGACTCCGTTCCGTCGAAATGAGCAATAGGAAATGAACCATCAAATATCGAAGGATCTTCGGCACACGGCACCCCGGTCAAACGCGCGTTCTCATTTTCGAAGTTACGAGGACGCTCCCTTCTTGCATAGTGTCAGACCGCCCGAGCCAGACACACTCGACCCTTTTTCATCGCGCACCCCACCAACTCGGCGACCTCCTGTCGCACTTCTTCGAGCTCACGCACCCAGACTATCCCAGCGAGCGGCTCGTCGCGTGCCGCAATCCGCAGCTTGCCGAGCTGCGCACCGCCAAGCGCGAAGAGCAGCGCTTCACCTACCGCATCGACAAGAAGAAGGTCAAGGCGGAGGCCGCGTTCGATGGGATCTCGTTCTGGAGCGACGGCACACCGGCACACGGTTTCCGCACGCTGCTCGAGGAACTCTCAACAATTGTGCGCGACACCTGCCGCACCATAAAGGGGTTCGGCGCACGCGCCGACCTTCACGATCGTGACGCGCCGAACGCCGTTTAACAGCGCGCGCTCAAGCTGCTCGAAACAGATTACCGTGAAGCCAAGCGCGTCTATTGAAAGAACCAGGATCTACAGAGGAAAAAATGCGTGCTCGAAAGGAAGGAACTTCGGTTTAATAAGCGCTACGCAGAGTCAGCCATTCTGCACAATGTGAGGTTCGCCTATCTCCGACGTTCGCACCACGGAGACACTCCAGAAATAGGCTGCGTGACGTAGTCAGCGCGATACCGCACACAATTGGCAAAAGGTATGCATGCTCGCGTCATGGAAAGAATGCGCACTGAAAATCGCGCCCAAGCAATGAGTTAACTCCACTCGGCGGTACTAATGCCAGGGAAGTTGATTTCCAAAATTCGCAAATTACTGGGCAGGATCTGCTCACAAATTGAGCAGTGAAGACGCGCAAGTTATTGATTATTGGTCGGGGCGGTGAGATTCGAACTCACGACCACCGGCACCCCATGCCGGTACGCTACCAGGCTGCGCTACGCCCCGTGAGCGTAAAGTATATCAGACCCGCGGTTACCAGATGGTTCAAGCTCTCACCGCCCCGAGCGCGGCGTCGAGCGCGGTTGCAAACTTCTCTGCTATCTCGCTAACGTGCGTTGCGTCGATGATGAACGGCGGCGCGAGCAGCACATGGTCGCCAAGCCGTCCGTCGATGGTGCCGCCCATGGGGTAGCAGATCAATCCGCGCGCCATCGCCTCGTGCTTGACTGCGCCATGGAGCTTCAGTTCCGGATCGAACGGCGCTTTGGTGCCGCGGTCCGCCACCAGCTCCACGCCCAGAAACAGGCCACGGCCGCGGATGTCGCCTACGTTCGGATGGGTGCGCAGGCGTGTTTCCAGCGCCTCGCGCAATGCGGCGCCTTGCCGTTGCACGTTGGCGAGCAGGTTCGCTTCCCGCACGGTGCGCTGCACGGCGAGCGCCGCCGCGCACGCGATGGGATGCCCGAGATAGGTATGGCCGTGCTGGAAGAAGCCGCTGCCGCCGCGTATCGCATCGAAGATCTTCTTCGACACCATCACCGCGCCGATCGGCTGGTAGCCGCCGCCCAACCCCTTGGCGATCACCACCATGTCCGGCACGATGCCCTCCTGTTCGTAGGCGAACAGCGTGCCGGTGCGGCCCATGCCGCACATTACTTCGTCGAGGATCAACAGCACGCCGTAGCGGTCACAAACGTCTCGAATGCGGCGGAAATACCCCGGCACAGCCGGCACCGCGCCGAGTGTCGCGCCGACCACGGTCTCGGCAACGAACGCGATTACCTTGCCGGACCCGAGCCGCTCGATCGTTTCCTCCAATTGGCCGGCTACCCGAAGCCCGTATTCTTCCTCGTTCTCGCCTTCCTTGCGATCCCGGTAGACATAACACGGTGCGATGTGTTCGGCGTCGATCAGAAGCGGCGCGAACTGCGCGCGCCGCCAAGCGTTGCCGCCGACCGCCAGTGCGCCGAGCGTATTGCCGTGATAACTCTGGCGGCGGCCGATAAAGTGTGCGCGAGACGGTTGCCCGGCTTCGACGAAATACTGGCGCGCGAGCTTCAATGCCGCTTCGATGCCTTCCGACCCGCCCGAGACGAAATACACGCGCTCGAAGTTTCCGCCGGCTGCCTCCGCCAGCCAGTCGGCGAGTTGCTCCGCCGGCTCGCTGCTGAAAAACGCGGTATGCGCGTAGGCAAGCCGCCCGGCCTGTTGCTTGATCGCTTCAATCACCGCCGGATGGGCATGCCCGAGACAGGAAACCGCGGCACCGCCGGACGCGTCAAGATAGCGCCGGCCTTCGCCGTCCATCAGATAGGGTCCTTCGCCGCTGACCGCTACCGGTGGTTCGGCGCGCGCATCGCGGTGAAAGACGTGACTCACAGCCGCACTACGCGCGCAGCAACTCGATCACGCTTCTGATTTCCTTGCGCACGAAATTCAGACCAGCGCGCGCCGGGCGCGCGGGCTTGGCGGGCTCGGCGACGAGCTCATCAAGCCGGTTGCGCGCGCCGCTGATGGTGAATCCCTGGTCGTAGAGGAGTTCGCGGATGCGGCGGATAAGCAGTACCTCGTGGTGCTGGTAATAGCGCCGATTGCCGCGGCGCTTCACCGGCTTCAACTGGGTGAACTCCTGCTCCCAATAGCGCAACACGTGTGGCTTCACGCCGCACAGCTCGCTCACTTCGCCGATCGTGAAATAGCGCTTGGCCGGAATCGGCGGCAGCGCGGTCTTAGGATTGTTGTTGCTGTGGGTTTCCATGATAGTGCTGTTCCACCATCGCTTTCAGCTTCTGCGATGCGTGGAACGTGACGACGCGTCGCGCGGTGATCGGGATCTCTTCTCCGGTCTTGGGATTTCTGCCGGGGCGCTGCGGCTTGTCACGCAACTGGAAATTACCGAAGCCGGAGAGCTTCACGCCGCCCCCGTTTTCGAGCGCAAGCCGCACTTCCTCGAAAAACGATTCAACCATGTCCTTGGCTTCGCGCTTGTTGAACCCCACCTTTTCGAACAAAAGATCTGCGAGTTCGGCTTTGGTTAAGGTCATATTCTCCTCTCTTAACGGAGCCTCGCGTCGAACTGTTGTTGCAGTATCTGGATCAGTTGCAAAAGGGCGCATTCGACCTCCGCATCGGTCAAAGTCTTATGAGTATCCTGCAATAACACTCTGAATGCAAGACTTTTTTTGCCTTTTTCTATGCCTGTCCCGCGGTACACGTCAAACAGGCCGATATCGGTCACGATGGCCGGCTGTTTGCGGCGCACCGCATCCACGATCGCTTGATAACCTACGTCCTCGTCGACGATCACGGCAAGGTCGCGTCGCACCGGCGGGAATCTTGATATCTCGTTGTAAGCCGGCACGCTCCCTCGAACAACATGTTCGAAGTCGAGTTCGAACATAACCGGAGCGAGGCGCAAATCATACTTCTGCTGCCAGTTTGGATGCAATTCACCAATCCAGCCGACGGCGGTTCCGTCACAGATGATGCGCGCCGACTTGCCAGGATGAAGCGCAGAATGCGGTGCAGCATCGAAACGCACCGAGTGCGTGACGAGCAATGCCTCGACATCAGCCTTGACGTCATAAAAATCGGCTTTGCGCGACGGCGCGCCCCATTGTTCCTGCAGTGCATCACCGCAGGCGATCGCTCCGAGACGCACGGGCTGGGCGGCACCGCCGTCCGCGGCGCGCATGAAGCAGCGGCCGATCTCGAATAACCGCACCCGTTCCTGCTTGTTGTTCACGTTGAATACAACACAGTTGACGAGGCTGCCGATCAGGCTGGAACGCATCACGTTCATCTGGCTTGCGATCGGGTTGGCAAGCGCGATCGGCGCAGCGTTGCCGCAAAAATCCACTTCCCACTGACGATCGACGAAACTGTAAGTGACGATCTCCTGGTAATCGCGCGCCACCAGGAACCGGCGCACCGCCGCCGCGTCGCGGCGCGCCTCGGGCGCCGGCAGCATCACGGCAGACGCTGCCGGGGCTGCCGCAGGAATGTTGTCGTAGCCGTGGATGCGCGCCACCTCCTCGATCAGGTCTTCCTCGATCGCGATGTCGAAGCGATGGGATGGCGGGGTGACGCGCAACTTGTCTTCCGCCGCCGTGAACTCGAAGCCGAGACGGTGCAGGACGGCACCGACCTGCTTTACGCCCAGCTTGACTCCGAGCAAACGCTGCACGCGCGAAAGCCGCAACGTCACCGGCTTGCGCTTCGGGAGTTGAGCACGTGCTTCGCTGACCGGGCCGGCGTGGCCACCGCAGATCTCCAGCACCAGTTGGGTCGCCCGTTCGAGTGCTTTGAGGGTGCCGTCAAAATCCACGCCACGCTCGAAGCGATACGAGGAATCGGAGCCGAAACCGAGCACACGCGTCTTGCCCGCGATCACGTTGGGATCGAAAAACGCGCTCTCCAGAAAAACCTCGTGAGTAGCGTCAACTACCGCACTCTCCGTCCCACCCATGATGCCGGCGAGGGCCACGGGCTTCTTGTCGTCCGCAATCACCAGGAAACCGGGGCCGAGTGCGGGGGTTTCGGCATTGAGCAGCGTCAGCTTCTCGCCCGGCCGCGCGAAACGCACGCAGATGCCGCCGGAGAGCCTTGCGGCATCAAACGCGTGCAGCGGCTGGCCAAGCTCGAGCATGACGTAGTTGGTGATATCGACGATCGCGCTGATCGGACGCACCCCGCTCCTCGCGAGCCGCTCTGCCATCCATTGCGGTGTCGGCGCTCTGGCGTTGACCCCGCGCACCAGCCGCCCGCAGTAGCGCGGGCATGCCTCGCGCGCCTCAAGCGTTACTGCCACCTTGTCCTTGGTTGAAACCGCCGCCGGTTTGATCGAAACCGGCGTGAGCTTGGCGCCGGTGACCGCCGTCACTTCACGCGCCACGCCCAGCACGCTCAGGCAGTCGCCGCGGTTGGGCGTGGGCTTGGTGGTGAGCAGCTTATCGTCGAGGTCCAAGAGTTCGCGCACGTTCACGCCAACCGCTGCCTCCGCCGCCAGAACCATCAGACCGTCCGCCTTCTCGCTCAAGCCCAATTCCTTCGCCGAGCACAGCATGCCTTGCGACTCGACACCGCGCACCTTCACGGGCCTGATCTCGATGCCCGGCAGCCTGGCACCGACCAGGGCGGTGGGAACTTTGATGCCAAGTCGCACGTTAGGCGCACCGCACACGACAGTGAGCGGCGCAACGCCGGCGTTCACCTTGCATACCGTCAGGCGGTCGGCGTCCGGATGCTTCTCAACCTCCAGCACCTCGCCCACAACCACCCGGTCAAACGGCGGCGCCGCCGGTTCGATCAACTCGACCTCGATGCCGCCCATGGTCAAGGCGTCCGCCAGCTCCCGCGTGGAGAGCGGCGGATTGACGAAGGTGCGCAGCCAGTTTTCCGAAAACTTCATAAAGCATTAACCGCAAAGACGCGAAGGCGCAAAGGAAACGCAAAGTAAAAAACACACCAGGCCAAAACAATTTCCTGCAGTTCTTTGCGACATCTTTGCGTCTTTGCGCCTTTGCGGTTCAACTGAATTGCTTCAAAAAGCGCAGGTCGTTTTCGAAGAACAAACGCAAGTCGTTCACGCCGTAGCGCAGCATGGTGAGCCGGTCGGGGCCGAGCCCGAACGCGAAACCCTGATACTGCTCCGGGTCGATGTTGACGTTGCGCAGGACATTTGGATGCACCATGCCGGCCCCGCCCATCTCCAGCCAGCCGTCGCCGAAGCTCATGTCGATTTCCGCCGACGGTTCCGTGAACGGAAAGAACGACGGCCGGAAACGCACCTTAAGGTCATCGCGCTCGAAGAAGCGCTTGAGAAAATCGACGAGCACGCCCTTGAGATCGGCGAACGTGATGCGCTCATCGATCCACAGGCCCTCGACTTGATGAAACATCGGCGAGTGCGTGGCATCCGAGTCGACACGGTAGACGCGGCCCGGCGCGATGATCTTGATCGGCGGCCGGTGATTTTCCATGTAGCGGATCTGGATCGGTGAGGTATGCGTACGCAGCAGGTGCTTTCCGTCCTCGAGGTAAAACGTATCGTGCATCGAGCGCGCCGGGTGATTTTCCGGCTGGTTGAGCGCAGTGAAGTTGTAGTAATCGGTTTCGATCTCTGGACCGTCGGCCACTTCGAAGCCGAGCGAGCGGTAGAGCGCTTCGATGCGTTCCATGGTGCGCGTCACCGGATGCAATCCACCCAGCCCCAGGCCCCGGCCAGGCAATGTCACATCGAGCGCCTCTTCCGCGAGTTTGGTCTCGAGCTTCCGGTGCTGAATCTTTTCCCGCTGGGCCTTGAGCGCCGTTTCCAGCTTGTCCTTCGCCGCGTTGATGCGGCTGCCCATCGCCGGACGCTCGGCCGAAGGGAGTTTGCCGAGCCCCTTCAAGAGTTCGGTCAATGCACCGGACTTGCCGAGGTAGCGCGCCTTGGCCTGCTCGAGTTGGTCGGCATCGTCGATGCCCGCGAACAGGGCGAGCGCCTCACTCACAATCGCATCAAGGTCTTGCATGACGGGGCTAGGGGCTAGGGGCTAGAAAAAAAGAGGCTCAAACAGCCCCTTTTTATTCAGGGCCATGGAACAGGATTTCCCAGTCCCTATTCCCTAACCCCTGGTCCCTATTCAGGCACTAAACAACCCTCGGCTACAAGCCGAGGGGTTTAATAGACGTCGGCTTGAAGCCGACTGTAAAGGCTCCACGACTGTCA
>MERG01000290.1:4168-14794 GCA_001771985.1 Betaproteobacteria bacterium RIFCSPLOWO2_12_FULL_62_13 | reverse complement strand
CATTCCCGAGGCGTCGGGAATCCAATTTCAGCGCACCACAGATTGGATGCCCGCCGCCGCGGGCATGACAACTTGCTTTACCTTTGTTGCACAAAAACCTGCTCATGTTCGCTTCGCTCACATTTCGCAAAAACTTTCTTCGCCTGAAGGCGAGGGGTTTCAACCATCCCCGATGGGGGCACTAAGGCTGGCCTTCGCTTTTTCCACAAATTTGCCGAATGCCGGCTTGTCGAGCACCGCGATGTCGGCAAGCACTTTGCGATCGACCACAATCGAGGCTTTCTTGAGGCCGTTCATGAACAGGCTGTAGCTCATGCCGTGCTCGCGTGCCGCGGCGTTGATGCGCGCGATCCACAGACTGCGGAAGGTGCGCTTGCGGTTGCGGCGGTCGCGATAGGCATACTGTCCGGCGCGCATCACCGCTTCGTTGGCGATGCGGAACACGTTCTTGCGACGGCCGCGGAAACCCTTGGCCTGCTTCACCACCTTCTTGTGGGCGGCGCGGGCGATGACGCCACGTTTTGCTCTTGGCATGGCTGGTCTCCTTGCCTAGTAGGGCAGCATCGCGCGCAGCGCGCGATTGTTGGAGCCGTGCGCCACGGTCGTGCCGCGCAGGTGTCGTTTGCGCTTGGTGTTCTTCTTGGTGAGGATGTGGCGCAGATTCGCTTTGCTGCGCTTGAATCCGCCGCGGCCCACTTTCTTGAAGCGTTTGGCCGCGCCGCTCTTGGTCTTCAGCTTGGGCATAGTGACTCCTGTTCTAGATGGAGCCTGATAGACTCCTAGCGCCGGGTGCCCGCAGGTGCAGGACTTTCCGACCCGGACAGCTACTTCTTTTCAATCCCGGCTTGAACTTCCGCCCTGGGAGCAACCATTGCCGGCTTGGGCGTGGCGGCCCTCGGGATTGCCGCCGCTGCTTTGGCAGCCGGCTTCTGGGGACCTTTGCTGCTCTTCTTGGGCGACAGCATCATCACGAGCTGCCGGCCTTCCATCTTGGGAAACTGCTCGACGACGCCGTGAGGCTCAAGCTCGGCCCTGACCCGTTCGAGCAGCCGCACTCCGATTTCCTGATGCGCCATCTCGCGGCCGCGGAAACGGAGCGTGACCTTGGTCTTGTCGCCTTCCTCGAGGAAACGGATCAGGTTGCGCAGCTTGATCTTGTAATCGCCCTCGTCGGTCCCGGGACGGAACTTGATCTCTTTGACGACGATCTGTTTCAGTTTGAGCTTCGCTTCGTGCCGCTTCTTGCTCTCACGGTACTTGTATTTCCCGTAATCCATGATGCGGCACACCGGCGGGCTCGCCTGCGGTGCGATCTCCACGAGATCCAGTTCGGCTTCCTCCGCCAGCTTGTTGGCGGCGGCGATGCTCAGAATTCCGATCTGTTCTCCGTTCGCACCAATTACCCGAACCTCCGGAGCGGTGATTTCACCGTTGATCCGGGCTTCCTTGTCCTGTGCTATGCGAAAAACTCCTTGAAAAATTAGTCATCACGCCGCGCGCCCCATCTGCGCCGCTTCAGCTCGGATACGGGCAATAAAGCCCTCCACGGCCATTCGGCCCAAATCCTCGCCCTTGCGCGTGCGCACGGCAACCTGTTGCGCCGCCACTTCCTTGTCGCCCACGACGACATGGTAAGGCAGCTTCTGCAAACTATGTTCTCGAATTTTATAGGAAATTTTCTCGTTCCTCAAGTCGGCTTCGGCGCGCACGCCGGCCTTTCTGAGGTGCTCGGCGACACTTCGGGCATAGTCAATCTGGTGCTCGGAGATGTTCATGACCACGGCCTGGACCGGCGCGAGCCACAGCGGCATGGCGCCGGCGTAGTGTTCGATCAGGATGCCGATGAAACGCTCGAAGGATCCGAGGATCGCCCGGTGCAGCATCACCGGAGCGCGCCGTGTGTTGTCTTCCGCCACGTATTCGGCGCCGAGCCGCCCTGGCATCGAGAAATCGAGCTGCATCGTGCCGCATTGCCAGACGCGGCCCAGGCTGTCCTTGAGCGAGAACTCGATCTTGGGTCCGTAAAATGCACCTTCTCCCGGATTGATGGCATAGTTCAATCCCTTCGTCTGGAGCGAGGCCTCGAGCGCAGCCTCCGCCCGGTCCCAAACCGCGTCATCGCCGACCCGCCTGGGCGGCCGCGTCGAGAACTTGACCAGGATTTCATCGAAACCAAAATCCGCATACACCCGCTGCAGCAGATCGATGAAATGCATGACTTCGGATTCGATCTGCTGTTCGGTGCAGAAGATATGCGCGTCGTCCTGCACGAAGCCGCGCACGCGCATCAGCCCGTGCAGCGCGCCAGAGGGTTCGTTGCGGTGGCAGGAGCCGAACTCGGCGAGCCGCAGCGGCAGATCACGGTAGCTCCTGATGCCTTGGTTGAACACCTGCACGTGGCCGGGGCAATTCATCGGTTTCACCGCATAATCCCGCGACTCCGATTCGGTGAAAAACATGTTCTCGCGGAAATTGTCCCAGTGGCCCGAGCGTTTCCACAGCGAAACGTCGATCACCTGGGGCGTTTTGAGCTCCAGGTAGCCGTGGTCGCGCTGCACGCGCCGCATGTACTGCTCGATCACCTGCCAGATCACCCAGCCCCTGGGATGCCAGAACACCATGCCCGGCGCCTCATCCTGCATGTGGAAGAGGTCGAGCTGTCGTCCCAGTTTGCGGTGGTCGCGCTTTTCCGCCTCTTCCAGCCGGTGCAGGTAGGCCTCCTGGTCTTCCTTCTTCGCCCAAGCCGTCCCGTAGATCCGCTGCAGCATCTCGTTCTTCGAGTCGCCGCGCCAGTAGGCGCCGGCGACCTTCATCAGCTTGAACACTTTCAGCTTGTCGGTGGAAGGCACGTGCGGGCCGCGGCACAGGTCAACGAAGTTGCCCTGCCGATAAAGAGAAATCGCCTCGCCATCCGGAATCGAAGCGATGATTTCCGCTTTGTAAAGCTCCCCCATGCCCTTGAAGAAGGCGACTGCTTCCTCGCGCGGCATCAGCGTGCGCTCGACCCTGATATCGCGCGCGGCGATTTCGGCCATCCGCTTCTCGATCGCCGCAAGATCTTCAAGAGTGAATGGCCGTTTGTAGGAGAAGTCGTAGTAGAAGCCGTCCTCGATCACCGGCCCGATCGTCACCTGCGCGTCGGGAAACAGTTCTTTCACTGCGTGCGCTAGCAGATGGGCCGTAGAATGGCGCAGGATTTCGAGACCCGCGGGGTCCCTGTCGGTGACGATGGCCACCTCCGCATCCGTTTCGATGCGGTGCGAACTGTCGACCAGCTTGCCATTCACTTTACCGGCCAGCACGGCACGCGCGAGGCCCGCACCGATGCTCTGGGCGAGTTCGGCGACGGTCACCGGTTGGTCGAACGTTCTGGTCGACCCGTCAGGAAGGCGGATGTTCGGCATGCTACCCTTCAAAAAACAAGAGCCAGAAACGGTTGCACGAACACCGCGTCTGACTCCTCTCATCTTACGCCGCGCGTTGGACAGTGCCCGCGTCCGTTCGAATGCGCGGAGTTAAACCGGCGCTTCACGTCCGGATTTAAGAATTGGTAGGCGCGATTGGACTCGAACCAACGACCCCCACCATGTCAAGGTGGTGCTCTAACCAACTGAGCTACGCGCCTAAAGATGCAGCATTTTATCGGAATCGGGAGCGAGCTTCAAATAAAATCAGGGTATATGATTGTTACCGAGGGCGTAGAGTGAAATATCGGAACTTACTCGTCGTTTTCATCGCCGCAGCGCTTCCCGCCCCGGACGCTGTAGAGGCAGGTGCGCTCGGCGAGATGGTCAATATCCCGGCCGGACCTTTCACAATGGGTAGCAATACGGGTCCACAGGACGAGCGTCCTGCGCATCCAGTGACCCTTCCCGCCTTTGCCATTGATCGCCTCCCGGTCACCAATGCTCAGTTTGCTGAATTCCTAAACGCGATCGGTCCTGTCAACAAACAAGGCGAACGGCTGTTCGACATCGACGATCCAGACGCGCGCGTACACCAGGTCGGCGGGAAATGGGCCGCTGACAAAGGCTTTGAAAACCACCCGGTGGTCGAAGTGTCATGGGCCGGTGCGCGCGACCACTGTGCGTGGCGCGGCAAGCGGCTGCCGGCTGAAGCGGAATGGGAAAAAGCCGCGCGTGGAATCAATGGCCGCAAGTATCCGTGGGGCGCCGCGCCACCCGATCGCTCGCGCGCCCAATTCGGCCGCGGTTACAACGATACCGCCCCCGTCGACAAGTTTCCCGCCGGCGCGAGCCCCTACGGCGCGCAGGACATGGCAGGCAATGCCTGGGAATGGGTCTCCAGTGCCTACCGCCCCTATCCGTACCGCGCCGGCGACGGACGCGAAGACCTTGCCGCCGGCCCGATGCGCGGCACCCGCGGCGGCGGTCACGATTCACCGGCTGAAGAAATCACGACGACACAGCGGGGCAGAAATCTCTCGCGCAACCCCGCTTCGGGGCATCACAATATCGGCTTCCGCTGTGCTAAATGAAATACGAGGCAGCCACAGAGAACACAGAAAACACAGAGAAGAACCCAAAACATCAACAGAGTTTTCCCGTTCGACTATGTAAGCGTCATTCACGAAATGTGACGGGGCCTGGAAATTTGCTACGACCTTGGAATATCTATTGGTTTTTTTGCTCTCTGTGTCCTCCGCGATCTCTGTGGCTAAATAGCTAAATGGGGTTTCACATGAATATGGTTGCGACTATCGCTGTAGAACTGCTTGAGGCGCTTGATCGTGGGCAGATCGTGCCGTCGATCGCCGAATACGAACCTGGTTTTGGCTGCGATGAAGGTTACGCGGTGGCTGCCGAGATCGTGAAGCTGCGCCGCGCGCGCGGCGAGCGGACTGTCGGCCGAAAGGTCGGGTTCACCAATCGCAAGATATGGGCGGAGTATGGCGCGACTTCTCCCATCTGGTCGCACGTCTATGACGATACCCTCGTTTTCGCACAGCACGGTGCCGCGACCGTATCGCTTTCGGGCAGCGTGCAAGCTCGCCTCGAACCTGAAATCGCGTTCAGCCTCCGAGCTCCAATCGCGGCCGACTGCCACGATCCGGCCGCGTTGCTGGAAGCGGTCGAATGGTATGCACCGAGCTTCGAGATCGTCGATTGCCACTTTGCCAACTGGGCGTTTAAACCGGCGGACTCTGCAGCCGATTTCTCCTTTCACTGGCGGCTCATCGTCGGGACGCCAGTCGCCCTGAGCAAGGACGATATTTCTCAACGGGTCGACGAGTTGCGTGATTGCAAGGTCGCGCTGAGCAAGGATGGCCTGGTCCTGGGCCGAGGGGTAGGCGCAAACGCGCTCGATCACCCGGCGCTTGCGCTCGCTTTCCTTGCGGACACTCTTGCGCGCCAGCCGCAATTCGATCCGCTTGCGGCCGGTGAAATAATTACCACCGGTACCTTGACCGCCGCATTCTCGATCAAGCCCGGCGAAACCTGGTCCTCGCGCTACGAGGGGTTAACCGGCGTAACCGGGCTTGCTCTCACGTTCACCGCGTAGAAGACGTGGATTGCAAAGTGTTCGCGCGCGCAAGCGCCCGTCCATTCATCATTCATCGTTCATCGCTCATCATTGTTCTTCAGCGCCGCACTGCGCGCACCACACCGCGCACCTCGCGAATCAGCGCGAGCGCGCGCTGCAACTGACGGAGATCGGCGACCTCGAGCGTAAAGCGCATGCGCGCCGCAAGGTCGCCGCTCGATGAATTCGTGGCGGTCACGTTGATGCGTTCGCGCGAGAGCACCTCCGAGATGTCGCGCAACAGCCCGGTGCGATCGACCGCCTCGACCTCGATATCGACGGAGAAGGTCGCGCCTGCGGCCGCGCCCCATTCCGCTGTTACGCGCCGCGCGGGATCAAGGCGTTTCACATTCGCGCAAGTGGCGCGGTGGACGGTGACGCCGCGTCCGCGCGTCACGAAGCCCACGATCGCGTCGGGTGGGGCCGGCTTGCAGCATTTGGCCGGAACCGTCAGCAGCTTGTCCACGCCCACCACCAGCACGCTGCCCTGCGCGGCTGCGCGCGGCTTGCGCACGACGAGCGGTTCCGCCGGCACGACTGTCGGTTGCGGCGCGCTTTCCGGCTTGAGCGCGTCCTGCAGTTGCTTGTTGCCGATCTCACCCCGCGCGAGACCAGCCAGGAAATCGTTGAGCTTGGTGTAGCCGAATTCGCCGGCGAGCTTATCGAGATTGAGCCCGGTCATGCCGTGGCGCTGCAGCTCTTTGTCGAGCAACGCGCGGCCTTCAGCGACGTCGGCCTCGTAGTTCTGGCGGTGGTACCACTGGCGCACCTTGGTGCGCGCCCCCTGGCTCTTGAGATAGCCGAGCTGGGGATTCAGCCAGTCGCGGCTCGGCCCGCCCTGCTTCGCCGCCAGAATCTCGACCTGCTGGCCGTTCTGCAACGGCGTGTTGAGCGGCACCATCACACCGTCGACTTTGGCGCCGCGGCAGCGGTGGCCGAGCTCGGTGTGCACGTGATAGGCGAAGTCGATCGGCGTCGACCCCTTGGGCAGATCGATCACCTTGCCCTGCGGTGTCAGCACATAGACCGTGTCCTCGAACAGCCCGGTCTTGAACTGCTCGGCGAGTTCGCCGGCGTCGCTTACTTCGTCCTTCCATTCCAGAATCTGGCGCAGCCACGCGATCTTCTCGTCATAGCCGCGGTCGTGACGCGAGCCTTCCTTGTAGCGCCAGTGGGCCGCCACCCCGAGTTCCGAATGCTGGTGCATATCGTGCGTGCGGATCTGGATCTCGACCGCCTTGCCTTCCGGCCCGATCACCGCGGTATGCAGCGACCGGTAGTTGTTGCTCTTTGGCCGTGCGATGTAGTCGTCGAACTCCTTGGGGATCGGCGACCACAGGTTGTGGACCAGTCCCAGCCCAGCATAGCAGTCCGTCACTTCGTCAACCAGAATACGCACGGCTCTAACATCATGAAGTGATTCGAAATCAATGGCTTTTCTATGCATCTTCTTGTAAATACTGAAGATGTGCTTGGGCCGGCCGGACACCTCGGCGCGGATGCCGGCACCCGCCAATTCCCCTCTCAACAGCGCAATCACCCCCTCGATATAGCGCTCGCGGTCGATCCGCT
Organism: Betaproteobacteria bacterium RIFCSPLOWO2_12_FULL_62_13; assembly: GCA_001771985.1. Taxonomy (GTDB): domain Bacteria; phylum Pseudomonadota; class Gammaproteobacteria; order Burkholderiales; family SG8-41; genus DSOT01. The sequence goes on along the minus strand of MERG01000290.1, from coordinate 7,678 downwards.
TTTCATCGAGCAGCCGAGCAATGCGCTTGTAGATCTCGGGCTCCAGAATGCGAAAAGCGAGATCCTCGAGCTCCCACTTGAGCTGCCAGACCCCCAGACGGTTGGCGAGCGGCGCAAAGATATCGCGCGTGGTTTCCGCGGCTTCGCCCCGCATGCGCGCCTCCCTGCCTCTCACCAGATAACGCAGTTCCTGGGTGTGATCGGCAAGCTTGATCAGGACCACCCGCACGTCCTGGACCATGGCAAGCAGCATCTTGCGCAGGGCCTCGAGCTGCCCCGCCTGTTGCTCGGGCTTCTGCACCGCCGGCCGGCGGCTGGAGAGCGCACTGAGTGCCTCCATGCGGACCACGCCTTCAGCGAGATCGGCGATGGTGGAGCCGAATTGATCGCGAACCTGCTGCGCTGCGCCTGGAGTCAATTCGAGGCAACGAAACAGCAGCCCTGCCGTAAGCGTCTCGTGGTCAAGCTTGAGTTCGGCAAGTATGTCCGCGGTTTCCAGCGCGTGCGCAAGCGCCGCCTCGCCACTCGCGAGTCGCCGTTCGGCGTAGAACGGCGCAACGAAATCAAGCGCCCGGCGCAGCACCTCAATCTCGGCAGGAGCGCAGCGCTGCGCTACGCGGTCGAGCCACGCAGCGACGGCCGCATCCTGTGGCGTCACCAGTTTAAGATGCGATGCCTTCACCATGTCTTACATCTTTTCGTCCGAATTCCGGGAGTGACAATACACGATGAATCGACCCTAGAACAGAACGCTGAATGCGACGAGAGTTCCGGGTTTTTTTGACAATTCTTCGCGGTAGGGACAACATGAAAGCATCCGCCGCGGGGTCCAAACGCATTGTGTGGCATACCAGTTGCGTCAGAGGATAGGATGAGTCATCCGGCCACAAAGCGAGACGATGCCACACACCGGCCTGGGATGTACAACGAGACGTACGAGGCGAACGGGTCGGTTCACCCGCATTACCGCGCATATGCGGAATGGCTGGCTGATAAACCGCTCGAATACTTGCTGCAGAAGCAGCGCGAGGCGGATGCCCTCTATACCCGGCTCGGCATCACGTTCGCCGTATACGGGGAGGAGAGCGGCGTCGAGCGTTCCATCCCCTTCGACATCATCCCGCGCATCCTGCGCGCGGATGCCTGGAAGATCATCTACGACGGCACCTGCCAGCGGGTACGCGCGCTCAACGCCTTCCTCAAGGATGTGTATCACGATCAGGAGATCGTCAACGCGGGCCTGATTCCGGCACGGCAAATTCTTGACAACAAGCTCTACCGTCAGGAAATGCGCGGCTTCGACGTACCGGGCGACATCTACATCCATATCGCCGGCATCGACATTGTAAAGACCGATCGCGACGAGTTCGTCGTCCTCGAAGACAACCTGCGCACGCCCTCGGGCGTCTCATACATGCTGGAGAACCGCAGGATGATGATGCGGTTGTTCCCCGAGCTGTTCTCGCGCATGGCGGTGGCGCCGATCGACCACTACGCCGACGTCCTGCTCGACGACCTGCGCGCGGTCGCGCCGGCCGGCGTCACCAACCCGACGGTGGTGGTGTTGACACCCGGCCCCTACAACAGCGCTTATTTCGAACACGCGTTTCTGGCGCAGCAGATGGGGGTCGAACTGGTGGAAGGCCAGGACCTGTTCGTTGCGGACAACGTCGTTTACATGCGCACCACCCGCGGCCCGCAGCGCGTCAACGTCATCTACCGGCGCATCGACGACGACTTCCTCGACCCTCTCGCGTTCCGCCCCGATTCCGTGCTCGGCGTGCCCGGGTTGTTCGCCGCCTATCGCGCGGGCAACGTCACGCTGGCCAACGCCATCGGCACCGGGGTCGCGGATGACAAGTCGATCTACACCTACGTGCCGGAAATGATCCGTTTCTACCTTGGCGAGAAGCCGATCCTTTCGAACGTTCCGACCTACCGCCTCGCCCGCCCTGACGAACTCAAGCACGTGCTCGAACACCTGCATGAGTTGGTGGTCAAGGAGGTCCAGGGCTCGGGAGGTTACGGCATGCTGGTGGGACCGGCCGCGACCAGGCAGGAAATCGCGGCTTATCGTGAGCGCGTCCTCGCCAATCCCGCCAACTACATCGCCCAGCCCACGCTGGCGCTGTCGGCCTGCCCGACCTTCTGCGCTTCGGGCATCGCGCCGCGCCATGTCGATCTGCGACCCTACGTGCTGAGCGGCAAGACGGTCACGCTGGTGCCGGGCGGGCTCACGCGGGTGGCGTTGCGTGAAGGATCGCTGGTGGTCAACTCGTCGCAGGGCGGCGGGACCAAGGACACGTGGGTATTGGAGGAATGATGAATGCGGAATGCGGAATGATGAATGGAAGTGCGCAGATCAATGACCTTATTCATCATTCATCATTCATCGTTCATCATTGGGCACGACCGTGCTAAGCCGCGTCGCGAACAATCTCTACTGGATGTCGCGCCACATCGAGCGCGCGGAGAATACGGCGCGGCTGCTCGACGTCACCTACCGCATGTCCCTGCTGCCCTACCGCATCCTCGAACCCGGCCAGTCGTGGGCCGAGCCGTGGGCGGTTCCGCTGGTGATCAACGGGCTCGCCACCGCCTACTATGAGCTTTATCCGGGCGCCCTCTCCGCGGACAACGTGTTGCGTTTCATGGTGTTCGATGCGACGAACGCGTCGAGCATCTACTCCTGCATCCACTCGGCGCGCGAAAACGCGCGCACTGTGCGCGGCGCCATCACCTCCGAGATGTACGAGGATATCAACTCCGTCTGGCTGGAAATGCGCAACCAGAACTACGACAGCATTCGCACCGGCGGCTTGAGCGAGTTTTTCGACTGGGTGAAGATGCGCTCGCACCAGTTTCGCGGCGTCACCTTCGGCACATCGCTTCGCGACGAGGGCTACAGCTTCATGCGGCTCGGTACCTTCGTCGAGCGCGCCGACAACACCGCCCGGCTCCTCGACGTCAAGTACCACACGCTGCTGCCAAGCGTTGCCGACGTCGGCGGCGCGGTCGACTATTACCAGTGGAGCGCGCTGCTGAGATCGGTCAGCGCCTTCGACTCGTACCGCAAGGTCTATCGCGATGTGATCACGCCGATGCGGGTGGCGGAACTCCTGATTCTGCGCGATGACATGCCGCGTTCCCTGCACGCCTGCATGAACGAGATCTACGACATCCTGCGCGATCTGTGCGAGCCGTCCTCGCGCGAAGCGGAGCGGCTGGCCGGCGAACTGCACGCGCAGTTGCACTACGGCCGCACCGAACAGATCATCAGCCCGGGGCTGCACGAATATCTGATGAACTTTCTGGAAAAATTGAACGCGCTCAACGATGAAATCAACAAACACTTTCTGGTGCCGGTCTATCCCCGGCAGCAAGTGGCCGCCACGATCGAGCGCCGCTGAATAACTCGCGGCTTGTCAATGCGCGGCATTTGGCCTAAGCTTCGCGCGTGCTCAACTTCATGCAAATCGGTGAGAACCAATTTGCATCTCGAATCTCGCC